>JBJETV010000013.1:43770-53006 GCA_051883495.1 Christensenellales bacterium
ATCAAAAAAAAGGGTTTTACAACCCTTTTTTTGTCATCTTTTCTCTGATAAGTTTTTCACAAAAGGCAACTGTTTGCTCCAAGGTTAAATTGGAATTGTCAACTACTATTGCATCTGGTGCAACTAGCAATTTCCCATGCTCACGAGTTTTATCTACTGCATCTCTTTCTTCAATATCTTTTAGCACTTCTTCAAGGCTTGGTCTTGCTGGGTCATTTGCCATCTGTGCAAATCGTCTTTTTGCCCTTTCTCTGCTAGTTGCTGTGAGATATATCTTTACATCTGCATTTTTAAGCACTACACTGCCGATATCTCTCCCTTCCATCACACAGTTGTATTCTCTGGCAAATTCTCGCTGAATTTCCCTAACCTTGTCCCTAAGCCCCTCATATCCAGAAACAAGGGGGGTTGTGTTGCTCACCACTTCTCTCCTTAGATAAGGAGTTTGGTCAATTCCGTTAACAATCACCCTTTGATTGTCACCCTCAAATGATATTTTCACTTGCAAATCTTTTAGTAATTTTGCCATTTTCTCTTCATTTGGCGCTGTTTCTCCAAAAATTCGCAAATATTCACACGTAATTCCCCTATACATTGCCCCAGTGTTGAAATATCTAAAACCCAAATTTTTGGCAAGTCTTAACGCCAACGAAGACTTCCCACACCCAGCAAGACCATCAATAGCAACAGAAAACATAATTCACCCCGACATTTCCACAATTTAGACATATTATGTGGATAAGATTTGATTTATTATACAAAAACAAAGGCAATTATCCAAACAAAATGAACAAAACATTTTTATTTTTTCAAAAAAATGCCGAGTTGTGTTGACTATTTTTTTATAAATCTTTACAATAAATATATGAATAAAACTCCAACTCCACATATAGAAGCAAAATTTGGCGAAATAGCTCAGACGGTTATTTTGCCGGGCGACCCACTTCGTGCAAAAAAAATGGCGAAGAAATATCTTAAAGATGCAAAACTGGTAAGTTCTGTAAGGAACAACTTTTGCTACACCGGCACATACAACGGAAAGCCTGTGTCCATAATGTCAACAGGTATGGGCCCTGCTAGTATGGGCATATATGCTTATGAATTGTTCAACTATTATGGGGTAAAAAATGCTATTCGTGTAGGAACAATAGGTTCGCTAAATCCAAAATATTGCATCGGCGATATTTTGATTGCTCAAAATTGCTACACCAACACAAACCTTATGGATATATATCAAAATGGCAAAACTATATGTGGCACAAAGGGTGTAAATTGCTTTGAGGCAAGCGACAACCTTCTGCACAAAATGCTGGAGCAAGACTCCAACCTACAAAACAACTTGTGCAATATTTGGACAACCGACACATTTTATTCCACACTAAATCAATCTCTTGTGAAAAAACTTGACATTGCCGGGGTGGAGATGGAGGGGGCTTCTCTTTATCTCAATGCAAAACTTGCCAATGCCAATGCGTTGTGCTTGTGCACCGTTTCTGATGAAATATATTCTGGCAAATGCACCACTTCGTCTGAAAGGGAAAATAACTTCTTCAAAATGTTTGAACTTGCATTGTCTGTTGCATCGAAATTGTAACTAGTTGTAGGATAATATTTGTCGATATAAGACGCTGTGAATGTTTAATAATACAGTTTAATTCGTGCCTTGTGGAAGCAATAATAATTTGCTTATCAAAATGATAAAATATTATAAATTTGTATAATAGATTTTCTATGTAATTAGATAAAAATAGGAGAAAGGATATGCTCAAAAAATATGGATTTTTGTTTGCATCGTTGGGGATACTAATCGCTGGACTGATATTGCTTGTGGCGGGGGGAATGACTTATCCCACCATTGTTCTGCTATTTGTTGGCATAATTTGCACTATATGCAGTATGTTCGTTTCGCTACCAACTTCCTTTGAAAAAGAAACCAATAAGACTTCTCTTGAAGAAAACGGAGAAACAAACAATAGCGAAGAAAAATATCACAAGCACAAGGGAAATGCCAATTTGGAAAACACGACTACGAACCAAAGAAAGCACAAAATTGTGTGCAAATATTGCAAAACTAGATTCCCTTGCACCAATGACAACTGCCCTCATTGTGGAGCGCCTGTAGAAACAGACAGCCTAACTCCAGAATGTTTGACACCTGTGCCACACTCAAAAGAAGAACACCCAAAAGAAATCTCAAACAAAGAAGAAAAAACAAAGACAACAAGAACAAAGAAAAAATAGAAATTATATATCAAAAAACGAAAAATTTTAATAATAATTAAGTAAAAA
Source organism: Christensenellales bacterium (assembly GCA_051883495.1). Classification (GTDB taxonomy): domain Bacteria; phylum Bacillota; class Clostridia; order Christensenellales; family UBA1242; genus UBA7862. The sequence goes on from JBJETV010000013.1 coordinate 46,060, forward strand.
ATATAAACTGAAAAAAAGAGGTTAAGATGGAAAAAGCAAAGAAGATAACATTTGGCATTGTTTTGGGATCTTTCATATTAGCACTTACATTAGGAACAATATTTGACTTGCAAATAAGCAAAGCATTAGCAGACATAACTTGGGGACAATATTACACGACCAACTTCTATGCAATAGCCGGCGAAGTGGTAGGAGAAATGGTCCTTTATTTGCTCCTTATTTGTTCACTTTCTATTTTAATAAACTACTTGGCACGAAGAAATGCCAGCAAAAAATGGTATTATTATCTTATAATTGCTGTCCTTGCAGTGTTGAGTGTGGGGGTAGGGCTGTTTGGAGCAAGCAAGTTCCTAAATTATTTGGCTGATTTTTCTGTTGCAGGGGTAGAAGGTTTTAGCAAATCCACCATTGGAAAGATTGTCATTTTCTTATTTTCTTGCGCAACTACACTTGTTGCTTGCCTATTATTTGCAAAATGCAAAGATGAAAGCCTAAAACAACTGGCAGTGTGGGCTATTATTATGATTTTGATTGCAATTGCCAGCAACCTTGTTGTTCAAGTATATAAAAGGATTGCATGCAGAACGAGATACAGAGCAATGGTTTACGAAGGCATGGAAAACTTTGATTATTACACACCATGGTATGTTATAAATACACAAAAATTTTCGTCAACTGCACCATTTGCAAGCGAATTCTTCAAGTCATTCCCTTCTGGACATGCGTGCGCTGGTGCTAGTGTGTTTGCTCTAGTTTTGTTGCCATATTGTTTTGAAAAAACAAACACAAAAAAATGGAAATCAATTTTCCTTGCCATAGCAATCTCATGGACAGTGCTTGTTTGTATCTCTCGAGTTGTTGCTGGTGCTCACTATTTTACCGATGTTCTCGTTGGTTCATTTGTAACAATATTCTTTACCTACCTTGCAAAATGGGTTCTTATTGACAAGAATATCCCTCAAAAATGGGTAGAAAAAATATAATTTTGAATTGTAAAAAAGGAGATAACTCAACGGTTATCTCTTTTTTTATTCTAAAACAATTTAATTCTTTATTTTCTCCCAAGCAAATTCGTTTCTGCCAAAATGCCCATAGCATGCAGTTTGGGCATAGATAGGCTTTAGCAAATCCAATTCTTTGATAATATTTTTTGGTGAAAAGTCAAAATTATCTTTGACATATTGGTGAATTTGCTCTATAGGCTTTAATTCCGAACCAAAAGTATTTATATTTACAGCAAGGGGTTTACTTAAGCCAATGCCATATGCCACTTGCACTTCACACTTGTGGCAAAATCCATGTGCGACAATGTTTTTGGCTACATATCTTGCATAGTATGCGCCAGACCTATCCACTTTTGTAGCATTTTTGCTGGAAAAACACCCTCCTCCTACTCTGCCCACTCCGCCGTAGGTGTCCACAACAATTTTTCTGCCAACACAACCGCTATCTCCAAAACTTCCCCAAATGGTAAACCTGCCACTTGGATTGATAATAACATCCACTTCTTGCACATATTGAGAATATTTGCAAAGGACTTTGTCCACAACATTTTCTTTTATGGTGCTGACAATTTGCTCTTGCAAAATATCTTCAGCATGCGAAACAGACACAAGCACTGTTAAGATTTTGAGAGGTTTTCCATCAAGATATTGCAATGTAACTTGACTTTTTGCATCTGCAAAATATCCCTTGTTTTGTTGGCGAAAAATCTCGTATTCCCTCATCAATTTGTGTGCCAAAACAATACTCAATGGCATAAATTCCGGAGTTTCATCAGTTGCATAGCCAAACACCATCCCTTGATCATTGGCACCCACTTCTTCTGTTGCCACTGCATTGTGGATATCCACACTTTGCTCGCTAATCTGTTTTATTATTTCAAACTGGCACTTGTAACCAATATCCTTTAATATATTTCTTGCTATGCCGTCATAGTCAATCTTCGCCTTGGTAGTTGCTTCGCCAAACACAAACAATTTGTTGTCCTTTATGGCACATTCCACCGCCATTTGCGACATTGGGTCTTGACGTAGTGATTCGTCCAAAAAGGCATCGGCTATCATATCGCAGGTCTTGTCTGGATGCCCTATGTTTACACTTTCACTTGTAACAACTTCGCTGTTTTCTGCAAGATAATCGGCAAAATTTATCTTAATTGGCTGATTTTTGCCCAAAAAGGCACATGTTGTCCCAATGCGACCAATGGACAATGTTCTATCTATATCCATAATATATCCGCACTCGTCTTCGTTTACATGTATTTCCTCTCCACCGGCCCATTTGCACCCATACTGCCTTGCAAAATTTAGAAAATCTTTCTTGTTCTCATCATCTATCAAGAACCAAACTCTTTCTTCTTCTTTTAATAATTCACTAAGTTTTTTCATAATCTTTCTCCAAAAATATATTTCCACAGAAAGATTTGCAAGAAAAAAATCCCATCGCATTGATGGGATAAAAGACAAAGATATTTCCCCATCATTCAGCCTTTAGCACCTTGCAATTGCAGGTTGCTGTGTGGTCAAAGGGGCTGTCCCTCGCACACTCTCTATGGATGTTTTTATCATAACACAACCAAAAGGAGTCTGTCAACAAAAATTTTTCAAAATCAAAAAAAATATCAAAAACATAATTGCCAAACTATTGAAATTTATTTGGAGAATTTCTTTGTTTGTGATAATGTAAAAGTATGGATGAGCAATCAAACAAAAAATTGAATATTGGACTATTTATTGACACATATTTTCCAATGGTAGATGGCGTTGTTATGGTTGTGGATAATTATGCAAGACGCCTTGCCAAGATGTGCAATGTAACAGTGTTTGCCCCAGTGGGCAGAAAAAATTTTGACGATAGCAGTCTGCCATATAAAGTGGTAAGGTGCAAAAAGAAACTCTCGCTACCCTTCTTGGACTATGACTTGCCTACGCCCAAATTTGACAAGCAGTTTTCGCAAGCGGTAAAAGATGCCAAATTGGATTTGGTTCATATTCATTCGCCTTTTACAATCGGCAAATTGGGGGCAAAATACGCCAAAAAACACAAAATTCCACTTGTAAGCACACTTCACAGCCAATTTGAAAAAGACTTTCTCCGTGCGACCAAAAGCAAGGCAATAACTCGCATAATGCTTAATATTATTGCAAAAGTCTTTAATAAATGCGATGAGTTGTGGACGATGAGTCCTGGGTGTGTGGAACTTGCTCGCTACTATGGTTACAAGGGCAAGACAGACATAATCTCCAACGCAACTGACCTTGTGAACAATTTTTCGGACAAGGATATTGCGAATATAAAATCTGAACTCTATGCAAAATACAATATTCAGCCAGACGACAAAGTATTTATCACCATTGGCAGAGTTAACAAGTTGAAAAACCTTGATGTTGTGCTTGATTGTTGCAAGATTTTGAAGGATAAAGGCTTCCATTTCAAATGGCTAATAGTTGGCAATGGCGGAGATATGGAATATTTTGAAAATAAAACAGCCAAATTAAACCTGCAAGACAACGTGGTGTTTGTAGGCAAGGTGGTTGACCCAGTGGAAAAGGGCAAGCATTTTGCCATATCCAACCTTCATCTATTTCCTTCCACTTATGACACAGATGGCATAGTAAGGATAGAGGCAGCTGCATTTAGTGTCCCCACAGTTTTTGTTGATACATCCCTGCCAGCAACAGCAATAGATGACGGAATAAATGGATATATCTCCCAAAACACACCTGAAGCCTTTGCGCAAAGGATTGAAGAAATATTTGCAGACGAAAAAACATATGCAAAAGTGCAACAAAACTGCAAAAAAGACTTATACATAACATGGGACGAAGTAGTTCCACAGGCATTTGAAAAATATAAAAAATTGTGCAAAGAAACACAAGAAAATAAATAATATTCTTCGCTAATAATGCGTAAAGTGTAAATTATAACTGCTATTACAACCATAAATGTTAAAATTGCAGGTTATAAATGACAATCTTCGCTGATAATGCGGAAATTGTAAAATATAATAGACAAGTTTTTAATTAGAAAATTGTTAGATAACAAACTGGAGTAAAAATGGAAAAACCTCTTATATCAGCAATATTTCCTTGTTACAATGTGGCAAGTTTTTTGCCAGATTTGTTTGCAAGTTTGGAGCAATTTGACTATCCAAATACAGAGTTTATCTTTGTAAATGACGGCTCAAAGGACAATACTTTGCAATTACTGCAAGAATTTTGCAAAGGCAAAGAGAATTGCGTAATTGTTGACCAAGAAAATCAAAAATTGTGCATGGCTCGCAACAATGGGCTTGCAAAAGCGCAGGGGGAATATGTGTGGTTTTGCGACCCAGATGATGTCCCTTCTCCATATATACTCACCTATCTTTACAAAAATATGGTGGAGCATAATGCGGATATATCTATTTGCAATTATAAAAAAGTTAAAGAAAACTTCCATTTTGGAGATTGCAAAAGCCCAAATAAATCTCAAAAAATTCAACTTTTTGACCAAGAGTCTGCAATGTGCCAATATTTTAGTTGCAAAAAATTTGACCTTAATGTTTGGTGCAAACTCTACAAACACGAAATATTGAGAAAATTTGAAGATTATCCAAATGTTTTTGACAAAAAAGTGATATATGGAGAAGATGTGGATTTTAATTCAAAATATCTTATGTTTTGCCAAAAATGTGTCTACACAAACACCATTTTATATTATTACAGACAACGAAAAAACAGCATTGTGCATAGCAAATTTAACGAAAATAGATTAACAACCCTTATCGGCATAGATAATGCAATAAAAAGATACGAAGGCAAATACCCCCAAGCACAGAAATACATTAAGAGCCTAAAGGGACTAGTTAGTGTAGAAATGCTTTATTATATCTACAAAAGTGAATATTCTGACAAACAAACAATAAAAAATATGCTATTCAACCTAAAATCCAATATGAAATATATTGTTTCTTGCAAGAAAAATCACTTGTATAGAAGAATATTTGTTCCACTTACATATCCACTGTTCAAGTTGTTTTTGGCAAGGAGATTGCATAAAAAATAATCTAAAATGTCAAAACACATAAACAAAGGGATATAATCATAATAAATTCTGTTGCTATCAATAAATTGATAATTGATAGCACTTTTTTTGTTTTGAATTACTTTTGTTTGACATATAAATTAAATTTATTTATACTTTTTGTATGAAATTTTTTGAAAAAATTATAAATAATACAAAATTATTTTTGGAATCTATTTGGGGTGTGGTTGCTATTTGCTCACTAGCAACGTTATTTTGGTGTTTTAATCTTCCAGTTGTTGCTATAGCGGTGCTTGCGGTGGGGGTAATAGTATGTTTTTTGACCTGTGATGATATAAAACTGCTATTTGGACCTTTTATGCTTGTGCCTTTCTTTTCGGTTGATGTTCAAAACCCAACAGAATTGACCACTTATGCAATAGTTTTTGGCTTTGTTTTTGCATCTTTTATATTTTATATTGTGAAACATCGCAAAATGCCTGTCCGCAAGGGCAATATGTTTTGGGGGTTGATGATTGCTGATATAGCCTTCCTTTTGGGCGGAATTATTGGCCATTTTGATATAAAAACTTTTTTTATAATCCTTGCACTGAACGTCGCCATGTATCTTGTGTATTTTGTTGCTATCAACTACACCAAAAATCTTATCCCCTATCTCATGATGTGTTTTGTTGTGGTGGCTATGTGCCTTGTTGTGCAATTTGGACTTCTTCTCGTGCAAAGTGGGGATATACTAGATTGCATTTTATCTCGTGGGGTTCAATCTATTGGTGATATGTCTATCAATGTTGCTGCTCTTTATTATCCACTTGGGGTGATTGGTGGCATTTATCTAGCCAAAAAATCAGAAAAATACAAATACATATATACTATTCTTTCTGCGATTATGTTTGTCTTTATGCTTTTGACATATTGTCGTGGGGTTATTGTAACAAGTAGTCTTGTTATACTCGCCCTTTGCATATGGCTCATTGCAAAATCTCCCAAAAGAAAGGCTCTATCCATAATATTTGGCAGTGTGCTTGTTGGAGTTGGCATTTTGACATTTGCTATCCCAACCTTGAGGGAAATTGTCATTGGTTTTATTTCAAGGGGATTATCCACCAGCGGTAGAGATGAACTGTGGGGGTGGTGCATAGAACAATTTAGGTCTAGCCCAATCTTTGGCATTGGGTTTGTGGTAAGTGAGCCACCTCCTAGCCTAACCCTTAATATCGTTATGGCGCACAACACCGTTTTGCAGTGGTTCACATCATTGGGCATAGTGGGAACGGTGCTTATGATTCCATTTTACTATCAAAAATACAAAACATTTTTTGGCAAATACAACTTTAACAAACTTTGTTGCTTGTGTTGTGTGTTGTGCATAGCCCTAGAAGGACTACTCAACCCTGCCTGCTTTATAGTATTCTTTGTGGTGGCAATGTCGCTAGTTCTTGTTGGAGCAGTGGAAAATGAAAATGCAAATTTCACAACTAACAACAAATAGACAGTGAATAGACAACAAATTAATAATAGATAAAACAAACAAGATATAGATAAGCAGATAAACAAAAAATAGATAACAAATAGATAAGCAGATTTATAAGTGGGTAAATAAGCAGGTAAATAGATAAGTAGATAATTGATAATATAATAAGAATACTTAACAACTAATAATTGATAATTAAAAAACAAACCCGACGAGTTGTCGAGTTTGTTTTTTTGGTTAATCATATGTCGAGTTGGTTTTTTTTGTTATCCATTCAGTCTGTCCTTGTTATAAAGTTCCAAAACTATACCCATTCCATTGAACAAATAGCCATTTATGTTGGTTGAGCCATCTGGATTGAGCTTTGCAAATGAAGTGCTTGATGTTTCTACTGTGAATGACTCAAGAGCTAACTCTGCGGTAAGTTGCATTGGTGTGGTAGTAGGGG
>JBJETV010000014.1:0-2622 GCA_051883495.1 Christensenellales bacterium
TGCCCACTTTGTTGAGCCACAGCACAAATCTTTCCCTGCGAGTCATCTCCTCTCCTCCTTCAACTAAAATTTTCTATATTTATTATTCGCATTTTATTGATAATTTGTCAAGAAAAATAGCCATTTTTTATAAGTTTTATTTAGAGATAAAAATTTTATGCAGTAAAAAATGATATATAATTCTTATTTTACAATCTTCAATAATATAGACTTTAATTATTGATTTTCGACATAGATGTGTTATAATATTTATAATAGAAAAATGAGGGAATGAAAATGAATGATTTTTATATTCTAAAAAGAGCATATGGCGAAAAATTTGCACAGTTGTGCAGAGATTACTTCCCTATTATTCAAGAAAAGGAAGGTTTGCTTTCCAAGTTGGTCTTATCTTCGTTTGCTCCTTCAAAGGTGTTGTATGACGATTTGATAAGGTTCAATGAAACTGCCGATTTCAAGGATTTGATTTACGACAAATATATGGAGAGTATTGACTTTGACGCCCCTGAATATGCAGACAGCACAAAGTCGGTGGAGGAGTTGCTTTCTGAGGCTGGCTATGTGCTTTATCCAGAATGTAAAACTATGAAAGAGTTGCTTTCTTTCAAAAAATACTACACAGAAGACGAAATGCTTTGCTCTTTTGAAACTTACAACAAAAGACTAGAAGGAAGTAGGGTTTGGTTTATTGTAAAAAAAGACGTGGAGAACTATAAACGAGAAGATTATCCAAATCCAGACCGAGAAGATGATTATAGCACGAGTGTATTGTCTATTCAGGTTACAAAAGGTAAAAATCCAAGGCTGTCTATAATCAGCAGATACAACCACTCTGTTCCCTACCCAAACAGCACCTATCACAACAACTTGGATATGATTGCAAAAGGGCTTACAAAGGCATTTTGCAGAGAGTTTGATGTTAGCATAACCAGAGTAAAATATCCAGTTTTTTTCAAAATGCCTCATTATCACAAAGCAAATGATGGAAAAATTTATAAATCAATAAAGGATTTTTCCGCCAACACCTGTCTATGCGAAAACAACTATGTGCTTGTTGAGGGAGAGGTTTTTAGATTTGACCCAGATATGTATGTCCTTATGGGGACTGGAGATTTGATTGACGCAGAGAATAAGACAATTAGGGAACCTTCCCTTCCCGTTCCAGATGATGAAAGGAAGGAAATTGTAGAAAAATACAATAGTCGCCTAGAAAAAACTGCATTTGCCAAGAGTTTTGATAAAATTAAGAAGATTGACTTTGAAGGCAAACCTGGCAAGTCCAAAAAAGTGATTATTTCCCCTGAAAATAGTGATAACAGACAAGGAGAAGTCGTCCTAGAACTGGATAAGAGCAACAACTTGGTTGGCATAACTGACCCTATGATAGAATCTCCCAAAGGTTATCTAAACGATAATATATCCTTAAAGAGAGCAACCTTTCCAAATCTAAAACATATAAACAATGAGTTCTTGTCGAAAACATACTACCTAGAACAACTTGATATAGACCATGTGGAAAAAATAGATAGTTTCTGTTTAAGGGACCTTGAAACCTTGGAATCTGTAAATGCCCCAAATCTTGTTAGTATTGGCAATAGAGTCTTTGAAAAATTTGGCAAACTCAAAAATTTCTATGCTCCAAAACTAAAAAATGTTGGCAAAAACTCGATTGGTGGCAATGTGGATAATTTTATAGCCAACGAACTTACAGAAATTGGTGAATGTTCTCTAAAATGTTCTTTTAAGCATATAGAACTAAATTCTATAGAAAGTCTTTTCCAAATGGAACCAAGGACCATAGAGTATATTTCCGCTGAAAATGCAAAAAAATTCAATGTTATTTATGAAAATTCCTGGAAATTTTTAGCAAAAAAACTAATGTATGCAAAAATTGATAACCCAGATACTCAAGCATTTTTTGATGATATAATAAAAAGAAATGAACAAGAAAAGAAAAAATTAGAAGAAAAAGAATTAACCCAAGAACGATAAGTTTCACAAAAATAAATAATATTAAAATAAAACCTTAGAAAAATAAAACCTTAGAAGAAACACAGCAAAAATATTTGCTATTGTATCAAATCTAAGGTTTTTTTTATTAAGGAAATTCCTTTATAATACACATTATTTTTACTAAAAACAACATCATTCTAATTATTTTCAATGAAGACTTATTTACCTTTCAAATATTTATTTTCTTATTAAAGAAATGTTTTTAATACAAACTTAATCTCAAAAAAAATTTACTGAAAATAAAAAAAACCAGCTTTCGCTGGTTTTTGTAATTTGTTCCATTTAATAGTTAAGTTTTTGGGTTACATTTTTACTTGTTTTGTCAAGAGTTTTTGTGGTTTTCTTTCCTTCACCACTGACACAAGTGTCAGTTTCGTCGACTTCACTTCTCTTTAAAAGGAGGTGATCCAGCCACACGTTCTCGTATAGCTACCTTGTTACGACTTCACCCCAGTCATCGATTTTGCCTTAGGCAGCTGCCTCCCATTGCTGGGTTAGCTCACCGACTTCGGGCCCCCTCGACTCCCATGGCGTGACGGGCGGTGTGTACAAGACCCGGGAACGCATTCACCCCGACATGCTGATTCGGGATTACTAGCAACTCCGACT
>JBJETV010000015.1:0-11400 GCA_051883495.1 Christensenellales bacterium
AGTTGCTGGCAAGTATCCCTTTGGGCTGTTTGCCGACAACTTCCGATAATATAAACTATGTGATGTTAAAATTTGAATAATTCAAGTTTTAATGATGCTACTCGCAACTCCACAATGAATTGTGGCATCACAGTTTGAATAAACATCAGTTGCTGGCAAGTATCCCTCTGGGCTGTTTGCCGACAACTTCCGATAATATAAATAATTTTGCTACAAATTAAAAAAATCAATGCAATTTATATTTTACAAAACACGCATATAATCTGCATTCTATCGATTATGCGTAAGTATAAAAAAGTTTTCCAACAAGCACTGTCATATCGTCTTTTGGATAATTCTTTTGAGCCTTTTTTGCACACTGCAAGAGATTGTCTGCCATCTCCTGTGCACCTTTTGCTGGTGTTGTTTTCAAAAATTCTACTACACCATCTTCCCCAAGACTATCCACCACCCCATCACTTAACATAACAACATAATCTTCTGCACCTAGCACTGTTTTTGTAACCCTTGGAGTTACTTCTTCCAACACCCCTAGAGGCAAACTATTGCTTTCTATTTTGGACACCCCCTCTGCCCCTTTTATAAAGCCAACCGTTGCCCCTTGTTTTATAAAATCTGCTTCGCCATTTTTTAAGTCCACCACACTAACATCCAATGCAGAAAAAATATTATCACCCCCAAGGTTTAGAAGGTTGTTTACACTGGATAATATTGTTTGGTCATCATAGCCCGCTTTGTAGAAATTTTCTATAATATTTATAGACGTTTCACTCTTTCTGTGTGCCTGTTCTCCAGAACCCATTCCATCGCAAATAGCAAGCATAAATTTTTCTCCACCCAATTTTGTTAGCGAATGAGTATCTCCACTGGTTGTGTTGCCACCCTTTGTTGCACTGGCAATGCCCACCGCCATATCATATGTAGGGGCTGTCTTGTAAGACACATAAGTTAGCAAACTTTCTTCGCTTGGCAACACCTCGTCCAGCACCATTTTACTTGGAAAAATGGAACTTAATATTTTGGAAATCTTTTCATTGTCAAAATCCACCGCACGCAAAATCATAGAAACAACCGTTGTTTTTTCATCTTTCTCAAAGCACACCACTTCACTTGGAACTATGTCATTGTATGTAAGTGTTTCTTCAATTTGTTTTTCAAATCTACTATCCATGCAAACCATTTCCTTAGATTCTTTGGACAGGTTGGTCAACACATTGGATATCCCTTTTAGTTGCTCTGCAATAAGCAATTTGCTACTATCCAAATCTTGATTTATCTTGGCATAAGAACGATAATCACTCAAAAGGCTGTTTAGCCCAGTGATAATTTGATTGAGTTTTGTGCAACGATTGGTGAGAAAACTTGGGAAGTCAATCAACCCCACCTTGCCCTTTTCAAAGCCAGAATTGATCAAAGAATCAAACACCTTTTTGTGTTCTCCGGCAAATCCTTTTAGGCATCTAGATCTTTGTGGGCAGTTGTCGCAGTTGCTTCTTATCAATTCACTTGCTATCATTTGCTTTGCGCTTTTGCTATCCAATGAGCCCTTTACCATATTCCTAAAATTTCTGTCCATTTCATAAAAAACTTCAGCAGTCCACAACAATTTTTTGCTGGTTTGCAATTTGTTTTGGTTTAGCATAGTCTTCAGTGTGTTTTCTTCCTTTTTTACAAACAACTTTGCGCTCCATTTAGACATAAGCGAATTGGGCACCGCAAGATAAACAACACATGCAAAGACACTTGAAACAATGCTCCAAATGTTGTATTCACCAAAAAGATGCAAAAACAATCCCAAAGACACATCAACTGAAAGCAATGCAATCACACCAAAAACTTTGTTTTGTTTTTTGAAAATGTAACAAAAGACAGATACAATGCAAAATAATGTAGTATATTCCAACTGACCAGCAGTGAGAAAACACCCCAATCCCATAACTATCGACATAACAACTGCAAATGAATTGGGTGCTATTGCAGTGGCGAATAAAATCATCTCAAAACCCACAAATTTCACTATATCAAAACTAAAAGAATTTATATTTTGCAAAGCACAAAATGCAAGAGCAAGCACCAAACAACCACAGACCAATTCGTCAACGTTCAAATTGAGATTAAGCCTTCTTGCCAAAACCACTTTGATAAAATTTAGCGCACAAAACATAAATAATGTATTCAGCATAACATCTATCAAACAATAATAAGCATCTGCCCAACTGTTAGATTTGAGGTAAATATATATCAACCCAATCATTGCCGACACAACAGTGGACAATACCAAAGGTATCCTCTTCCTCTTACGCCTAAAGATGTATGCAACAAGCACTCCGACAAAGCCACAAAGTATAGAAAATATCAGCGAACTTGCCGAACTATCAAGCAATGCGCTTGCAAAAAAATAACTGGGCAATATGCAAAATGGATTTTCGCCAGCAAAACACACCCCTAGAAACATTCCATAAAAACAAGGGCTCAGTTTTCCCATAACTTTTGCCTTGGAAAACAAATAAAAAATGCCAAAATAAGCAATAATTTTTGCTATAAAAACAAGAGAATTTTCTTTTGAAAGTTTGACGTTTGAGGATTTTTTCAACACTTTTGTTTTCATACTAAACACCCCTTTATCATTAAAAAAAGTGTAAAAAAAATTGAAGGCTATTGCAACCAAAAGCCTTCAAAAAATATATGTATTTTTGCCCCAAAAAATATATTTTTGCTTCAAAAGGGATATATTTGTCGAATGTGGAATAATTCTACTATTTTATCTCAAATATAACCTTTTGGCTTGCTCTGCAAGAGGGGTTTTTGGATTGTCATCTTCTGTCGTGTCTGCCTTTGGAACAACGTGAAAATGCAAGTGAAAAACAGACTGCAAAGCTTCCTTGTTGTTTAGATTGAAGATAACCGCACCCTTAAAATTGCAATCTTCCACATAATGTTTTGCCAACCTTTTTGCCACCAAAGCAACCTTTGCATACACATCTTCTTCGCAATCTATAGAATTTACAAAGTGTGCCTTTGGAACAATAATCGTATGGCCATAATCCCTTTGCTCTATGTCCAAAAATGCTAGCACGTCATCATCTTCATACACTTTGTAGCAAGGAGCCTCTCCAGCCACTATCTTACAAAAAATACAATCTTCCATATTTTCTCCTTATGTAAAATTACATTATTTCCAACTATTTGTCTTGCAAAAACTACTCTTTGCACATTGTTTTTATACTCCAAAAAACATTTTATGTCCACAAAAATCGAGCATTTTGCATAAATTTTTTAATAAAATAATATTATTCTAAAAAAAATGTTAGAAAAATTTGACACAGATTGCCTTGGTTTGGTATTATATTTATAATAAAAGAGAGGTGAAATATGAGTGACGAAAACGATTCTTTCAAGGATTTGCTAAATGGTCTTGGACAACTGGTTGCTGTGATAATGATATTGTATTATGCCCTGCTTATTGTTAATGGTTATGTTCCAGGTGGATTTTTGCCAGCAGAAGGAACAATAGCCCTTATCCTAAAATATATAGGTGTATATGCTCCAATATCATTGATGATACTAGTAGGCCTTAGCGCAGTGTGGGACAAAGGCGGTATCGCAAGATTGGTGTTTATCGTTGTGTGTGCAGCAATCGTTATATCAACTTTCTTCCCAGATGTTATGAAATCAATAACAGATGGGCTTGGAATCCAAAAAACAGAAACTGCAACATCATTTATAACGAATTTTACAATGTAAATGCAATTTAACAAAGTGTAAAAAAGCGACTGTATTGTCGCTTTTTTATATTTCTTTTTAGAATTATATTCAGAAATAAATTATGAATGTTACTTGCTAGTTATTGAATAAGCAAAATTAAATACATCTCAAGTCTAATTACACTAGCAAATTTTGATTTTATCTTTACTACTATTTATTTATGCGTAAGTCCGTATAATCAATATTTCAATAAACAAATAAATCTAGCATAGCCTTTCTGCGTTACAGTTTTATTGATGTTTTCTTATTCACATCTCTTTCTTATAATTTCACCTTCCTGCAAAGGAAATGTTGTTTGCACCAGCAATCTCTGTTGCACCAATTTTGCGTCAAAAATTTCTTGACCTTTGAGGTCGGTCATCTTTGTAATCTCCAACTTCTTTCCAAAATTTTCGCCATAAGACAAAACATTTAGGTCGTCTGTGGTGCAAAATCTATTGCGCATTTCAATCTCTGCGATATTGTTTACAGAAGACTTGGTTACCACTGCCACAAATTCGTCTGTTTGCACTGGTTGGCTGGACTGTATATACTCGCTTTCCTCTTCCCTTTTGTCTTTATAATTAAAGCCTGTGGTGTATTTTCTATGGCTTGTTTTTTCCAATTCGTCCAGTAAAATTTGTGGGCAATGATACTCTTTTTCTTTTTCCAAAATATCCACTGCTCGTCTATAAGCATTGGTTACAGTTGCCACATAATATGGCGACTTCATTCGACCTTCTATCTTAAAACTTGTTACCCCAACATTTGCCAAATCATCTAGATGTTCTATCATATTTAGGTCTTTGCTGTTTAGAATATATGTGCCACGTTCGTCTTGTTCTATTGGCATAAATTCTCCGCCACGAGATTTTTCTCTTATTTCATAATTCCATCTGCATGCCTGTATGCACTCTCCGTTGTTGCTTGCTCTGCTGGACAGGTAATTGCTCAAAAGACATCTGCCCGAGTAGCTTATGCACATTGCGCCATGAACAAAGGCTTCTAGTTCCACTTTTTGTGGGAGATAATCTCTTATCTCTTTGATTTCTGTAAGGGTAAGTTCTCTAGCAAGAACAATTCTTTTTGCACCCATATCTGCAAAAATTTTGGCAGAATATTTGTTGGTTACATTTGCTTGCGTACTTATGTGAAGTTCCAATTTTGGCGCGACTTCACGCACCAATTTTGCAATGCCCAAGTCCGACACGATAACAGCATCAACTCCTGAATTTTGCAAAAATACAAGATACTCTGGCAACTGCTCAAAATCTTTGTTGTGGGCTACAATATTCACCGCAACATAAGCCTTTACACCATGGCTATGACAATATTTTACCGCTTCTACAATTTCTTCTCTTGAAAAGTTGCCCGCAAAGGCTCTTAGTCCAAAACTTTTGCCTGCAAAATACACTGCATTAGCCCCATAAAGCACCGCAGTTTTTAGTTTTTCCATATTCCCTGCTGGGGATAAAACTTCATACTTCATATCACACGACCAAATTAACTATTTTATTTGGAACAAACACCACTTTTTTTGCAATTTTGAGTGAGGCAGAGGTTTTTTCGTCTTCTTCAACAAGTTTCAAAACCTCCTCTTTATTTGCATTTTCTTGCACAGTAAGCACTGTCCTTAATTTTCCATTAACTTGCACTGCAATCTTGACCATTTTTACAGAGTTGTCTTCCATCATTTGAGGCCAGCAGGATTTGGAAAGGTGTTCTGCAAACCCTACTCTTTCGTTAAGTTCTTCTGCACTGTGAGGAGCAAATGGATAGAGTAATTGCAAGAAAAGTCTATATTCCTTTTTGGACAAATAACCATCGGCATATATATCATTGGCAAGTGTCATAAGACAAGAGATTGCTGTGTTAAACTTAAATGCCTCTATATCTGCAGTAACTTTGTTTATGGCAAGGTTGAATTTTGAAATATGTTCTTCGTGCACACCATCAAAATCGTCAACCAAATCTTCCATACGTTCCACTCTATCCAAAAATCTCTTGCAACCACTTATATTTGTGTTGGACCAAGGTGCTGGGCATTCGTAATCGGACATAAACAAGATATACAATCTCAAAACATCTGCGCCAAATTTTTTTATTATATCCATTGGGTCAACCACGTTGCAAAGACTCTTGCTCATTTTGTTGCCATCTTCGCCGAGAACAAGTCCAATGGTTGTTCGTTTTTTGTATGGTTCTTCAAATGGCACAACTCCAATGTCGTATAGGAACATATTCCAAAATCTCGAATAAATCAAGTGCCTTGTAACATGCTCCATTCCGCCATTATACACATCAATAGGGCCCCAATATTCCATTTTGCTCTTATCTGCAAGGCAACTGTCGTTGTGTGGGTCCATATATCTCAAAAAATACCAACTGGAACCCGCCCATTGAGGCATTGTGTCTGTTTCCCTTTTTGCCTTCCCTCCACATTTTGGACATATGCAGTTTACCCATTCTTCCACTTCTGCCAAAGGAGATTCGCCATTTTTTGAAGGTTTGAATTTATCCATATGAGGCAATGTTACTGGCAAATCTTTTTCTGGCACAAGCACTGTTCCGCATTTATCGCAATATACTATTGGGAATGGCTCTCCCCAATATCTTTGACGGTTGAACGCCCAATCTTTCATTTGGAAGTTTGTTTTTGCATTGCCAATACCATTTTTTGTTAGGTATTCTATCATCAATTTTTGTGCTTCCTTAACTGTTTTGCCGTTGAGGAAATCGGAGTTTATCATAACACCATCTGCAATATCCGTATAAGGTTCGTTGTCCACATCACCACCAGCAATAACTGGTTTTATATCACACCCAAATTTTTTCGCAAATTCAAAATCTCTGTTGTCGTGTGCAGGAACAGCCATAATAGCACCCGTCCCATATCCCATCATAACATAATCTGCCACAAAAATTGGTACTTCTTTATTATTAAGTGGATTAACTGCAACAATTCCATCAATCTTAACACCTGTTTTGTCTTTGTTCATTTGAACTCTGTCAAATTCTGTTTTCTTTTTTGCTTCTTCGCCATAGGATAATATTTCATTCCAATTTGCAATCTTTGCTTTATACTTTTCCAGCATTGGATGTTCTGGTGCAACCACCATAAATGTAACACCAAACAACGTGTCGCAACGTGTTGTATAAATTTTCAATTTGTCGCACACTTTCCCATCTACTTTCAGGTCAAAATCCACCTCTGCCCCTGTTGACTTGCCTATCCAATGTCTTTGCCCTTCCTTAACTCTATCAGGAAAATCCAAATGGTCTAGCCCACTCAAAAGTCTATCTGCATATTCTCTTATTTTCAAAAACCAAACTTCTTTTTCTTTTTGCACCACTTGGCTGGAACATCTGTCGCACACACCCCCTTGGCTTTCCTCATTGGACAAAATGACATCACAAGAAGGACAATAGTTGACAAAAGCTTTGCTTTTATACACCAAACCCTTTTCATATAGTTTGGAAAAAATCCATTGTGTCCACTTAAAATACTTTTCGTCAGTGGTGTCTATCTCCCTTGACCAATCAAAAGAAAAGCCCACCGCTTTAAGTTGCTTTTTGATGTTCTTTATATTCTCATCTGTGGCTATCCTTGGGGCAACATTATGCTTTATGGCATAATTTTCTGTTGGCAAGCCAAAAGCGTCCCAACCTATTGGAAACATAACGTTGTATCCCTGCAGTCTTTTCATCCTACACAACACTTCCATTGAAGAATATGCCTTTACATGACCAATATGAATCCCCACCCCTGATGGATAAGGAAATTCTACCAAGCCAAAAAATTTTTGCTTTTTATCAAAATCAACCGCTTCAAAAGCCTTTTCTTTTTCCCAAATATCTTGCCATTTCTTTTCAATTTTTTCGTAATCCATTTTTCTTTCCTCATAAAAATTTTAACAAAATTGGTGTTATTAACCTCAAAAAGTTTCAATGCAACCTTTCTAATAGCCAAATTTTGCCATTAGTATATAAAATACTAAAAAATTTTATTATTATTTTAACTTTTTGTCAAGAATAAGTTGACACAAAAACAAAAGGAATGTAACATAAGCCTTGAAAGTAGGAAAACTAATGGCAAAAGAGTTTTGGAACAAACTTAAAGAATCTATGTTGTCAGTTTTGCCAATAACGGCGACAATTTTTTTGTTGCTGTTTTTCTTTATCCCATCAACCGCACAAGAAAAATATCTTCTTGCAATCAGTTCCCTTTTGCTGATTGTTGGCATTGCTCTGTTTTCCCTTGGTTCTGACGGTGCTATGATAACCCTTGGCAGTGGGATAGGTAGCACCCTTTCTCGCAAAAATAAAATGTGGTTTATGCTACTAAGTGCCTTTGTGATAGGGTTTATCATTACATTTGCCGAGCCAGACCTTATGGTGCTAGCAAAGCAAGTAACAGAAAACTCCAGTATGAGCAGCATATGGCTGTTTATCGCTATTGTTTCTGCCGGAGTGGGGATTTTCCTTCTCCTTGGAGTGCTAAGGCTTATACTAAAAATAAAGTTGAATTATCTTCTTGCCATCTCTTACTCCATCATTTTCATTTTGGCTCTTTTTTGCGAACCATCATTTGTTGCCATCGCTTTTGATTCTGGCGGAGTAACCACTGGACCTATTTCCGTTCCATTGCTTATCGCTTTTGGTCTTGGATTTTCCGTTGTAAGAAGCAAGCAAGAAGAAGATGATAGTTTTGGCTTAGTTGCTTTAAGTTCCATTGGCCCACTATTTTCGGTCTTGTTGTTAAGTCTGTTTTTGAAAAATGCAAATATTCAACCTAGTGCAGTCGTTCAAACTCAAGATGTTGGTATGTGGCAAATGCTTTCAAGCGAATTTCTATCCAACCTAAAAGAAGTCGCCTTTGCAATATTACCTATTATCGTTTTATTCGTTATATTTCAGATTTTCTCTTTCAAATATCCAAAAACAAAAGTTATAAGAACTTTTTTTGGTTTCTTTCTCGTGTATTTAGGGGTGTCAATTTTCTTAACAGGTGTGTCGTGCAGTTTTCTTCCACTAGCATCAAAAATTGGAGAATATCTTGCAACACTCAACAATAACATTGCAGTAATAGCCTTTGGACTGGTGCTGGGGGCTTTGGTTATAGTTGCAGAGCCGGCATTGCATGTTCTCAAAAAACAAGTGGAAGACATCACCAACAAAACAATCAGCCAAAAGGTAATTGTAATCGTTGTTTCCATCGGGGTTTCTATCGCTGTGGCCCTAGCAACTGCTATTGCATTGTATCCAATCAATTTGCTTTATGTCCTTGCCCCATTGTATGCAGTGTGCTTAATCCTAACCTTTGTCAACACCAAACTTTTTTCCGCAGTGGCTTTTGACTCTGGCGGAGTGGCAAGTGGAACAATGGCAGTGTCTTTCATTTTGCCCATGATATCCGGACTGTCCGGCAATGGTGGAGGCTTTGGAACGGTGGCAATAATAGCAATATTCCCTGTGTTTGCGATGCAAATACTCGGGTTGGTGTATAAGATAAAACTTACAAAAACTCAACGTCTAAAAGCCGAACTAACTGAAAGAAATTATGCCATTGTTGAATTTGACTATGCCAAAGAATATAGCAAAAAGAGAACTTCACAAGTTGTAGAATTTGATTGGAATAAATGAATTTTTAGTAAATATATAATCAACAAAACACGCATCACAAGCGAAATATGTAAAATATAAATTACAAAAAGGAGAAAGATATGGCAACAAAAAAAGCATCACCAATAATAGAATTTTTGATGGTCATTGTGGAACGTGGAAAAATAGAAAAAGCAATCACCATTTTGCAAAATATGCGAGTAGATGCACAAGTGGTGTCATTTGGCAAAGGCACAACCGACTCATCAATAGCGGAATATTTTGGCACTGACGGAAAGGAAAAAGAAGTTCTTTTTGCAATAATAAAACTTAGAGATGAAGAAACAATCCTAACTACCCTATCTGAAAAATTGAAATTTGAAGAAAAAAATACAGGTCTTGCCCTAACACTGCCCATAAAGAGCGCGACTTATTCTACCCTAGAAATGTTGGGGTTTGCATTTTAGAGATAATTGCTAATTCACTGCAATAGTGCTGTGTATAGCAAATATATTCCTTACAATTCTATAAAAACAGAAAGAACAATAACTGTTCAAACAACTAATAATAATCTACTGATAATCTACTGATAATAATATGTTAAATTTGATAATAAAAGGAAGAAAAAAATATGTTGAAAGAGTTTGAAATGATAGTAACAATAGTTCAAAAAGGTCAAGCCGATAAAGTGGTAGAGGCGTCCAGAGAAGGTGGTGCAAGAGGTGGCACAATAATATACGGACGAGGCACAGGCATACACGACAGCGAATCTGTGCTGGGTGTGCAAATTCAACCAGAAAAAGAGATTGTATTCACCTTGGCAGAAACCTATCAAAAGCCAACTATAATGAAACTTATCTGCGAAAAAGCCAAACTCAACACTCCAGGCGCAGGCCTATGCTTTTCCCTGCCAGTAAACAGAATACTTGGCTCCAAAAAAATGATGAAAGCATCAGAAATCCAAAAATTAAATAAAGAAAAACAATCAAAAAGCAAAGCAAAACAAAAAGAAAACACTGCAATCAAACCAGCAACTCCAACAGAAAATAAGTCAAAATAATATCTTTTTAGAATAATATGACAACAAATCAAAAAGAATAAAAAGCGAGATAATAAGTCTTGCTTTTATTTATCTATTAATCATAAACTGGCACTAAATATAATGTACAAGTTGCAACAGAACCATCAATTGTGCTTTTGGCTTGAAAAGTATATTCCCATAAGGCACATCCCTCAATCATATAATAAAGAGAAGCATGTTCATCATGCAAATCAGACCAAGGTATTGTAACATTAACTGGTCCAGTAGTTTGTGAGCTAGGCACAGGAACCTTATAATCTGAATTATTTGTAAAATCATATCGTTCTTCATCTGCACCATCAAAATGTTCTACAGTAACCTGAATTGATATTATAGAATATACCCACTCGCCACCACCTCCTCCAGCGGTTAGTGTAATAGCCCCCCAATTGTCATAGTCCCATTCCGCTCCTGGACGATCTAAACATTCCTCTCCTAATCCATTTCCTGTTATAGTTAAAGTGATTGGTGGAATAGTCCAGTAAGCATATAATGTTATCCCAGATGTTCGAGTCCATGTTATTGCAGAACTCCCATCTGCATTATAATACCGTGTTCCCGATCCACCTATTGATGAAAAATAACCTTCAAATGAGTATCCATTTCTAGTTGGAATTGTGATGGTTGGAAGTGATTGATTATAAGTTGCCGTTGCCGTTGATAAACCGCCTGAACCAGATTGTTTATCAAATGTTATTGTAAATGTTAGGACCGACCATTTTGCAGTGAGAATATGGTCGCCTATGGTTGTGTTTTGGGTAGTGGAAGTTACGACCGTGCCGCCTGTTGTTTGCCAACCAATAAAAGAATACCCGGTCCTTGTCGGAGTGGGCAAATCACCGTAATTATCGCCTAATTTGACGGTTTTAGAGCTGGGAGATACCCCCCCCCCCCCCGTTGTAGATAACTCTCCGCCATTTGGGTCAAAGGTAACGGTGTATGAGGGTCTAGAGTAGTTTACAGTGATGTTTGAG
>JBJETV010000016.1:0-10113 GCA_051883495.1 Christensenellales bacterium
CCAAGGCATAATTTTTGGTGTGCAATGCGCCAGATTTTTCGCCAGCCTCCACCACCAATATTCCACTGCTAAGCCCTGCAATAATTCTATTTCTTATAGGAAACATATACGACTCTGTTCGCCTTGCAGGTCTGATTTCGGACAATATAAGCCCACCGCTTTCTACAATTTTTTGAGCTAGTGAAGTGTTGGTCGCTGGATATATTTCGTCAATTCCACCAGCAAGAACGGCTATTGTCTTTCCGTTATAATTAAGTGTGTTTTGATGAGCATAGGTGTCCACCCCACTGGCAAGCCCACTTACAACAACAAACCCCGCATCTACCAGCCCTTGACAAAACTTTTCAGTAGCCATTTTGCCATAACTTGTAATATGCCTAGTGCCAACTACCCCAAAGCAATCTTCCTTAAGTAACTTTGCATTGCCCTTGTAATAAAGCACAAATGGTGGGGTGTCTATCTCCCTTAAGGTCTTTGGATAATCAACACTTTCTATAGTGAGGGTGGATATCCCCAATTTTTGCAGTCTATCAACTATATTATCTGCAAAAATTTCTCCCACCTCCCTATACAAGATTTGGCTTTCTTCGGGAGAAAATATTTTTTCTATCTTATCCTTAATTTTTGTAACAATTTCCCATTCCAAAAGGTCGCTTGGTTGTGCAACAACCTTTAACAATTTACTCTTTTTTGCATATGTGGCAAAGTCAAAATTATCCAGCCACAATATTGCTTTTTCGTTTCTATCCATCGTCAATCCTTTACAATTTAGTGTGCTATTATAAAATTATATACAACCAAAAGTTTTGTTCAATTTTATGTATAGCATATGGTTATATTTAATTCTACATATAAACTATAGTCATGTCTAATTATATGTATAGCCTATAGTTATATCTGATTTTATATACAATCCAAAATTATGTCCAATATTTTTCGTCCAAACTTCTGTAATTTATTGCTTCTACAAGATGGTCCATCTGGATATCTTCACTGCCATCAAGGTCGGCAATGGTCCTTGCCACCTTTAAGATGCGATTGTATGCCCTAGCACTCAGTTTTAGGCTGTCAAAAGCCTGCCCCAATAAAATATTACACTCTTCACTCAGTTTGCAATATTTTTTAATCATATCTGGTCGCATTTTGCTATTGCTAAATATCCCCGTCCCAGAATATCTTTCAAGTTGAATTTTGCGTGCTTTGTCCACTCTTGCCTTTATGTCTTTTGAACTTTCCTCATTTGATACAGTGCTTATGTCGCCATATGTTACACCATCAACCTCTATATACATATCAATTCTGTCCATCAAAGGTCCGCTGAGTTTGCTTAAATATTTATGTATTTGAGAGGGCGAGCATTTGCATGGCTTGGTTGTAGAGCCGTAATTGCCACATGGACAAGGGTTCATACTGGCAATCAGCACAAAATTGGCTGGATACTCCACCGATTGCATATTTCGTGACACTGCAATTACGCCATCTTCCAGCGGTTGCCTCAATGCCTCTATGGTGTGCCTTGGATATTCTGGCAATTCGTCCAAAAACAAAACCCCATTGTGTGCCAGACTTATTTCCCCTGGTTTTGCCTTTGTTCCGCCACCCATAAGGGCCACTGTAGTTGCTGTGTGATGAGGCGACCTAAAAGGTCTTTCTGCCAATATCCCTGTTTTGCTATCCAAAGTGCCTGCTATACTATGAATTTTGGTTACTTCTAATGCTTCTTCAAAAGACATATCTGGCAAAATGCTTGGAAAAGCCTTTGCAAGCATTGTTTTACCACTGCCTGGAGGTCCAATAAGTATCACATTATGCCCACCCGCAGCGGATATTTCAAGTGCCCTTTTGGAACTTGCTTGCCCTTTTATCAGCGCAAAATCTCCTATCGCCCTTGATTGCTGTTTTACCAATTCATAACTTATATTTTCCACAGGCAGTATATGAACTATTCCATTCAAAAACTCTACTACTTCCCTAAGGTTGTGGACAGGATAAGCCTCCACTCCCTTTATAAATCCTGCCTCTGCTTTGTTGTCATATGGGATAACAATTTTCTTTATCCCCAAATTTCTGGCAGTTATCAAAATGGGCAGAACCCCCTTGATTTTTCGCAAACTGCCGTCAAGAGACAATTCCCCAATAAACGAAAACTGTTCCAATGCTTCCTTGGCAACATTTATCTGATTGGTCGCCTTTAGTATGCCCACCGAGATAGGCAAATCATAAAGAGAGCCTTCCTTTTTGGTGTCTGCAGGGGCCAAGTTTATAGTAACCTTTTCTATTGGGCTTCTAAATCCTTGGTTTTTTATTGCCGAAACAACTCTCTCCTTGCTTTCTCTTATCGAAGCGTCAGCCAACCCCACTACATCAATGCTAGGGAGCCCACGAGAGATATCCGTTTCCACCTTTACAAGATAACCATTCAATCCGACCAGTCCAAAAGAATTTATAATAGATAACATTTTTCACCGCCTAAAATCCAAAAAATAGTATATAATACTTATCCAATTTGACCAAATGATTTGCCCAATAACCGCCAAAATTTTGCAAAATAAAAACAATTCTTGACTGATATTGTCATAAACATTGTCAAAATTCTACATTTTTCTACATTTTTGCAAAAAAAATGAATGGCATTATTCCAAAATGCCATCCACAAATGATGTTGGATCAAAAATCTCAAGGTCGTCCATACCTTCGCCCAACCCCACAAAATATACAGGGACTTTGATTTCTTCTTGAATTGGGAATACAATACCCCCACGACTTGTGCCATCAAGTTTGGTAAGCACAATTCCATCTATTCCAACAGCGTCCTTAAATGCTTGAACTTGCACCAAAGAATTTTGCCCAATAGTTGCATCAAGAACAATAAAATTAAGTTTCATTGCCTCTGGAAATTCTCTATTTTCTATTCGAGCAATCTTTTTTAGTTCTTCCATAAGGTTTACCTTTGTATGCAACCTTCCTGCCGTATCCACAATAAGCACATCAGTCTTTTTGGCTTTGGCACTGGCTATGCCGTCATAAACAACTGCCGATGGGTCTGCACCTTCGCTGTGCTTGATTATCTTTACTCCAGTCCTATTTGCCCACTCCACCAACTGTTCGGTGGCTGCTGCTCTAAAAGTATCCCCTGCCACAAGAGATACACTTTTGCCTTGTTTTTTGAAGAAGTTGGCAAGTTTGCCAATGGTGGTTGTTTTGCCCACTCCATTAACTCCAACCACAGTGATAATCAAAGGATATTCAAATTGCTGACACTTTGTTTCAAGCAGAATTTCCTTCAATATCGCTTTCAGTTCTTCCCTTGCTTGTTCTTGTTTGACAATGTGTTTTTCTCGTAGTCTATTCTTCAAATTTGATATGATTTTTTCTGTTGTTTCAACACCCATATCTGAGCTTACCAATGCAAATTCCAACTCGTCATAAAAGTCATTATCAATATCCCCACCCCTAAACACACTGTTAAGCTTTGTTATAAAGGCATCTTTTGTCTTTTTTAGCCCATTCTTAATTTTAGAAAAAAATCCCATTTTTGTAGTTTCCCTTTTTCAATTTATGTAAATCTAGTCAATTTTCAATTTATGTAAATCTAGTCAATTTTCAACTTATATAAATCTAGCCATTTTCAACTTATGCAAATCTAGTCAATCGCTATAACACTTTGCTAAATAATAAAAATTATTTATTCAAAACACAACTGCAAGGGCAAATTCACCTGCCACTTGCAGTGCTTTTTAGGCTGTTTTGTCAGTTTTGATATTCTGTTCTTCAGAAGAATTTTTTATTGCATCTGCCAGTTTGACAGAAACAATCTTGCTAACACCCCTCTCTTCCATTGTTACACCATAAAGTGAATCTGCCAGCATCATTGTAGGTTTTCTATGGGTGATAACAATAAATTGAGTTTCCTTTGAGAAGTTTTTGAGATATTGAGCAAATCTCGAAACATTGCTATCATCCAAAGCTGCCTCAATTTCGTCTAGCAGGCAGAAAGGCATTGGTCTTAGCCTTAATATTGCAAACAAAATTGCAATAGCAGTTAAGGCTTTTTCCCCACCACTTAGTAGAGTGATGCTTTGAAGCTTCTTCCCCGGTGGCTCGGCTACAATTTCCACACCGGCTTGCAATGGGTCTTCGCTTTCGGTAAGTTCCAACTTTGCATTCCCACCGCCAAACAACTCTCTAAATGACTTTGAAAAGTTGGCTTGAATCTTTGCAAACTCTGTATCAAACCTTGTTATCATTTCCTCCGACAAGTCTTTGATAATCTTTTCAAGGTCTTCTTTGGCTGTTGTGAGGTCGTTGGCTTGAGCGCTAAGTTCTTCATATCGAGCCATCAATTCCTTGCAGTCTTCAATGGCATTGACATTGATATATCCTAGTTTTGAAATTTCTTTTTTCAATCTAGAAATCTCAATAAGCCCTTGTTTTAGGTCAAAATTTTCCACTTTTAGTGGCAAGCAAGAGGCATAAGTAAGTTCATAGTCTTCAAAAATCTTTTCCTGCATTGCCTCTATGTCTGTGTCCACCTTTGCAAGTGCGGTTGTTTGTTGATATTTCTTTTCTTGCACAAGGCTAATCTCTCCCATAAGTCTAGCCTTGTCTTCGTCAAGTTTCCTTATCTCATATTGAAGGTTTTGTTTAACTTGGTCTAAGCTGGCAAGTTTGCTCTTTGCATCGTCAATTTTTGCCTTCAAGCCGTCATCGTCAAGGCTTTCTACACTGCTATCCACCATCTCCTGAGCCAGTTCTACACTTTCCTCAATTTTTGCAATATTGGCAGAAATATCTGTTATGTTGAAGTTGGCTTTGTCTATGTATTCGTCCAATCTCGCAATTTCTTGTGTAATATTGCTTAGTTCGTTTTCTAGTGTTGTTTTTTCAATCTTCAGTTCGGTTATTTCATTTTGCAATTCATCACGTTTTGTCCTAAGTTGAACAAAAAGTTTTTGATTGTTTTCGATTTGCTCCGAGCCATCAAGTGTAAGGTCCACATTTCCCTCTACACTGGCAATTGCCTTTGAAATAACTTCTATCTTTGCCGTAAAATCAATCTTTTCTTGGCTTAATGCTATGCGTTCCTTGTTAAGTTCGTCAACGAACACAGATAGTTGCTCCAAGTTTTGTGCTTGTTTTGCGCTCTCCACCTGAGCCACAACCAACCTAGATTGCAAATCTTCATCAATTTTTGTCAATTTTGAAAGTTCTGTTTCTAGTGTTGATTTAAGATTTCTAAATTCCTCAAAACTCTTTGTCAGTTTTGCAATTTGGTTTGTAAGATTTTGTATTTCGTTATCCCTTGTAAGAAGGTTTGAGGTAACCGCCTTTTTGCTACCACCAGACATAGAGCCTTGCGTGCTGACCACATCGCCATCTAGGGTAACAATCTTAAATGTAAACCCAGATTGTCGTGCCAGTGAAACGGCAGTGTCTATAGTGTCTACAACCACCGTTCTGCCAAGCAAACTCTCAAACACTGCCCTCAAAGATGGGTCAAACTTCACAACACTTGACGCAACTCCATAAGTCTTGTTTTTGGCGACAATATTTTTTTCGCTGTCGCTTAAAAGTCTTACTTTCATTGCTGTTATTGGTAAGAATGTTGCCCTGCCATAATTGTTGTGTTTTAGATAATTTATAAGATACTTTGCATCTTCTTCATTTTTGGTGATAACATCTTGAACAGCACCACCCAATGCTACTTCTATGGCTGTTTCAAACCCTTTTGGAATGGTCATTGCAGAGGCAACAATATCCACAATCTTGCTTTTTAATTCTGCTTTTGACTTTGCATCTTGCATCAGTCTTTTGACAGAATAGTTAAATCCATCATAATCCTTTTGCATATCTTCTAGCACTTTCTTCCTGTTTTGAAGGATTTGGATATTAGAAGATGTTTGGGCAATTCGTTCGTTATTTTCTTTAATTCTATCTTGAATAGTTTGCAATTGAGCCCTTGCTCTCTGCGCTTGCGAATTTAGTTTGTCGTGGATATCTTGTGCATTGCGAGATATTTGAGTGGCTTGAGATAGTGCACTTTCCTTTTCTTTTATCCTGTTTTGCAAAGCATATATCCTGCCATCAAGGTCAGTTATGTTGCTTTGATAGGCTTCTCTTTGGGCATTAAGTGCCGAAATGTTTGATTTTATGTCAGTCATCTTGGACAGTTCGTCAATCATTTTCTTTTGCTTTTCTGTGGCTTCATCTTCTGCCCCTGTAAGTTCGTCAACAATCTTAAGGTACTGTTCTGTCAAATCTTCCAATCTGTAGGACAAAGCCTTTAACTTGGCTTCTTTTTCTTCTTTCGTCTGTTCATTTGCTTCTATCAATTTAATAGAATTATCTCTGTTCAAGGTTTCATTGGAAAGGTCTTCTTTTAGAGATGACATCTCGTCTGTCAAAAATTTGAGCCTTTCCCTCACAACATTTGCTTCTCCTGTTTTCTTTTCCAATTCCACAGTGTGAGTCAATATAGTATCGTTGAGTTGTTGAAGTGTTCTGTCTATATTAGACACTTCTCCCATCTTTGCGTCATAATCATTGTTCATTTTGTCCAAAGATGCTTGTTTTGTTGTCAATTCTTCTTCAAAACCATCAATTTTGGTTTGAATTGCCTGCTTTGTATCGCTGGCACTTTCATATTGGCTGACATACACATTTACTTCATAACTCTTAAGTTCTTCCTTAAAACCCAAATAAAGTTTTGCATTTTCCGCTTGTCTTTTCAGTGGGCCCAGTTGTCTTTCTTGCTCTTGCAAAACGTCAAGGGCTCTGTTCAAGTTTTCTTGAGTTCTGTCCAGTTTTCTTTCGGCTTCCAATTTGCGTTGCTTAAATTTTGCAATCCCAGCGGCTTCTTCAAATATTGCTCGTCTGTTTTCTGGTTTTGCACTGATAATCTCCTCCACCTTGCCTTGTCCAATGATGGAGTATCCTTCTTTCCCTATGCCCGAATCGTGCAAGGCATTTACAATATCCTTCATTCTGCAAGGGGTGCCATTTATAAGGTATTCGCTTTCGCCCGAACGATACAACTTTCTAGTAAAAGCCACCTCGTCAAAGTTTAGGTCAAACATCCTCGAAGTATTGTCAAAAAACAGCGAAACTTCGCAATAGGACATACTTTTTCTCTTTTCTGTGCCATTAAAAATGACCTCTTGCATATTGCTACTACGCAAAAGTTTTGTGCTTTGTTCTCCCAGCACCCACCTTATAGCATCAGATACATTAGATTTTCCGCATCCATTTGGGCCAACAATTCCCGTTATGCCTTCGTCAAACTTTATCTCCAGTTTGTCGGCAAACGACTTAAAGCCCACCAATTCTATCTTCTTAAAATTCATTGTCAATCCTTTTTCAATTCTCTTGGCAAAAGACCTAACCTGTAAACCCTTTGCCAAAGGAATATGTTAAGAGTGTTTTCCTTCAACCAACAAAAGCCTTAGCATTTCCTTGTTTTCTAGTGCCCTTTTTGCACAATCCATTTGGGCATGCTTTTTGCTTTCTGCTGTGCTCCTTGCCACAAAAACGTCATTTATGTATGCCTCTGCGCAAAAAAGTCCTGGGTTATTGGGCATAGAATAGGTAAAATATACCAGATTGGCACCCTTTACCTTTTGCACTTCTTCTTGAAGCATTGTTTTGTAGTCGTAATCTTTGGTTTTGCAAGCGCCCGCCACATCTATAAACCTCAGCACAAATCTCTTAGCCTTTTCCAAACTGCTGTCCGAGTAAATCGCTCCAACAAGGCTTTCAAACAAGTTTTCCTTTATCGAACGAGCAATCTCTTGCCCGGCAAGGCTTCTCCCCACCTGAATATATCTCTCCAACTTTTCATTTTCCACTATCTTTGCCAAGGCATCTCCATTGACCAGTTTTGCCCTTAATTTTGTCATTTTGCCTTCTTCTATATTAAAGTTGCAAAACAACTCGTCCGCCACCACAAAATCTAGTATAGAATCTCCCAAAAACTCCAATCTTTCGTTACTTTCAGTGTGAAACTCGTTGGCATAGGAGGAATGAGTAAAGGCGGTTTTCAAGATTTGTTTGTTTTTGAAAGAATAGTGTATTGTTTTTTCAATTTTCTTGATGTCTTCATCAGTCATCAAACTTCACCTCCAGCGACTCCACTTGCTCTTTTATCTTTGCGCAAAGTTGTTGCTCTGCCAAGGTTTTCACTTGGAATATTGCATGTTCAAATGACAACGCATCACTTGCCCCATGACCTTTTACAACCAGTTTCTTCACCCCCAAAAGCATTGCTCCACCGTGAGAATTGGTGTTAAATTTGGCTTTAAGATTTTTGAACACGCCCCCCATAAACAAAGCGCCAATCTTCGCCCAAAAAGACTTCTTTATGTTCTTTTTCATTTCACTCATAACAAATCCGCAAGCGCCCTCAGTTGCCTTTAGCAAAATGTTGCCATAAAAGCCATCAGTAACAACAATGTCATATTTGCCACTCATAAAATCTCTTGCTTCCATATTGCCCACAAAGTTTATTGGCATTTGCTTTAGCAGGTCAAAACACTCATGGCAAAAGGCATTCCCCTTTTTGTCTTCCGTCCCAATATTAAGCAATGCCACCCTAGGATTTTCTATACCAAAATATGCCTTGCAATAACTCGAAGCCATCAGAGCAAAATGGCAAATATTCACAGGCTTGCAGTCCACATTCGCCCCAGAGTCGATAAGCAAAACATTTTTGCCGTCTTTGGCAGGAAGTATTGGGCAAAGCGCTGGCCTAGATATTCCCTTTATTCTCCCCAGTTTCAAAAATGATGCTGTCAGCACCGCCCCAGTGGAGCCACAAGACACCAAACCCACAATGTCGTCATTGTTTTTTAGTTCGTCAAATGCTTTGACCAGGCTGGAATCAGTCTTTTTCTTAACCGCCTCTGCTGGTGAATCTTCGTTGGTAATGACATCACTTGCTGGCAAAATCTCTATCCTATCCTTGTCATAAGTTTGGCTAGCAAGCAAGCCCTTAATTTCTTCCTGTTTGCCAACCAGCACAATGCTCAAATCTTTATCTTTATTTATAGCGTTGCAAGCCCCTTCCACAGCGACCTTTGCGCCCAAATCATTTCCATAACAATCAACAATAATTTTCATATTCCTCTCCAGTTTTACATAACATTATAGCAATTTTTTTTTCAAATTCAAACAAAATAGCAACATAATTTGTCATTATGTTGCCATTTATTTCCTATTTTTAATATTTTCCACATCGATAAATGTTTTTATATTTGTGGTAATATTTTTGATACACGACTCTTATACCGTTCTAGTAAAACTTATCGTAATATCTGCAGTCGTACCATTGTATGCACTAGTTGCGCGAATAACGTATATATAGGTTATGCTCATATCCTTAGGTCTAATAGTCACCCCAGAATCCCCGTCAATAAAACTAGGATCTACAGATATCCTTCCTTTTTCACCTGAACATGTTACCGTAATCGCCCCTGTCGTCTGGCTGGTATTTGACAATGTAACACAACTTGACGGAGTTGAACCTGTACTTGATGCGACCCAATTATCTGGAACAGTATAAGATTTAGTTGCACTAACAACACTGTACGTCCACTTACCTCCACCTCCGCCAGCAGTTACTGTTATGCTACCAGAGGAAGTATAACTAACCGAAGTAGCGCTTGCAGAAATAGTCGTTGGTATTGCAGACCGTGTCCATGTAGCATACACATAGATACTGCTATAATAGGTGCCTGTCATAGTATAGGTTGCAGAGGTTGAAGTATATGTTGCAAGCAATGTTCCACTGGTGCTAGTTCCAGAATATACTTTTATATTTGTAAATGTATAGTTATAACCAGTTGCACCGGCGGTGGTAGAAATAGATAAGCCACTACCAAATGTTCCTGAAGAATTTACTGTTACAGTAACCCCTGTTAGGTTTGCACCCTTTGATACTGAATAAGTCTTTGCAGTCCAACTGGCAGTGAGGGTATGGTTGCCTATGGTTGTATTTTGGGTGGTCGAGGTTACGACTGAGCCGTCTGAATTCTGCCACCCATTGAATGTATACCCTACCCTTGTTGGAGTGGGCAAATCGCCGTAATTATCGCCTAATTTGACGGCTTTAGAGCTGGG
>JBJETV010000017.1:0-126088 GCA_051883495.1 Christensenellales bacterium
GTAAGTCGGGACCTAAGGCGAGGCCGACAGGCGTAGTCGATGGACAACAGGTAGATATTCCTGTACTACCGTGTAGCGACAAAGAGTCGAGGCAGGGACGCAGTAGGATAGTTGGACCACGCGGATGGAAATGCGTGGCTAAATCATGAGGGTTACAAATAGGGAAGTCCGTTTGTAGTGCAACCTAGGTGATGATGGGGAGTGAAATTTAGTAATGAAGCCAACGAATTCACACTGACGAGAAAAGCTGCTAGATAGCTGCAAGGTACCTGTACCGCAATCCGACACAGGTGAACGATGAGAGAATCATAAGACGGACGGGATAACCATTGTTAAGGAACTCGGCAAAATGACTCCGTAACTTCGGGAGAAGGAGTGCCAACAGCAATGTTGGTCGCAGTGAAACGGCCCAAGCAACTGTTTATCAAAAACACAGGTCTCTGCTAAAGCGCAAGCTGATGTATAGGGGCTGACGCCTGCCCGGTGCTGGAAGGTCAAGGGGAAATGTTAGGAGCAATCCGAAGCATAGAACTTAAGCCCCAGTGAACGGCGGCCGTAACTATAACGGTCCTAAGGTAGCGAAATTCCTTGTCAGGTAAATTCTGACCCGCATGAAAGGCGTAATGATTTGGGCGCTGTCTCAACAATGGACCCGGCGAAATTGAAGTATACGTGAAGATACGTATTTACCCGCGGCTGGACGGAGAGACCCCATAGAGCTTTACTGTAGTTTGTTATTGAATTTTGAATTTTGATGCACAGGATAGGTGGGAGACTTTGAAGCTAGGGCTTTGGCCTTGGTGGAGTCATCCTTGGGATACCACTCTTCAAAATTTGAAGTTCTAACGGTGTGCCGTAATCCGGGCACCGGACAGTGGCAGATGGGCAGTTTGACTGGGGCGGTCGCCTCCTAAAGAGTAACGGAGGCGTCCAAAGGTTCCCTCAGCATGGTTGGAAACCATGCGTTAGAGTATAAAGGCATAAGGGAGCTTAACTGCGACACCTACAAGTGGAGCAGATACGAAAGTAGGGCTTAGTGATCTGCCGGTAGAGTATGGAATTGCCGGCACTTATCGGATAAAAGTTACCTTGGGGATAACAGGCTTATCCCTCCCAAGAGTTCACATCGACGGAGGGGTTTGGCACCTCGATGTCGGCTCGTCACATCCTGGGGCTGTAGTAGGTCCCAAGGGTTCGGCTGTTCGCCGATTAAAGTGGCACGCGAGCTGGGTTCAAAACGTCGTGAGACAGTTTGGTCCCTATCCATCGTGGGCGTAGGATATTTGAAAGGAGCTGCTCCTAGTACGAGAGGACCAGAGTGGACGTACCTATTGTGCACCAGTTGTATCGCCAGATGCATGGCTGGGTAGCGAAGTACGGACGAGATAAACGCTGAAAGCATCTAAGCGTGAAACTCCCCTTAAGATTAGATATCCCATAACACAAGTTAGTAAGACCCCTTGCAGACAACAAGGTTGATAGGTCAGAGATGGAAGCGCAGTAATGTGTGTAGTTGACTGATACTAATAGGTCGAGGGCTTGATCAAGTATAATCTTGACACAAGTTTTGATAGTATTACTTATGTCTTTTCAATTAAATATGCAGTTGTGATGGTGCTGAAAACCCCTCTTAAAAAAAGTTGGGTAAAACACTTGATTATATCTGTAAAATCAGTTATAATACCATGAATGGTGAAGATAGAGAGAAGGATCCAC
Source organism: Christensenellales bacterium (assembly GCA_051883495.1). Taxonomy (GTDB): domain Bacteria; phylum Bacillota; class Clostridia; order Christensenellales; family UBA1242; genus UBA7862. The sequence goes on from JBJETV010000017.1 coordinate 1,717, forward strand.
CCGTTCTCATCCCGAACACGGAAGTTAAGCTTCTCATCGCCGAAGATACTTGGTTGGAAACGGCCCGGAAAATTAGGACATTGCCATTCTTCTCATTAAGACCAGCGAATAGCTGGTCTTTTTGTATTATATGATTGAAAGCGAATGTTGATAAAAATTATGTCGGCAATGTCCGTATTTGGGGTCCCCAAAGTGTATTTATACTTTTGGGGGGAGGAACAATAGCCCAGTGAGCAAAAGATGGCGAGTGTATGAGCCATAAGCGAACAAGGGGCTGTTGTGACGATGCCATTCTTCTCATTAAGACCAGCGAGTAGCTGGTCTTTTTGTTTTATATGATTGAAAGCGAATGTTGATAAAAATTATGTTGGCAATGTCCGTATTTGGGGTCCCCAAAATGTATTTATACTTTTGGGGAGAGGAACAATAGCCCAGTGAGCAAAAGATGGCGAGTGTATGAGCTATAAGCGAACAAAGGGCTGTTGTGACGATGCCATTCTTCTCATTAAGACCAGCTACTCGCTGGTCTTTTTGTATTTTATGACTGAAAAGAAATAAAGATAAATTATCTTTTATATGACAAAAAAATAAATGTGGAGAACTTTTTTTGTAACTTTTATGTTGTTTTTTCAAAAGAATTTTACACTTTTTTGTATCATTTTAAGATGTTAATTTAATATAATAAGTAAATTTTGGCATCCTTTAGTAAGCATAATGAATTGTGAGGAATATAATGAAGTGTGAATGCTGATGAAATAAACACCTTGGCTGTTTTGATAGCCAAAGAGATAAACTGTAGATTATCTCCAAGAGAAATAAATGAGTTATGTGTATTGCTTAACCAAATAATGTGCAATTTAAGCACTTATAAAAGACTTTAGGTAATTACATATATTTTTTGTTTTTACAGATTATTTTTATCGCTTTGTTTATTATCGTTTTGTGTTTTTTCACATTTATTATTTCGTTAATTATCCTTTTTCGTGCTTTCATCTTTATCATTTTGTCTATCATCTTTTTCTATTCTTTCCAACACTGGCAGATAATTCCCCCATTTTTCTATCCTCACAGGCATTGGTGGGTGGTTGTGAAAAAAGATTACAAGTGCTGGAGAAATATTATTCCATTTTTCCACTATTTCATAATGGTCAAAGCACCCTTCTTTAATCAACTTGTGAATTTTTGCGTGATAGTTGAAATACATAGTAATATTGTGGGCAGTTTTCCACAATTTCAATCATTTTGTGGAAAAGTTTATTAAAAATTAAACTCATATTTGGTTATTTATACATTATTTTGGTTATACTAAACGTAAGTGAAAAATATATTCTATTATGCAACATTAAGAATATTTCCAAAAAATATTTCACAGGTTGATTTTTATTTGAAAAAGAGTTATAATTATAATGAAAAATATGGAAAGGAGGAGTAATTTTGAAAACTAGAGCAAGAATTTGTTTGTATATTTTTCTTATTTGTTCCTTCTTTGCACTGGGCATTTTGGGCTATTTTGTATTCAAAGATAGCAATCCAAATGTTATGGTTGGCTCAAAAAAATTTGTAAAGGTTCAATCGGTGCAAAATGCTGTGAGTTATGCTGTAACTGTGGAGAATGACAACAACGACCAGACAGATGAAATTTTTTACAACGTTTCCAAAGTTCAGGGGGAGGAGGAAAATATATCTGATTACACCATTTCTGTTTCAAACGGAGATGGCGACTTGATTGCCGAAGAACATTATCAGCAGGAGATTACGTCAAAAGGTCAGCAAACGGGAAAAATTGATTGTAAAATAAAGAATTATACAGTCAATTTTTTTTCAGGTGAAGGCAAAACTCTTCATTTTGACGACCAAGAACTGCTTGATGTAGAGCCATCATTTTTTTGTTGTATAGTTAGCGAATATGTAGGTGATTTTTTCTGCAAAGATGGCAATTACAAAGTAACAATAGTTGCTTATGACGACAATGGAGATGCTATACAAGACGAACAGGGTAACATCCAGCAAGAAGTGATAGACTACAATTTTGTGGCTTATTACGAGCAAGATTTTGCAAAACGTGGCAAGTATTATTATGATGGGCAGTGGGGAGATTATATTATATCTTCCAAAGAAGAATTGGACAGGCTGGTAAAATGGGCTATTTTGTATAGACAGGGCAATGGCAAAGATATAACTTTTTTTGTAAAAACCAATCAAATAACGCCAAGAAATATCAACTCTTTGGTATTTGATAGCATTGTTGGTTATCCAGAGTATGACGCACTGGAAGAAAGTGCTCAATATGCAAAAATGTATGGCAAGATTGGGGTGTTAACAAATTTTAACTATTATCTGGATGAAAACTTTTTGTTGACATACAAAGACTTGCAACAACTAGATGATTCTTACGAAAAAACAAATTATAACATTGCAAAAAACTTTATTCACCAAAAAGACGACAATTATGCTCCAACATATATTTCTGACATCCCAGAAGAAAGGTCTTTTAATATAGAAAATGCAGAAGATGAAGTGGAAGTGTTCAACAGTGAGCAACTTTTTATGGTTGTTCAATCTGGGGCAAAGCCAAAATTTGTGGGAGGGAAAAGCGAAGTTGCAGAAACTATTTACAACAACGCATTGAATGTTTTAAGGCAAATAAACAATTCAAATTCACTCACACCATACGAGAAAGTATTAAACATATACAATTATATTTGTGGCGAAATTGTATATGATTATGTAACTTACAAATACATGGAACTTAAAGATGACCTTACTATCCAAACATTTGGCAATTTTAGTTGTTTTTATCTAGAAGGTGTCTTTTATGACTTTGGATTGGGGACACAGTATGCAGTTTGTGATGGGCTGGCAAAGGCAATATCTCTTATGTGCAACATAGAAGGCATAAATTGTATCAAAATAAATGGAAGAATAGTTGATTCTGGCAATCACGCATGGAACAAGGTCTATATAAAAGACGAAAAGTATGATATAGATGGCTGGTTTTATCTCGACCCAACATGGGGCGAAGGCACTTATATCAGCAATGGTCAAAATTATCAAGTATTGACGCACTCCTACTTCCTTTTTGCTCAAGACGATAGAGAGAGAAAGATATTATATCCTAGTGATACAGAATTAACATCTCCAGGCCAAGACTATGAATATTACAAAAACACTCAGCGCACTTTGTCAGGAGAAAAGGTAAGTCTGTATGTGGAAAGTGACAAAAATTTGATAGACAATTTTACCCTTTCCCAAATGGAACTTGAAAATGGCAAAACATCCACTGTGTTAGAGTTGAAATTTAGTAAAGAGTATCTTTTGAAAGAAAACTCAAAGATTGCAGAATTGATTCGCTTGTCGGAACAACTTTCGGCATATTCGGCAAAAATATATGAATATGAAGAAGATATTTTATTGGAACAAGAAATAATGAATCAAAAACTAGAATCTTTGCGAAGAAATGGTGCAGATGAACAAACAGTGGCACAAGAGAGAAATTATTGGCAAATGAAGATAGACATTTTGAATGAAGAAAAGGAAGAATATCAGTCGCTATATAATCAGGTCAAAGGCCAACTTGAAAGGTGGTTTAGAGATTGTGGTGTAAAATCAAATTGGGAGTGGGTCGCAACAGACGGCGACAATACCCTATCCCTTTTTAGATTTTATAAGTAAAAATAAGCAAAAATTATTATAAATAAAAAAACAAAAATTACTATAAATAAAAAAGTTCTGTTGTATAGTAGTGTTTCTATGGTTAGTAAACATCACTGCAACAGAACTTTTTTATTCGTTATTTTGAGAAGAAATCTATAATATCTTGATATACTTCTTGTTTATTTGTTTCGTTTAGAATTTCGTGCCTTGCGCCGTTATACAACTTGTATTGCACATTTAATCCTTGTTTTTTGTAAGTGTTGTATAATTTTACGGCTAATTTTCCATATCCTCCAACTGGGTCATCATCACCTGACAATATGAGAATAGGCATATTTTTATTTATATTGTCCAAATGCTTGTAGTTTTTTAGTGTGCCAGAGAACATACTTTTGTAAAAAGAATAAGGGAATGGGTGCCCACAATAAGGGTCGGCTTTGTAAGCTTCAAAAATTTCCTTGTTGCGAGTAAGCCAGTTGCCGTCTTCAAACTTCTTGCCGTAAGCACCAAAACTATTTTTTTCCAAGAATTTTGCAGTCTTTTCTTTGCCAACAAATGTAGAATTGATGTGTGCAACAATATTGCCAAACACAAATGATATATTTTTGGTGTAAGTACTGCCTGATAAAACAACTTTGTCTGCTACATTGCACCTTGTGATATACTTTTGACTAACAAATGAGCCAAATGAATGTCCCACAACATACAAAGGCAAGTTAAATTTTTCTTTTAGCATATTGGAGATGGCTATTTGGTCATTTACTATTTGCTCAAAAATATCACCATCACTGTTGCCTTGTTTGTCTATATCTCCTATTGTTTCGCCATGACCCCTCAAATCACTGGCAAAAACAATGTAGCCATTGACATTTAGAAATTTTGCAAAATCATCATATCTCTTTGCGTGCTCCTGCATGCCATGAATAATCTGCACCACACCTTTTGGATTGTCAACATCTTCCCAATAATATCCAACGAGAACAGCGTCATCATAACCTTTAATTTTAACTTTTTTCATACTTTTACTCCTTTAATATTAAAAGACAGAACAAAATTAAGCAAAATATAGCCTTTTACTATTGATATTCTACTATAATATTGTTTTTTTAACAAACAACTACGAAAGATTTATTTGTTAGATTTACAAATACAAACCTTTCTTTGCAGTTTAATTTTTGTTTTATATAAGAGAAATGTAGCAGAACCTAATTAGAATTTTGCTAATTTTATTGAACTTTTTGCTCTGGGAGAGTCATTCCTTCTGGAAGGTTGTCGCACCCTTCAACCAATACTCCGCTTTGTGCCTCATAAGTGGCATGTCTAAGTTGTTTGCTTTTTATGAGTTTGTCGTCTTTGTAATATTCCAATGATGTTACTGCTTCATATCCCGCCTTTGCTTTCTTTATTCGCAAATATTCTCCCTTGAACATAATTTTGTCAGCATATTTTCCGTCAACGTCTGGGATAATTTTATCTGCTTGAGGTGGGATAGATTTTAAGATTTTGCTGTTGGTTTTAATTGTAAGATTTTCTGGATTGGTGTCGCCATAAATTTCAAACGACAATTTTTTGCCATCTGCTTCACCAACAATATATATAGGAGAGTCTGTATTGTTTACAAACTTCAAATCTGCCGAGCCCCAAGACACCATTGCGTCCAAGCCAGCACTTACATAACTAACTGGCAAAGAATGCTTGTGTGCCTCTGTTACAGATATATTGGCAAGGAGCAATGCGTTGTATAAAGTGGTGGAAACTTGACACACACCACCTCCAACTCCTTTTACAAATGCTCCATCTTTTATAATATTTGCCTCTTTGTATCCTGCCGAAAGTGTTCTTTTGCCGATTGTATCATTAAAAGAAAATGTTTCTCCAGGCAAAACTTCAACTCCGCACAAACTATCCACCGCTTTTGCAATGTTTGCTTTGCGAGCGCCGTTTGATGATGCATAATTTGTTTCAAAACGGCTTTGTTTTTTTAGATGTTTTTGAATATCTTCTGCTTTTATTTTGGCGGGGGTGTCTATTAGTGTAATTTCTACAGGGCTATTATCCAAATTTTGAAGTCTTGAAAAGATATCCGAGTAAAGTTTTTCTTTATTCAACATTTTTCCAGATTTTTCTGTAGAGATGTCAAACTTCTTCTTTTCCTTGTTGTATGTTGCCACAGAGTCCACCGCAGGAATTTGTATCTCTTGAGCAATTTGCTCTATCTTTTTGTCAATATCCAGCAAAACATAATTTATTGCTACCGAATTGTCAAAGCCCATTGTTTTGATTTTTTTCAAAATTTTTGCCTTTTCTCGTGTAGAACCACCTCTCAAATTTTTTAATTGATTGAGAAGATGATGAATATTGGAATGGACTTCAAAATCTTCTCCCCTAAACTGCCAACTTCGCTTGCCATAATTCAATGTTAGAACAAAATCTTTGTCAGCATGGAGAAGGGTTGTGAGTTTTTCACTTGCCTCATCTGTGCTAAGCCCGGACAAATCAACTCCGCACACAGAATATCCCGATTCCAACTTGTCGTCATTAAATATATAATTGTTAAGGCAAAACATACACAAAAAGGGTATAGCAAATGACAGCACAAAGGCGAGAAATATTCCCCTGAGGCTTATTATTTTGCTGTGTGAATTTTTATTTTGTTTTTTAGGTGTGTTTTTCATACAATTAGTATGAGTTTTTATTTAGATTTTATCAAAAAACTATCCCTTTTTTTTCAAAAAGGGATATGCAAAAGTGTATATAAATTGTAGATAACCAAAATCTAATTGAAATTTTTCAAAATGATATTGATATTATACTCTTTAATAATATAAAAGTATTAAGGGATTTCAAATATTTTTTATAGGTCAATCAAATCTTCTGCTGATGTTTCTATTGCAGTTTGTTCTATATCTGCCACATCTTTAAGTTTTCGTTGGATTGTTTTGGTCTTTTTGGTAGCAAATTCCAGCGTGTCAGACGCTTCGTCAATTTTCTTTTGAGTTTTTGATAGCAAATCTACAAACTTACCAAATTCCATCTTAAACACACTCAAAGTGTTCCAAATTTCACTGCTACGCTTTTCTATCGCCAATGTCTTAAAGCCCATTTGCAGACTGTTTAGTAGTGCAGTGAGAGTAGTTGGCCCGCAAACCATAACTTTGTATTTGTGTTGCAAAGTTTCGCACAAAGCAGGCTTTCTAATTACTTCAGCATACAACCCTTCTACAGGCAAATACATTACTGCAAAATCTGTTGTTTGAGGTGGGCAAATGTATTTTTCGGAGATAGACTTTGCTTCCTCTTTTATGCGAAGTTCAAGGTTTTTGGCTTGAATTTCCATTTCTTGCAAATTGTTTTGCTCACTTGCACTGCACAACCTAGAATAATCTTCCATAGGGAATTTTGCATCAATAGGCAGTAGCAATTCGCCATCATTTTTGCCAGGCAAGACAACGGCAAAGTCCACCCTTTCGGACGAGTTCTTTTTGATTTGCACTTGCTCTTTGTATTGTGCCTTAGAAAATATTTGCTCCAGCAGGCTGGATAGTTGAACTTCTCCCCAACCACCACGTGTTTTTACATTTGTAAGCACTCTTTTTAGGTCGCCAACACCAGTGGCAAGGCTCTGCATTTCTCCAATGCCTTTTGATACAGTATCCAAACCTTGAGTGATGATTTTTACCGATTCGCCAAGGCGTTTTTCAAGGGTGGAAGAAAGTTTTTCGTCAACAGTTTGTCGCATTTGTTCCAGTTTTATCTCATTTCTTTCCTGCAAAGTATTAAGATTTTGAGAAATAATATCCGAAATTCTATTTAACTTCTGGTCATTGTCTTTTAGGATATCATTCAACCTTTTTTCCACAAGTCCAAGTTGTTGATTTTGATTTTGTGCAAGGTTGGACAAATAGTTGGAAACATTTTCATTGTATCCACCAATGGCTTTTAGCACAAATTCGTTGAATTGTTTTGAATTGTTTGCCATATTTTCAAAAAGATTTTTTAGCACGTGTTCTAGGTTTTCATTTTGTTTTTTTGTTTCTTCTACAATATTAAGCACTCCAAAATTTTGCGACCTAGATTTTTTCAGGGCAATAAGTGATACCACCAGTCCGACAATGCTTACTCCCAAAATTATAAACAATAAAATTTGCTCCATTTATATTCCTCCATAGTATAATCAAATTATATCAAACGTTTGGAAAAAGATAAAGGTTTTTGCAATATATTTTGTGCTCGATTGCGATTGACAGCGCTTTTAGATAATGATAAACTATATATATGAAAAAGTTTTGGACAGTTTTGTTAAGAGTAACAATGATTGTATCTCTTATTGGCATATTGGCGTTTGCTGGTGTTGCCATTGTTAAAAATCGCAATATCGCTTACGAAGCCTATGGATATATCACCACTGGGATAGAACATAGAGATTTTGAACAATCTTTTGACAACTTTAGAACAAATGTTTTTTTTAGATATAGTGGCACTGACGACAGATATATGTTGCTGGTCAACAAGGCTGTGTCTTCAGCTCTAGATGGTTGCAAGTATTATTTGGATTATATGTCTGTTTTGCCTGATATCTCTAAAGGGGAACAGGACAAGGCAGAGAAAAATTTTGATGATTTCATATCTTCATACGAAAAAACTCTAACAGATTATGATATATATAGAGAGGCTTATAAAAATGCAGTGGCAGAAAGTGGAAGTGCTACAGCAATAACTATTGTAGAGAGTAAAGAAGGTAATCTTGTATATTCATATATCAATTGTTACAATCAAATGACAAAATTGCTGATGAGTCTTAGAGATATTGTTTCCAAATATGCCTTTGAAGGTAATCTAACTTACGAGGCACAAGCACCTATTATCACTGCTGGTCTTGCCCAAAAAGCTATCAATGATGTGTTCCGTGGGAATAGCAGGTCAGACTGGCTGGATATCTATGCAAGCACCAATCAAAACATAGCCGATTTTGAAAAATTTTTACAAAAATCAAAAGATTATTCGTCTAGTATGGAAGTTGCTAATACAGACTTCAAAAACTTTGTAAACAACCTCAACTCGCTTGATATATACTCTTGGGCAAAAGACTATGAGGGATATACAGACTCGCTTGTTGGTGAAAAGAAAACTAAATCACAAAGCGCTTATTCTTATTTTACTAATAATATTATGGCTTAAAAAAATAAAAAAGTCGCACAAGCAAGGCAAATCAATTTTGTAAAAATATTAAAACAAGGAGAACTCTTTTGAAAAAATTTTTATCAGTAATCTTAATGATTGTATGTTCTATAGGGATTTGTATGCTTGGCGGTTGCGGTGGCGGTAAAACCAAGGAAGAGGTAAATACTCTATTTGGAGAAATATGCGCAAAATACACCACAGATTCCTTTTTATCAGTGGCAGTTGACACCTCAAAGGTTGTGCCAACAGGAGAAGAACTTGCAAATGACAAGGCATATATCTTTCCTGTAATGTATGAAAAATTCTTAACCAGTGCAAGTGGATTTGTGTTTGACATTGCTAGAAGGCAAGAGGGAAGTTTGGTGGTGGACGCCAACAAATTTTCAAACAAACAATGCGAACAAATTTACAATTCTTTGGAAGTTTTGAAAAGTTCTTTGGGGAATCTAGATCAAGAAATTGACGTCTTTGAAAAGAGTAGTGGAAACTTGCACTACAAAGAACTTATTGAAGCATACAATGTGGCAGTTAGATCTTCATTTAATGTTACAAAATTATACTCTTCATATTATTTTGAAAACAACCCACAAGATTTTTCTCGTGTGGAAAATCTGTCTAACAGTTCTATAAGGAATATGACTTGGTGGATGCTCTCTACTCTTAGTGAAGTTTCTTTTGAATACGAAGTAATCAACCAAAGTTTTCATTTGCCATATGGCGAGATTTTGACTTGGTTTAGGGATACCCAAACTGTTTATGACATTTGCGATTTGACCGCAAAAGCAAGTAGAATACTCAAAACAACTGCGGATGTTTATGCAAAAATTCCTTCGATACATGTTGTGCAGACGCAGGAATATCTTAACAATCTTTTGCAAGACAAATCAAATTTTGATAGAGAATATCAACTTATGAGGCAAGCCTGCACCCAGATAAATGTTAAGGAATATCTAAAACTAGATACTGATGAAGAAAGAGAAGCATTTACGCTTAGACTGTCATCATCACAGCAATCGTGCTTAAGAGTGTTGAATAATTTTATGAACATAAGATATGCGGGAGCATACAACGGATTGAATCAAGTTATCTTGAAAATTTACAATTAAAGAGGAATAAATTATGGATTATATAAAACTAGCAAATATGCTTTTCCCAGAGGATTTGCCTACTGTGGAGGAGATTCTTACCTGTTATCCAAAACGAATTTTGCCACAAAATGCACAGGTAACAAGAGTTGCCCCTAGCCCAACGGGATATTTGCATATTGGCACTGTTTATCAGGCTTTTATCAACAAACTGATAGCCTATCATTCGGGCGGGGTGTTTTTTATGCGATTAGAAGACACCGACTGCAAAAGAGAAGTGCAAAATGCAGGTGATATTGCATACAATATGTTGTGTTATTTTGGATTGAAACCAGATGAAGGATATAGGGGGAACAGTGAAGCGCAGGTCGGCGAATATGGAGACTATATCCAAAGCAAAAGAAAGTCTATTTATATGGCATTTGCAAAACACCTTGTCAGCATAGGAAGGGCATATCCATGTTTTTGTCAAGTTTCTGGCAACAAGGAAGATGTGTTAAAACGCAGAGAAGAAGAACTGGCGGAGTCTGAAGATATTGATGGCAAAGATGTGTGTAGAGATTTAACTATTGAAGAAATAGAACGCAACCTAAGCCAAGGCAAACCATTTGCTATCAGGCTGAAAAGTGAAGGGGATAGCGAAAAGAAATTTAAGTTTAAGGACGAAATAAAAGGCGAAAGAGAGATTAGGGAGAACTCTAAAGATATTGTTATACTAAAGAGCAACAAGATACCTCCATACTCGCTGGCACATGTGGTGGATGATACATTGATGGGCACAACACTTGTGGTTAGGGGGGAGGAGTGGTTTCCATCTCTAGCAAGCCACCTCGAGTTGTTCCGTGCTTTTGGGCTAAAACCTCCAAAATATGCACACACACCTGTCATTTCCAAAATTGATGAAAACGGCGGGAAACGCAAAGTAAGCAAAAGAAAAGATGTGGAAGCAGATGCAAGATATTTTGTAGAAAAGGGTTATCCTGTGGGCAGTGTCATGGAGTACTTGCTCAACCTTATCAACAGTGATTTTGAAGATTTCCGCCGAGCAAATCCAGACAAGTCTTATTATGAGTTCCCATTCAAAGTGTCAAAGATTGGCTCAAACAACCCTATGTTTGACTTTCAGAAATTGGACGATTGCTCCAAGCAAGTTATAGGGAGATTTTCTGCACAAGATATATATAATTCACTCTTGGCTTGGGCGGAAAAATATGACAGAAGTTTTTATGAAAAAATTGTGAATATGAAAGACTTTTGCATAAAACTATTCTCTATAGATAGAGAGGGTAAAAACCCAAGAAAAGATATTTCAAAGTGGAGTGAAGTGGAAGATTTGTATAGTTATATGTTTTATCCACTAGAAGGCAAAGAGTTGATAGATTATGACTTCGACAACAAAAACACTGCTGAAGAAATTGTTTCGGCACTAAAAGAATACAAAAAGGTGTTTGACCTAAACGACGACAAACAAATGTGGTTTGACAAAATAAAAGGGATTTGTCCATTGCTAAATTTTGCAGATAATATGAAGGAATATCGTCAAAATCCTGAAAAATATCGTGGTAATGTAGCCGACCTCAGTGGCATAATTCGTGTGGCTCTCACCACAAGGCGAAATACCCCAGATTTGTATTACATTATGCAACTGCTTGGCAAAGATGAAGTGGAAAAAAGGTTAGACTATGCTGTAAAATTGCTTTCAAAAAAGATACAAAAAAGTTGAATTTACACAAAAAAAAAGAGGTGAACAATGATTATTTTAAGAAATTTTTCTAAGTTATTTACCACTTTGGGTCAAATTATGGCATTTCTTACCATAATATTATTGGGACTTATTTATATAAATCAGGCATTCCCAATAGCAGTATTGCCAGAGAACTTCTACAACACTCTGCTTAGCATAAAAGAATATGCTGTTATACTAACAATAACAACATGTGGTCTTGCATTTGCTTGCAAAAGGTCGCTGTTCATCTTTATTCCATTTTGCTTGCTAGCGGTGTGCGCATTGGCTATGTATTCCATTGTGCTTTTTAGAGCGTAAAATAATATTTGAAATATCCCTTGCCATTTGGCTGGGGATTTTTTGTAAAATTATTTGCAAGCAGAAAGTGTAATTTTCTTCATATTTTTATTGCTTGTCCTCATAAATATAAAAATATGAAAAGAAAATCATTTGTAAAAAACATTTTATCAGTATTTGTCATTGTTGTAATGGTGGCAAGTTTTGCTGTATCTATTGTTGGCTGTAAAGTTGGCAACGAACTTGACAGTGTCAGCAAAGATTTGTCTACATACACACTCAACTTGGACTTTGACGAATCTACCAATATTCTTTGTGGTGGAGAGAGTTTTGAATATATAAATGCCACCGATAATACACTAAAAACTTTGGAGTTTCATCTCTATCCAAACGCTTTTAGGGGTGATGCAAAATTTAGACCTGTCAGCACTTTAACAAGCGACAGGGCTTATCCAAATGGCTTTTCGGAAGGGAAAATTGACATAAAATCTGTAAGTGTTGACGGCAAAAACATTCCTATTGAAATCGGTGGTGACGACCAAAATATGCTGGTTGTAGCGCTGGCGGAGGAGTTGTATCCTGGCGACAAGGTCAATGTGCAAATAGAATTTAACTCCCTCCTTCCAAATTGCAATCATAGATACGGATATGGTCAAAACACTTATAATTTTGGCAATTTCTACCCAATTTTGAGCAAATATGAGCAAGGGGATTACAAAAGAGATAATTATGGGGCAAACGGCGACCCATTTTATAGTGATATGGCCAATTATAATGTTACAATAACTTGTGATGACGACTTTGTTTTGGCTAGCACAGGCAATCAGTTGTCCGCTTCATCTCAAAATGGCAAGACTACAACAACCATTTCTGCAAAGGCGGTTAGAGATTTTGCCTTTGTCCTCAGTAAAAAGTTTTCAGTTTTAACTCAAACTGCTGGTAAAACAACAGTAAAATATTATTACTATGATGACGAAAAAGCACAAGAAAGTCTGCAAGCAGGAATTGATGCCCTTAATACTTTTAGCAATCTTTTTGGTGAGTATCCTTATGAAACATACTCCATAGTAAAGACAAACTTTGTTCATGGCGGTATGGAATATCCAAACTTGGTGTATATCTCTGATGCTTGTGAAAAATATGAAGATTATATCAATGTTATTATTCACGAAACTGCTCATCAATGGTGGTATAATTTGGTGGGGAGCAATGCTTGTGAATATGCGTGGATGGACGAGGGTCTAACAGAATTCTCCACATTACTTTTTTATAGATATAATCAAGAAAAGTATCCCAAAGATATTAGGGAAAGCTTGAATGCTTCACTTTCTAGTTTCCTATTATTTTCTGACGTGTGCAAGAGTGTTTATGGCAAATTTGATTGTTCTATGTCCCGCAATGTCAATGATTTTGCAAGCGATATGGAATATACCTATATAACTTATGTTGAAGGGGTGCTGTTCTTTGACAATTTGGAAGAAAATGTTGGCGAAAAGAATTTTGTAAAGGCACTAAAGCAATATTTTAAGAAAAACAAATATCAAATCGCTAGACCAGAAGATATGATATCTGCCTTTGAGATGGTAACCAAAAGAGATATGCAAAGTTTTTTCAACTCTTGGATTATGGGCAAGGTAATATTGCAACAATGCAAATAAGGTTTTTACAAATTTTGTTTTTGACTAAATCGCAGGAAGTATGATAAAATATAGCCATAATTGGAGAAAATATGAGAACGGCTAGTTTATCAAGTGGAAGCAAAGGAAATAGTGTGTTTGTGGAGTCTGCGGAAACGAGAATTTTGATTGACGATGGGTTGTCGCTGACAAACATAGAATCTAGGCTAAAAGCAATAGAAGTGGACCCAGCGACAATAGATGCAATTTTGCTTACACATGAACACACAGACCATATTGGAGGAATAAAATATTTCCTAAAGAAATATCGCAAAACAAAGGTGTATATTCCATCTTTTGTAAAAGATTATTGCCTTGCTGGCATATCTCAACTGCCATACGGGCAAATTGAGTGGTTTTCTTCTAGCGATTTCTTTATAAAGGATATAACAGTATCTTGTTTTGTATTGCCACACGACAGCAATTTTTGTGTGGGTTATAGCCTATATTTTGCGGGCAAAAAGATAAGTTATGCAACAGACCTTGGTTGTGTGTCAGAAAATACTCTCAAAAATCTTTCTGGCAGTGATATTTTGTTTTTGGAAAGCAATCATGATGAAAATTTGCTTATGCAAAACCCAAAATATCCAGCAAGGACCAAAAAGCGAATTTTGGGCGACCACGGGCATTTGTCCAACGTTTCTTGTGCAAAAACTATTGCTCAACTTGTGCCAACAGGGGTAAAACAAGTGATTCTATCCCATCTAAGTGAGGAAAACAACACACCAATTTTGGCATATACAACTATAAAAAATTATCTTATGTCCAAGGGGATAGAAGAAGGCAAAAATATTTGTGTAGATGTAGCCTTTCAAAACAAGGTGGGCACTGTATTTTCGTTATAAATTTTTTTTGTCGTATTTTGCACATAAGATTTGCAATAATGCTCGGCGTGTGTTAAAATTGTGATATGAAGCAAATAGATAATAAAAATTGGAATTTTGATGAAACATCAATGGCTTACATCTTTGCGATAGTTGGCTATTTTTGTGCTTCAATAATATTGACTATTTTGGTTGTTGTGGTGGCGGGAAGTCTTTTGGGTGCCTCTCAAAACGCCAATGAGATTCTTAATCAACCTTGGGTGTCTTATGTTAATATTGCACTATCAGAGTTGATGTTTTTGCTTGTTTTTTTGATATGTAATAAAAAATTCAAGAAGAAACTCTTTGTTGCAAGTAGGGTAAAATTCAAGCCAAATTTATATATTATTTTAGGCACAATTTTTGGTGGGGCGGTGTTGTTCTTTGGAAGCATAAACTCTAGTGCAATGCTCAACGAATTGTTCCAAACTTTTGCAAAACCTATGACAGATATAACAGTGCCACTTGACAACTTTGCTCAATTCCTTTTGGCGACATTTATGTTGGCTGTTTTACCTGCAGTGTGTGAAGAATTGCTATTTAGAGGAATTATCTTTAATGGGCTTAAATCCAAATTAAAAGCACCATGGGCGATTGTTTTTAGTGCGCTTTTGTTTGCACTGATGCATATGTCAATTTATCAAACTGTTCATCAATTTGTTATGGGTGTTATCCTTGCAACATTGGCATATTATAGCGGAACAATAGTTTACGGAATAATTTTCCACTTTGTAAACAATTTTCTAGTGGTATTTTTAACTTATGCCTTTCCAAGTTGCACTTTTACATTCTCATCTTGGGGGGTGTTGGAAGTTGCTTTGTCAATAATTATTTTTATTGTTGCTATCGGCATATGTGCTTTGCTGTTTTATCTTTTGGCAAGGAAGAACAAAAAAATTGCCAATAATTTGATAAACAATAATCATTCTACAGAATCAAATATAATTGTAAATGAGCAAAATACATGGCAAGAGATAATTGCTGAAAACCAGCAAAATTGCGGTTTGTATGAAATATCTGCAATATCAAAAGAGGGAGAATTTGCGGATAAAAATGATAATGAAAAAGTAGATAATGCAAGAATAAATGTAAAAGATAAATCATATATGTCGCATAATGACAGCACTTTGGGGATTATCTTATACGGTGTAAGTGTAATATTGTGTGTGCTTATGTGGTTTATAAATTCTTTTTGAAAATATTACTTATTGACTTTGTGATTTTGGAGGTAAAATGAAAAAACGTTCGCCGTTGTTGCTATCCACATTGATAACATATTTTGTGTTGCTTGTGATGTTTATTTTGGTTAGATTACTTTTTTTGTATGTTAACATAGAGTCCGATATTGCCATTGCTTTTTTTGACCTAGGGATGAATATACTGGTGCAGGTTGGTGTGATGTTTTTGTTGCCAGTGTTTTTATTTTCCACCTTACGAAAGCAAAAACCAACACAAACTCTAAGGGAGTTTGGATACAATTCAATCAGTGCAAAATCCATATTGCTGTGCGTGTTGATTGGCTTTGTGTGTTATTTTTTGAATCTCTTTGTTGCTTCCTTTTTCAGTTCAATAATTCATCTTTGTGGTTATGAGGAAGTCCCTCAATTTGCTTATTCTTCTTCGGGAGATTACTCGCTTGGGGCATTTTTCTTGCAAGTTATTTTGGTGGCAGTGTTGCCTGCCATTTGTGAAGAAACAACTCATCGAGGCTTGCTACTTAGAGGTATGTCATCTATGGGTATTATGAAAGCGGTAGTGTTGTCGTCTATCTTTTTTGGCCTTATGCATATGAATATTCTGCAGTTCTTCTATGCAACAGTTTTGGGATTTATTATTGCATTGTCTGTGGTGATTAGCAAAAGTATATTGCCTGGAATTATCATACACTTTATGAACAACTTTATGAGTGTGTATTTTACTTTTGCTCAGGCAAACAACTGGGTGGGCAGTGGCATCAATCAATTCCTAGACGGATTGCTATTTGGTGGCTCAAGTGTATTAGGGCATCTTGTTTCGGTGGTGTTGTCGCTTACAGTGGTTTTAGGATTGCTGATATTGCTTTTTGTTGCACTTCTAAAAGAAACGAGGGTAAAGAAAGTTCAAAAAATGTTGTGCGAAATCCAAGCGATAAACAAAGAAATATCCACTTATCCACAGAATTTTGGCGGAAATACAAATCTATTAAATTTGCATTTTTTGAATAAACTTATGAATGAATACAACATAAAAGGGCTGGAAACTATGATTTTTACCGATTTGGAGCAAAAACCAATAAAATCTACCCCTTTTGAAAAGGTTTGTATGTTATCTTGCTTTGTTTTGGGAATCCTTGTAACGATTTCTACATTTGTATGGGGTATTTTGTGATGCTTAAGTTGAACATTGTTTGCACTGGAACTCTTAAGGAAAAATATTTTGTTTCCGCACAAGAGGAGTATCTAAAAAGACTTCAAAAATTTTGCGAAGTAAAAATTGTGGAATTTGCAGAAGAAAAATTACCCCAAAATCCTTCTCGAGCAGAAATTGAAAAGGCTCTAGATAAAGAATATGAGAAATATCTGCCAACTTTGAAAGGAAAGATTTTGGTGTGTGCAGTGGAAGGGAAGGAATATTCCAGTGAAGATTTCTCAAAACTTCTTAAGAAAAATTTTGATGAAGCAGGGGTTGTTACTTTTTTGATTGGCAGTTCTCATGGGCTATCTCCAAAGGCAAAATATGGTGCAACTTTGGTGTCTTTTTCAAAAATGACTCTCCCACATCACTTGGCAAGAATTGTTTTGGAGGAGCAAATTTATAGGGCTTTCTCAATTTTGGCAGGGAGTTCTTATCACAAATAAATTCTTGTCATAAGTAAGTCATTATTACAAATAAGTTGTAATTATAAATAAATTGTTAGCATAAATAAGTCCTTATCATAAATAAATTGTTATCAAAATTAAATCGTTGTTATAAATAAATTGTTAGCGCATGTATTATCATGTGCTTTTTTGTGCAAAGTGTAATTGCAAAAGATTGCATTTTATCTCATAAGGGTGACTTGGTGGTGATGTAACTATCAATATTGCCTAATTTTTATCCACTTTGGGTAATTGGTGGCATTTATGTAATTTTATTCATACAAAATGTTATGAAAGATTTGTGGAATAATATTCAGAGGCAGATAAAATCTCTTATGCGTAGAGGCAACTATCTTTGTTATGGCAAAAGTGAAATGGGACAAAGATTGGTGGGATTTTGTTTTGGGCAAGGAAAAAAGAAAATTTTGGTGCAAGGGTCTACTCATGCAAGAGAATATATAACGACACTATTTCTTTTGAAATTGTGCAGATATCTTGCGGGAATTCACATTGACGGAAGGGTTATTGTGTGTCCACTAGCCAACCCTGACGGAGTAAAAATATGCCTTCGTGGAGAAAAAGCAGTGGATAAAGAGCATAGACCAATTATGAAAAATGTATTAAAAAAATGTAATCATCAACTTATAAAATGTAACGCTAGGGGTGTTGATGTAAATATAAATTTTGATGCACATTGGGGAATGGGCAAAAATAATTTTTTTGGTTTTGCTAGCAGTGAAAATTATCTTGGGAAAAAGCCAGAAAGTGAAAGCGAAACAAAGGCTCTTGTTAGGTTGACCAAAAAATTTCAACCAGATGTAACGCTGAGTTATCACTCTAAGGGAGAGGTGATATATTACGGGTTTGAGGGGCAAAAACTAACCAAGTTGGAAACAAAACTTCTGGAGGTTATCAAAGAAGAGACTGGCTATAATGCGTGCAAAGCAAGGGATAGTTGTGGTGGGTATAAGGATTATTGCACAGAAAAATTGCATATTCCGTCCTTTACAATAGAGGTGGGAGATGATAGATTGAATCACCCACTAGGCATATCCTCATTGAATGATATTTTTGAACAAAATAAAGATGTTGTATTAAAATTATTAAAATGTTTCAATAGTAGCCCTCGGTAGAAAAAAATAAAGTGTATCAAAGATAAATTTTAGTAAAATTAAAAATATTAAAGTATATCAACAATAATTTTCATTAATGTTAAGAGTTCTTAAATGTTTCAATAATTATTGATATAAGTAAAACTGTTCATTAAGATTAAGAGTTCTTAAATGTTTAAATAATTATTAGGATAATTTGAAGTAAAATTGCGAAAACTTTTTTGGGTTTTTCTATACACAACTTGATTAAAAATTGTCAGTGTGATAATATATCTATATGGACAAAAAGTTTATGGAATTGGCGCTGAAAGAGGCAAAAAAGGCATTTCTAGCAGGGGAAGTCCCTGTGGGGGCGGTGATTGTAAAAGATGGCAAAGTGATATCTCGTGCAAGAAATATGAGAGAAGTCAAGCAAAATGCAATCTGCCATGCGGAAATATTGGCGATTGACAAAGCATGCAAGCGGTTGAAATCTTTTAGGCTGGATGGTTGTGAATTGTATGTTACGCTAGAGCCTTGCCCAATGTGTGCTGGTGCAATATCCGGAGCAAGAATTTCTACAATTATTTTTGGACTAGAAGACAAAAAATATGGTTGTGCAGGGAGCAAGCATAACTTCTTTGAAGACGAAGATTTTGAGCATAAGGCAGATGTTGTGGGCGGAGTGCTTAAGAAAGAGTGTGAACAGATATTGCAAAATTTTTTTGCCCTTGCAAGAGAAAGGAATAAGTTGACAAAACTCATTGGGAAAAAGGTGGCGGAAATTCATTTACAACCAAATGAAGAAAATTTATGCACAAATTCGCCCCAAAATGTGGATAAAATAAAAAAAAGAAAATTGGATATTTTACAGCATTGCAGACACTGTGTGGTTGACAATGCAAGTTACAATTGTGTGATAAAGGAAGAAGTTAAAAACCCAGTTGTGCTGGCTATTGTAAGAGGCAAATCTATTGATAAAAATGTATTGATAGTTGGCAAACAAATAGATGAGCAAAATATCATTGATTTTGCAAAAAGAACGTTTTGTTCGGGAGATAAACTTGTAACAAAAGACGGCAAGTATATTTTGTAAACTCCTGCAAATAAGAGGTTTGTATAAAATATAAATTTAAGAAAATGTTGTCAATAGAAAAATTATAATCAAAGAAAAATTATAATCAAAGAAAAATTATAATCAAAGAAAAATTCATTAACAAAAAAAATGTTCTTAACAAATATTTTTTATCAGTAAGAAATTTGATGTCAAAAGAGTATGATTGGTTTATTTATTTTAGGAATATATAAAGGACTTGTAATTAAAAGTATCATCGTATAAAAATTGTAATTAAAAGTATCAATGTATAAAAATTGTAATTAAAAGTATCAATGTATAAAAATTGTAATTGAAAATACCATTGCATAAAGATTATAATTGAAAATATCATTGCAATAAGTTGATGTAATTAAAAGGATTAAAACAACATTGCAAAGGGGGAAAAATGGAAGAATTTGTTTTGGAAACTGATGTGCTAACAGAATTTGAATTTGAAGCACCAAGAGAACACAATATTAGAGTTGTTATTCTTAAGACAGAAAAATTTTTGGAAATAGAGAAGGAAGATCTTATGGGGCAAAACAGTCTAGATTGGGTGAGAGAGGTTGCTTGCAGAGATTTTGAAAAAGATAAAATTCATGTTGCAAAATTGGGTAAAAATCAAAATATTTTGGATGTTGCATTGCCATTTGTAAAAGAGGGAGATGATTATTTGCTAGTGCTATATGCAGACACTCCTTTGTTGCAGAGTTTGGATGTTAATGACGCTGTGGAATATGCCACAACAAAAAATTTGGACTACTGCAAACTTCCACGTGGTGCTATTTTTAAGATAAAATCTGCCAAGGCTAACAAATTTGAAATGACAAGCGAAGCCAATTTTTTTGCGAAGGAAAGTTTTTTTGCAGTTTTCGATTATAAGACCTTATCTCAGGCTAGAGAAGTGTTGAGAAGTCGTATTGTTGCACAGTTGCAATCGAAGGGAGTAAATATACTTTTTCCAAACAGCACATACATTGATTTTTGTTCGCAAGTGGAAAGCGGAGTAACTATCTTTCAAAATAACGTAATAAAAGGGTATAGCCTTGTTAAAAAAGGAACAATTTTGAGAGAGAATAATATAATAGACAACAGTTTAGTTGGGGAAAATTGCGACATTATTGCATGTTTTTTGTGCAATGCAAAATTAAAAAAATCTACAAAAATCGGGCCATATATTGCAGTTACAAGTGATTGAGTATATTTGTAGAGAGTAAAGAGTGTTTAATAATGATTGACAAATTGTTAAGAGAAAAATTGAAACAAAGGAAATTGTAAAATGAAGATAGTAGTTGGGTTGGGGAATCCCGGAAAAGAATATGAAGGAACATATCACAATATTGGCTTTATGGCTTTGGACAAGTTGGCAAAAAGACTGGGTGTAACTATCAATAAGGGGAAGTTTAACTCGCTTTTTGGCATGGGTAAGCTGGAAGATGAAATTGTTGTTTTAGTAAAACCTTTGACATATATGAATCTTTCTGGACAGGCTGTTAGGAGTTTTGCGAAATTTTATAAGGTCAATCCAGAAGATATATTTGTTTTTTGTGATGATATAGATTTGCCAAAGGGGGTGGCAAGGTTTAAGGAACATGGTAGCGGCGGCACTCACAATGGGCTAAAAAATATAGTGTGGGAACTGGGTTCTCAAGATTTTAGGCGCATAAAGATTGGGGCTGGAAATGATAAAAATATGGACCTCAAGGATTATGTTTTGAGTAAGATTGATGAAGAAAGTTTGGCAAAGATTGATGTGGCTATTGATGAGGGGATTGAAAAGTTTTTGAGTTTTGTAAAACAACAAGGCTAGATTGATAAGACTGTATTTTGGCAAAAATTAGCCAAAAAGAAAAACATAAGTTTTAATATAGAAAAATTGTAAGCAAAGAGTTTTGCAAAATTGAGGAAGTGTATTGCGAGTAGGTGCTTTTGCAAAATTACTAAAGTGCATTACGAGTAAGTGCTGTTGCAAAGTTTGGGAGTTGTATTGAGAAAAACAAGACAATAAATTTGGTTAATAATATGGAAAAATTAAGGGCAAAAATTGAAGGGATAAAGAAATACAAGACCACTACTATAAGTGGGCTTAATGATGGAGAAAAGACTTTTCTGCCATATTTTTTTGGTGGCAAAAATGTAATTGTTGTGTCGTCACTAGATAGCCTAGACAAATATGTTCTTAATTTACAAGCATTGGGGCAGAGAGTAATTTCGTTTGGCACAAAACTCTCGCAAATTTTTTCTATTTACGAAAAAAATTCTCAACAATTCAAAGATTTTTGCAGTAATTTGAAAAAAATAGCAACAGAAGTTTATGACACAATAATTGTAACTGCAGAAGCCTTGTATCAAAAATTGCCAAACAAACAATTTGTTCTTGACCATATAATTAAATTGAAGATTGGGCAAGAAATAGAAATTGATGAACTAACAAAAAGACTGCTAAATATGGGGTATGTTAGGGCGGAGATGATTTCTTGCGAGGGAGAGTTCGCTGTGCGTGGCGACATTGTAGATATTTTTCCTTTGGGAGAAGAATATCCTTGTAGGATTAGTTTTTTTGATAATGAAATTGAAGGGATAAATCTATTTGACCATGCAACATTCAAAATGATTAAAGCCCAAAAAAGTGTTGAGGTTGGATTTTGCTCGCTGATAGACAAAGATGCTCTTTGTGATGTGAGAGAAGATGTAATGAAAGATATGGCTAGGCTAAAACTTTCAGACGAGAGTATGTTGAGAATAAGTGAGGTTTCAAACAGTCAATTAGAAGCCCTAGAAAATGGCCTTGCAAATGTTTCCAGCGCATTTTTTCTTCCTTTTGCAAATTATTTTGGCTCAAGCATATTTGAATATCTCTCGACAGATGCCACTATTTTTTTTGATGAGCCAAAACTTATATTAGACAGACTGACTGTTGTTGGCGAGGAAAATACAAATACTTTTTTGGAGTTGTCCATTAAAGGTGAGTTTTTGCCAAAGCAAATGGAATTTTACTTTGAAAAAAAAGATGTTCTTTGTGGAATAGATAAGTTTAGACGAGTAGCATTTTCCAGATTGGTGTCGCAAAACAAGATTTTTGAAAGCGAAAGGATAGAAAATTTTGTCTGCCACCCAGTGCCAAGATATGTAGGCAAATTTATTGACTTAAGGGCAAATGTGCTAAATCTTGCAAAAAATCATTGGAGTGTGGTCATTGCAACCAAGGACTCTGCAACAAAAAATAGACTAAAAGGGTTGTTTGAAGAGGTTTCCATTCCTTGTTATAAAGCCAAAAATATTGATGAAGCAAAGTCGCAGGGAGTGTATTTTTTGGACGACAATGTTTGGTTGTCGGCAAATTTTGAGATGGAAAAATTGCTGATAATTGGCACAAAAGATTTGGTCAATCATCAGGTTGTAAAACAAAGTAAAATTGTTGACAATACCCCAAAATTTTTGCCAAAAGTGGGCGAATATGTCGTGCATGAGGTGCATGGTGTGGGCAAATGCGTGGGCATAAAGAGAATGAAAATCTCCAGTGCAGAAAGAGATTATATAATAATCGAATATAAAGATGGAGATTTGTTGTATGTCCCTAGTGAAAATGCCGACCAGTTAAGTGGTTTTGTAGGAGAAGCAGAACCAAAATGCAACAAAATTGGTGGAACGGAATTTTTCAAGATAAAGCAAAAAGTAAAAAATTCTATAAAAAAGGTTACTTTTGACTTGCTAAAAGTTTATTCCGAGAGAATGAACAGCAGGGGATATGTTTATCCAAAGGATAATCTTTTGCAAAAAGAATTTGAAGATGCCTTTGAGTATGATTATACCCAAGACCAAATCCTCGCTATACAAGACATAAAGCAAGATATGGAAAGTGGCAGAATTATGGATAGGCTTATTTGTGGAGATGTGGGTTTTGGCAAGACAGAGGTGGCTTTGGTCAGCGCATTTAAGGCAATCCAAGAGGGCAAGCAAGTTGCATTTGTCTGTCCAACAACCATTTTAAGTGAACAACATTTTGCCACTGCCACTGCCCGAATGAAAGACTTTATGGTAAATGTTGAAGTGCTGAATAGGTTTAAGACCAAAAAAGAACAAGACAAGATTTTGAGCAGACTGGCAAAAGGAGAAATTGACCTTATTTGTGGCACTCATAGATTATTAAGCAAAGATGTCAAATTTAAGGACTTGGGGCTGTTGATAATAGACGAAGAGCAAAGATTTGGGGTGGAAGACAAGGATAAACTAAAAAATATCAAGAAAAATGTTGACGTTTTGACTCTTTCTGCCACACCAATACCAAGGACATTGTATATGTCACTTAGTGGCATAAGAGATGTGAGTTATCTAAATACTCAACCAAAAAGACGAAAAATGGTGCAAACTTCGGTGATAGATTATTCTGACAGTTTACTTGTATCTGCTTGCGAAAAGGAACTGGCTCGTGGCGGGCAGGTGCTTATTGTGTATAATAGGGTAGAAACAATAACAAATTTCTATCGTCATGTGCAAAATCTGTTGCCAAACGCAAAAATTGGCTTTGCGCATGGGCAAATGTCCAGCAAGGAATTGGAACAGGCTATTTATGACCTTTATTCGCACAACACACAAATTTTGATAAGCACAGTGCTTATAGAAAATGGAATTGACTTGCCAATGGCAAACACCCTTTTTGTAATAGATAGTGATAAGTTGGGGTTGAGTCAACTTTATCAACTGCGTGGGAGAATTGGCAGAAGTGATATAGAAGCCTATGCCTATTTTAGTTTTGCAAGCAACAAAGTTCTAACTCAAGATGCTTACAAAAGGTTGGATGCACTGATGGAATTTAGTGATTTTGGCAGTGGCAGTAAAATTGCTATAAGAGATTTGGAAATTAGGGGCGCAGGAGATATCTTGGGTAGAACACAACATGGTCATATGCAACAAGTGGGATATGATATGTTTGTAAAGTTGATGAAAGAAGCCGTAGGTGAACTGAAGGGCGAACAGGTTGCAGTGCAGAGAGAGGTGAAGATAGATATTTCACTTCAGGCGTTTGTTCCAGAGAGTTTTATCCCATCAAATCAATCTCGCATTTCGCTTTATACAAAGATAAGCCGAATTGCAAATGAAGAAGAATTTTGCAACCTTTTGGAAGAAGTAAAAAATACTTATGGTGAAGTGCCAAAGTTTGTTAGACAGTTGTGCACTGTGGGGCTTATTAAAAATTTATCTCAAAAAATCGGTGTAAAAAAGATAGTTGTTAATGACCTTACCTCACAGGTAATTTTCTATGAAATTGACGACTCTTTGTCAAAATTTTTGTCCTCGGCACATGCAGATTTTGTGCAAAGCGACCTAACCCCTACATTGATAACTCTAAAAAAGGGCAATAGTGTAGAAGATAGCCAAAAAACATTGATTAAATTTTTGCAAAATTGCAACAAAGTGGCAAAAACCAGCGGAGAGCAATAAATATTTGGCATTGCTTGTAATAGTTTTTGCTCAAGTTGACAAAAATTGCTCTGTAAGGTCAAAAAAGTGTGGAATAAAGATTGCATTTATTTGTATTTTGATATATAATAAGTCTTGTCTAAACTTACATTGACAAATTATATTGGAGAATTTTATTGTGAAAAAGAAACTTGCTAACTTACTTGTAATTATTTTTGTATCTGCTTGTGTGCTTCTTACTGGGTGCAACCTTTTTGATACAAACAACTATTCTGCATTGTCGTCCACTGTTGCAACATGCGGAAGTTTGACTATAACTAGGGAAGAACTGATTACCGCCTACAACTCTTGGGGTTACAACTACACTAACTCTCAATATGGCGGTTTGTCCAGAGAAGGCGCACTTAAACAGACTGCTTCTGACCTTATAGACCAAAAGTTTTTGATAAACAACATAGATGACCTTGTTGCAAAGTCAAAATTGGATCCATCAGACGAAAATTATGACGCACAATATGCGTCATTGGAACTGGATGCCGAAGATTATCAATATATCGTTGGCGAAGTTTGGGAATATGTTGACAGTGTTCTTTCTGCTTATAAGACAGAAACAAGAAAGGAATTGGGCCTTACTGTGTCAGAATTTGACGAAGAAGACAAAGGCTCTGTAACATACAATCCACAAGAGCAATATGAAAGTAAATTTGAAAAAACTGAATCTGGTGAAGTTGTAAAAAAAGATGAAAAGAAAGAAAGTGAATATCCTTATATTCCAGACAACTTAACAAGCGAAGAACAAGCACGTGAATATGCCAAAACATACAATTATCAAACACAAATTAGAGCAAACAAAATAGAATATAAAAGACTTGTTTGGACCAAATATATCTCTGCTCTCAAATCTTCTCAAAAGAATTTTGGTTATGCAGATATGACAACAAAAGCAGTTTTTGACAGAGAAATCGATAGACTGGTTACTGCAAACATAACATCAAGAAAACTTTCAAAATTTAAGGAATATATCCAAAACATAAGTGGTTTTGAGGCAAAAGAAATTGACGGACAAACTAGATATGTTATGCTTGACGAAATGCTTACAAAGATTGTAGACAAATACAAGAGTGTTTATGACAAAAACTACACAGCATACGAACTTGCTAAAGAAAAATACGAATCAAGCACCGCTGAAGATAAAAAGAATACTTACCTATCTTCACTTGCAAGCACTAGCAACAGAGGGAATTATGTGTATTATGGCGACAGCGACGCAGAAAAAATGATTACTGTTACACATATCCTTATAAAACTTTCCTCTGACGAAATAGATAAAATAAAGGCAATAGAGGCTGATACTTCTTATCTAAACGAAGAACAACGTCAAACCGCAATAAACAATATAATTTACAATGCAAAAGCCTACGAACGCGACAGCGAAGGATATGATGTGCTGGATGATAAGGGCGAAAAAGTTTACATTACTTTTGGCGAACTGCTAGATAGAGTAAAACAAGATGTTGCAAGTCAACCAACTATAGAGAAAAAAGTTGAAAAATTTAACGAATATCTTTACAAATACAATGTTGACTCTGGCATAATCAATGCAAAGTTTGATTATGTAGTTGGAGAAACAAAAACATCAAGCATGGTAGAAGATTTTACAAAAATTTCAAGAGAACTTTACAAACAAGGTGTTGGTTCAGTGGGTATGGCATACAACAATGATTCAAATTATACAGGGGCTCATATAGTGCTTTGCACAGGTATACTTGAAAACATCTTTGATTCAAAAGAGGAATTAAAGACGCTTACAACAGACAATGCTTTCAGCAAACTTAGCGCCAAAACATCTATTTCTTACAACGAAACATTGTTTGAATACTTCTACGACCTTGTCGCTAGCGACAACTATACAACATATCAATCAGACCTTTTGACATCTCTCAAAAATGGCAATTCACTTGAATATGTTACAGCAAATTTCAGTGATTTGTTTTAATAATTAACAATTGCAAACGCATGACTTGCTAGGCTTTATCCCTGCAAGTCATTTGTGGCTTAAAATAGGAAAAATATTAAATAAAAAAACTTATGCAAAATTACAAAATTCAAAGAAAAGTTGAAATAAAAATCGCTAAGGCGAAATATTTATAGAAGAGGATAAAATGCCAACAAAAAAAAGAGTTATATCTAGGAGAAAAATTTTGACTCCATCAATAAAGAATGCTTATTTCAAACGAGGCAAATTGTCTCGTGTTGTTGGCAACTATGGAGCTAGTGTTACAGTGAATGATATCTACACTATAACACCACCAAAAAATCCTTTGGATGCAAACAAA
This sequence comes from Christensenellales bacterium, assembly GCA_051883495.1. Classification (GTDB taxonomy): domain Bacteria; phylum Bacillota; class Clostridia; order Christensenellales; family UBA1242; genus UBA7862. The sequence continues at coordinate 28,980 of JBJETV010000017.1, forward strand.
GCAAATGAAATTGAATATGGCAAGCTTCCTCAAAAGGAACAATCGCCAAAGGCAAAAAAGAAAAAAAGATTACTCAATTTTTTATATTTTGCATTAAATATTGCAGTTATAATCATTGTTTTAGCAATACAATTATCTAAAGAACAAAATCCGCTGGAATCTCTTTCCGAAATTCAAAATGTAAATGTATGGTTTCTTTTAGCGGCACTTGGTTGTGTAATTCTTGGTATGGTTTTAGAACAAGTGCGGACGACCTGTCTTATCACAAATACAACCAAAGTTTATAGACCCTCGCTGGGATATAAGGTTGCTGCATTAGGTAGGTTTTATGATGTAATTACGCCACTTAGCACTGGTGGTCAACCTTTTCAAATATTATATATGTCCAAATATGGCATAAAGGTTGGCGAAGGCGTATCAGTATCAATGGGAAAATATACATTTTCTCAGATAATATTCTTCTTGTGGGTAACTTTCTTCCTTATGAGAAATCTAATAACTGGTGGGATGCAAAATGTCTCCTCCATTGCAGGTGGCTTGGCAACAACATTAAGTTGGATTGGTTATGCGGTTCTTGCGGTGGTTATTGTAACAGTTCTAATTATTTCACTTAACAAGCGCGTTGGGGCCAGTTTTGTTGTTGGCATCTTAAAACTATTGAGCAAAATACACATCGGAAAGTTTAGGATTATTAAAGACTACAAAAAGACTTTTAGAAGTGTTATGCGCACAGTAAACATTTGGCAAACTACAACAAAACAATATAGCAAATCACCTTGGGTTGTGTTTGTTTCATTTGCAGGCTCGTTGTTGTTTTATGCGATAAGTTATAGTATGCCATTCTTCCTTTACAGTGCTTTTGCAGGCTGGCATCCAGAGATGTGGGTGGAGATTGTTACTCTTGCCGTTATGATTGATATGTCATCGGCTTTCAATCCAATTCCAATGGGCACAGGCACAGCAGACTTGTCCTTTACAGCATTCTTCTCATCATTGTTTATCACCGCAGGGCTCGGTGCAGGGGCGCAAGTTTGGGCTCTATTGATATGGCGTTTCTTCACCTACTATATATTCATTCTTCAAGGAATGTTTATATTTGTTTATGACATAGCAATAGGTGATAAGAAATTGGAAAAGAATAAAGATTATTGGGCAACACCTGTTAGACAACGTAGAAAATCAAAAGCAGAATTAAAATCAACTAGTCAAAAATAGTTGGCTTTTCGACCAATAATACGCAAAAATTTTTGCATAAATATCGCATTATTACTGTTAATTATTAAAACCTGACCATTCGGTCGGGTTTTTTGCTTAATTAACTTTTTAGAGCCTTGACTAATGAATTAAAGGAATAAATTGATACTTATTGAATGTCTTTTGAAAGATGCGAACTATTGGTCTGCTGAAAAGATATCTTTAATGCGGGGCCCCTTTAGAAAGAATAATAAAGAGTAATAAAATGCAAGATGATTGAAATAGTGCAGAAAAATTGATTAAAATAATCTAATCTGGATATAAATTATTCAGGTGAAAAATGAAAAGACAATCACGTAAATTCATATTAAGATTATCTACATATCCAATGTTAATAATACTATCTATCTTGTTATTGACAAGTTTTTGCTCAAGAGATATTTTTTATGAATTTTTTTCAAGATATGAGGGAGTGGAGTTTTGTTATATATACAATTACGAAAAGGTGCAGAATGTACTCCTTTATTCTATGTCGGACAGTTCTAAAAATGATAGAATTGTAAAAAATGGACATTATTTATTTGTTTATTCTAATAAACAATTTTTTTGCAATCCTAAATTCAAACAAGGTATAATAAGTGGAGATAAAGAAAAATATTTTGAAATGATAAAAATGCTTAATCTCAAAAATATTTATACAGAAAAGATAGGAGATATAATCGCTACATATGGCTATTCATGCGGATTTGGTGATTTTAGATATATAAATAATTATAAGATAAATATTCAAATTGTTTTATCAAATGAAAAGATAATATTTGGCTCACCAATGATATGTGGTTCTTATTAAAAGCGATATATTATAGAGTGTAATTGTATTAAGGAGTTAAGATTTATAAGGAAATTTTTGTTTTATAATTAAGACAAATTTTCTTAATAATAATTGAAATTTATATGATTATTTATTACTTGGATTTATATGTTCTATAAATTGTATCTCTGCGAAAAATAGGGGTTTTTAGCGAATATTTTTTGTAATGAAAAATAAAAAAAATGATTAAAATTTTTCCTTTGGTCAACAATTCTGTCAAGGAGGGAAATATGAATAGGATTGACATTAGATGGTTGTGGCATAAATACAAAAGAGCAATAATATCTTCGGCTATGTGTCTGTTGGCGGTGGTGCTGGTTGCTGTTATTTCTGCAACAAGCCTAAACAGCTCAAAAGTTTCGAAGCAGAATGAGGTGCAGACCAGTTCTCCTACATCAATCACTTTTGTTTCGCCTGTTAAAGATGGAACAGTGATAAAAGACTATTCCAACAAGACTCTCAAATACAACGCAACTCTAAAACAATGGGAAGCACATAAGGCTGTGGATATCAAAGGCCCTGAAGGTGCAAGTGTTGTAGCGGTTGCCGATGGAGAGGTTGTGTCGGTTGAGTCTAATTATCTAACTGGCACAGTGGTAACAATCAAACATAATGAAAAGTTGCAAACTGTGTATGCGTCTCTTGGCGAAACTGTTGAAGTAAAAGCTGGCGACAAAGTGAAAAGCGGACAAAAAATAGGAACAATATCCACCACCGCAAAAAATGAGTCGAGTGATGGCCCACATCTACATTTTGAAGTGTTGCTGGATGGCGTTAAGGTTGACCCAAATCTTTATCTAGAAAATTCTAACAAATAATCTTTTTTTTGAAAAAAATACTTTACTAATATTTTATTTTAATATATAATGTTGGTATGAGTTAAAATTTCGGAGGAGATTATGACACTAGACAAAGTTAAACAAATGCTTGCAAATCAACTTAATGTACAAGTTGAAAAAATCAACGAAGATTCTAGACTTATTGAAGATTTGGGCGCAGACTCACTGGATATGATAGAAATGCTTATGTCGCTTGAAGAAGAATTTGGAATAAATGTTCCAGATGACAAAGTCGAGGACCTTAAAACCGTTGGAAACATTGTCGCGTTTATAGACAGTGTAAAAAAGTAATATTTACTTTGCAAGAAAACATCCCTTTTTTGGGGGTGTTTTTTTTGTATAAAATGTTCAGTATTGTTGTATATTATTCAATAAAATTTGACAAAAAATGACATAATTTTTCGTTTGCGTTCATAAGGATTACAAAGGAGCAAAACGGAATGGAAATGTCAATTACGTCTAGAGTTTTTGCAGAGGCAGACTTTATATTGAAAAGCAATGGAACAGTAAGAAGTGTTGCAAAATGTTTCGGCGTGTCAAAAAGCACAGTGCACAATGACCTGTCTAAAAAACTAAAAAGACTTAATAATTCCTTGTATGAAAAGGTAAACATTTTGTTAAAATTTAACCTTGCCGAACGACATATTCGAGGCGGTGAAGCAACCAAAAAAAAGTATAAAGAGTTGGAGAAAAAATGATATAGTTTTTTAACTTTTTTTTATGATTAAAATTATTAGACGACTTTGAGTTCTATTTTATGGTAAAAATGCCATAATAAATTCATATTCTCCACTTATAATGCGGTCTTTATGAAATAAACTGTATAATTTTGCCATAAATTATGAAAAAATTCATTATATATGCTAATTGTCGCTAGTTATCCACAATTTAGAAAATATTGTGGATAATTTTTTATTTGTAAAAATGCAAAAAATAGCCAAAAAATTTGTCAAGTAAATTTGATGAAAAAATTGCAAAAAAAGTGATATTTATTTTTTTATTTTTACCCCATTTCTTTGACAAGAAATGCCAATATAGTTTATAATATTACATAAATAAAAACTCAATTATATTTCTGCTAAAATTTAACATAATAAGGATAGGTGCTGGTATGAAAAAGTTTTTTGTATTTATGTCAATATTGCTTCTTTCTTTGTCAGGAGTGTTTGTTGCATGTGGAGGAGGAAGATATGATGACCTGAACATTTCGGTCATCTCTGTTGTCACGTCTGAGAACAAGAACGTGGAGTATAGCAGCAAGGACGGATGCTATATCCTAGAGCCTGGTGATAAGGTTACTATAAAAGCCAAGGCAACTTGTTCCAGTGATATTGCAGAAGACTTGCTGTTTGAAAACTATTCGCCAGCATCGCTTGTGCCAGATGAAAATGCAAATAGGAATGCAAAGACCTCTTACACTTTTGATGTTAATGCTCCAAGCGCAGGAGGAGTTTTCAAGATTGTAATTATGTCTCGTGAGTCAAGCAATGGGGCAAAGACTCTTTTGTTCAAGGCACAAGACACGCCTACTCAAATTGCCTTTAAGGATGGTGGTGTGGGTGCTGTATATGGCTCAGAAGTGAACCTTGCAAGTTGTGTAAACTTTTCTAGCAAGTTTAGCGAAAAATTCCCAGAATATGAAGTTTCAGATAAAAGTTTGAGATATGAAGTTGTATCTACATTGAGAAATGATGATACTGAATACGAAATCTCGTATGACGAATTAACTTCAACCTATTATGTGAAAATGGGTGATTTGGATATCGAGGCATTTAAGATTGAAAACGGTTTGCTTACTATTTTGGATAACAGAGTTTATGGAGAATTTGAAATAGTAGCAAAAGCCAGCAATTATATTGATAACCTTCCACCAACATCTTCTTCTGATAAGAAGACTGCCAACGAAAAACTGAAAACTCAAACAACCGTAAGTATTGTTGAACCTATTTCTCTTGAGAAGATAGAAATTAAGAGTGGAACAAGTGCAGGCCAAATAAACTTTACAAACATCCCACTTGAAACTAAACTTTCTGCGTTGTTGTTGAACAATTTTTCGGGTGAATGGAAAGATAGCGATAATCAAGGGCATTTCTACAACTTGGAAAATGTTAATGTCTTATTGAGAAATAGCGATGCAGACAAAATTGATATTACCGCATCACTTGAAGAGGGAACTAATATCGTTGCTGTTGATAGTAAAAATCCAGTAGAACTGACAAGTGAAGGGACTGTAAGCGGAAAGAAAAGAGATTTTGCTTTTATGGCAAACGCATCTGCTGGCACTGCTGTAGTAGACTTCTTGTTTACATACAAATTTGGAAATAACTTAACAATAAAATTTTCTGACTTATATGAAGAATATTTTGAAAGTTTGTCGGAAGACGTAAAAAATCAATTATACAAACTTTATGGAGAGAGTTCTAGAAGTAAGTATGTTCAATTTGATGTGCAATCTATTCCAAATGGAGTAAGTGTTTATAGGGAAAACGATAGAAATCCTTTGGAACTAAATGAGACCGTTGCTGTTTTTGATAGTTATAGTGGCACTCGTGGAACAAGATTTGAAATAAATATTCCATTTGGCAAAGGAACAAGTGAAAATGATAAGAAAGTAAGGGTATATATCAATTCTTCAGACAATGCAGATTCTTATCTAGAAGTAAGCGATTACAATGGAACTATAGCCCTGCAATCTGAAAATGTTGATGGACAAGTTGTCTATTTCTTTGAAAGAAATTTGGCTATAGAAACACACAATGTGTTTTATGTAAAGGCAAAACAAGGCACAGATTTTAATGGAAAAAGTTTTGAAATAACTGTTGAAAGCTTGATTGAATCAAAAATTACACTTTCTAATGGAACTATCATTGCTTCTGGATCAGAAAATGGTGATTTGAGAAATGAAACATTTACATTCAACATTGAAGCAAAGAAGGGTGTTAGCTCTATTGTAGCAAAAACAATGGTTGCGAGTGACAAATTCCCAACTATTGGAGAAGAAGGGGTTTATAGCAAAATTGTTCTGCAAAAGCAAAGTAATCCTTCTTCAGCCAAAGGAACATTGGTTGCATTTGCTATTGATGCAGACCCTAGCACTGCAATTACAGTGGGGTATGATTCAGATATCGTTAAGATAGATGTAGTTACTCTTGAAGCAGGAAGTTTGTTTGCGGGTAAATTTGCTGAAGGTCAAAATATTGCCGGAGTATTGTCTTTGGTTGGGCTAAAGAAAGGTGAAACAAAAATAACTCTCCAAGCGGACAATGGATACAAGGTTGTTTTGTCTGTGTTGGTTGTGGAAAGTTTTGCAGATGACTATGTATCACTGATTGTTGATGGTGACAATGCAATAGCCAACAACGACTTGGCAAATAGTAGAACTATCAGTGTTTTTGTAGGAGAACCTTTCGAGGTGTCTTATACAGTTGCATCTTCTCAAGATGCTGTAAGAGCAGTAAGATATTCTTCATCAAATGAACAAGTGGCAACAATAGCAGGGAATGGGAGAGTATCAACTCTTACCGCAGGGGAATCCATTGTAACTCTTGAAATAAAATTTTATGCTTTTTCTATAAATAATGGTTATGCGGTGTGGAATGAGAGGTCTTGCACTAGACAAGTAAAGATTCGGGCGTTTATTCCAGCTGTTTCTAAAACATTGTCAAGAACAGAGATAAATGTATATGACTACAATTCGCTTGGTGGAGATATGCCAAGTTTTGATGTCCAAGGCAAAAAAGATTTGTCCAAGGTGTCGTTTAGCGTTGATTTAAGAGGTAAAGATGACCAAACACCAACAATTGCTGGGACAAATTGTATCACAGTAAAAATAGCCCCAGAAGATAGTAGATATATAGTTGGCACGCTTGAAGGCAATGTCTTTACAGGGTTTGCTTATTTGCCTGAAGGGATAAATTCTAAACATGTTAGAATAGAAGTGGTTATTGAAGAATATGGCACAGCTGTTTCAAAATATTGTGATGTGTATATCGAACGAGCGATAATGGTGGAAGATATTGGTGTTGCTGTTATGGAGAATGGTTCGGATATAGACGTTGAATATGTAGAAGATAAAACTGCAACATTGCTAACATCTACCAAGGCAGGCAAAACATTGACATTTGAAACATCAATTTTGCCACAAGATGCTAGAGATAAATCTTTGGTGGTGGAGTTGTTCCGTTCAAACAACAATTATGACAAAAATCAGCCATTTACAAAAGTTATGAACGAAGGGGTGTTGCCAGTTATTTCATATAAAGGCGAGCCTTCTTACGAAACTATTGTGCGTGCTGGAGAAAGTTTTGATGTTTATATAGATAGCAACTGTTCGGGAGTATTTATTGTTTCCATTTCCAGTGCAGATAGTGTGCAAAGTGAAACACAGGTCGCAAATGGAGAAGACAATATATATTATGTAAGAAATTACAATAAAACAATTGATATAGTTGTTAAGATCGAAGATGGCAGACTGGTTCCTTATGTTATCAAAAATTCTGAGGAATTGAGAGAACTGGAAAATTCAGATAGAAACTTTGTCCTTGGAGCAGACATTTCTCTTGCCAATGAAAATTGGACCCCAATAAAGGGCTTTACTGGCTCTCTTAATGGTTATCTAAATGGCAATTATTACAAAATTTCAGGCTTGAGCCTAAATAATGTTGACGAAGAGTATGTTGGCTTGTTTGCTACTCTTGACAACAGAACTGAAGGTGGAGAAACTGAAAGTGCCCCAGTGAGTAAATATTATGGTGCAATACTCAATGTTAAACTTGTTGTTTCTAAAATTGTGGTATCTCCAAATGATAAAACTAACATCTCTTTAGGTACATTGGTGGGCAAAAATAATGGTCTTATTGCAAACTGCTCGGTAGAATTGAATGGGGTAGATATCAAATCTACAAGTGCTATGAATATCGGTGGTTTGGTGGGCGAAAACAATGGACTTATTATATCTTGCGAAGAATCACTTGGAAAATCAAACGACGAATTGCAAAATGAACTGGATATGTTGAGTAGAGATACTCTAGCATACACTGCAGGAAGCACCAATGATTTTAATTCCCTTGCCGATTTTGAAAAACTTAATTTCGTTTCTGAAACAGTGGTTAAAGGTAATATGCAAATTGAGGCTACTGGCGCTGTTAATGTTGGTGGTGTTGCAGGAAAGAACTCTGGCATTATAAACGGAATTTATGGAGTATTTGCTAAAAGAAATGAAATAGCAAGTATGACAGATAATGTATTTGCAGTGTCTTATCAAAGTGAAGGTGTAGATGCTGATGTAAATATAAATGTTGGTGGTGGCAATATTTCTAGCGAAAATGCAAACGTTGGTGGTGTTGTTGGTTATCAATATGGCGGGAACTTGTTCAACGTGTCTGCTGATGGGCAAATAGGTTATATTCAATCAAATAATGTATCTGGTGTTAATAAAAATGTCGGTGGCATTGCAGGCTATGTGGCAGGAAACGGCGAAAATACAAATATTTCTAATGCTCTTTCTTCTGTGAGAGTTTATGGAAAAGATTTTGTAGGTGGTGCAATAGGCAAGGCATATGATGCATTGCTAGACCTTATCCGTGTTGAGAATGCAACAGGAAATGTTGGTGCTTTGATTACAGCAAACGGTGGCACAGTTGGTGGTGTAGTTGCTTATGCAAAAAATGTTGAAATTACACACAGTTATTCTCAAGGTTATGCTGACCAATATGACAGTGTGTATGTTGCAAATGGCGACTTGAAAATGCTTAACTCTTCAAATCTTGTTGGTGGAATTGTAGGCAAAACAGAGGGTTCTTGTGCTATAAAAAATAGCTTCTCTATGTTCAACTTTGTTGGTGCTGGTAATGCTGTGGGTATAGCAGAGAAAAGTGATGTTTGCCGAGTGGAAAATGTTTATTATATTGGCGTAGGGGCTAGCACACTTTGTGGAACAAGCAAAACAGCAGAAGGCTTTAACTTCTTTGTAGAGTTGGAATATAGAGATATAGCAGAAGAAAAGGTTTTAACTGCAAAGTCTGTTGACCTAACTGGATTGAATAATGAAAGTGATGCTATTTTCCTGTCTGGCAAAAAAATGAGAGTGGTTTACCCTTATGCAGGATCAGAAGGAAACCTTGACTTTGAATCTAAAATCTTGGCATATTCCAGTAATGTGGGAGTGTTTAGCCTTGCAAGGAATATTCCTACAAGCATTTCTACAACTGCAAATAGCAATTCTGGTGTGGCAACTTTGCACGAAACAAAGTGGAAATTGACATTCGATACCAACGAAGATAATTTTAGAAATGCAAAATTCTATGTTTTGAAAGATAATAACTACAATGATGGCGAAATGGCTGTTGTGCTAAATCTTTCTAGTGAAGAAGAAAAAAATATCATTGCTATACAAGATTTGTTTGACATTTTGGCATTGCCAAGCGGAATAAGTTATGCTCATCTTTTGGCTAGTTTGTCAAAAAGTGATATTGCAGAAGTAACTTCTGACGGCAATATTATTCTCAAAAACACAGGGAAAACTACTCTCAAACTGACCGTTAAGGAAAATAAAAAAGTTTGGTGTGAAGTTGACATATATGTGGTGAGAAACTTTGACAAGCTTGTGCTAAACTCGGGCATTGCATTGGCTCAAGATTATATTGGAAGAACTACAACTGTTGGAATAAAAACTGACATAAATATTATTGCTACATTGTGCGAATATACAAAGGAACAATCAGGTAGAGTAATATATGGCATTTTGAGTGATTCTCAATATGTGTTGTCCACCATTCCTGCTCAAGATGGTTATTCACTTAGGTTAGATGTTTTCGATGGTGAAGACAACAGAGCAAAAGAATATCTTTCCACCAATTCAGAGTCGGAAAATGAAGATGCTGTGTTTGTTAGGTTGGCAAATGGTCTTAAGTTCTTGAAAGTAGGCGAATGGACTGTAAAACCTATTATCGAATATTCAAAAGATGGAGTAGAATTTGAATACATTTGTGACGACTGGTCTTTTGTTTTGAACGCAATCTCTGGTGCAACAAATATCACTACAAGGACAGAATCCAAAGAGATTACTCTATATGGTGAAACACGCAACGACAATCTAGCAGTGGTTGTTACGGCTGATACAGAAGAAGCACCAAATCTTCAATTCAAGGTGTTAAAGCAAGTAGATGGAGAATTTGTAGAAGTAAGTAAAACTACGGATGATTTTCCATTTGAATTGCCAACATTTGAAAGCAAAAAACAAGGCTCTGGCTTTATATATCAATTCTCATTGTCATTAAAGGCCAGCATGAGGAATATTTCTACTGTTGACTTGTATAAAATGTTGATTTGGGACGAAGACAACGCTCTTATAACAAAGCCGGCAGAAATAATTATTCATGTTGTTCCACAGATTGTGGATAATATATCATCCTCTCATTACGCATACACCAAAACTGTTGCAACTATAGGAACAGGCAGTGTGGAAGAAAATTATGTATATTCATATACAAATATTCCAACAAACACTTTGATTGCAGGCAGTGATGGATTGTTTGTAATAGACATTAGCCCATACTATTCCAATATAAAGAAAGTAGTTGTTAGGTCTTCTTGCACAGATGGAACTAGCAAACTTGGGTTGATGCAACTGGTGAAGATTGTTGCAGATGACGGCAAAGAATATCTTGTATATGCCCCATTGCAACAGGGATTGGAAGAAGGGGATTTGCAGTTGGCATTGGCTTCCACTGCGACAGGCGACTTTACAATTAACGGAAGTTACGCCTCTCTTACCAATGCAACATATTCCTTTGGCCCAGAAACAACCGGAGAAGTGTCTAATGTAGGTAAATTGTATGTAAAAACTCTTACACCAAGTGATGTAAGTAGAGATGCAAGATTTAGTATTACTGTAGAAGTCACTTGTGAACAGGCAGACGAGAACAACGAAGGTTTGATAGAAACCACTAGCACCAGCGAGCATATGTTTACCATCCAGAGCGTTCCTGGGGTAGATTTGAAGATTTCTCACAATGACAACGAAAGAAAAATCATTGCATACACAGATTCTGGCACAGAGGCAGACTGGTTGGATATTGAAGCGATAGTCCCTAGCGGATCAGAAGGAGAACTTTCTCTTGAAGTTTTCAACGAATCGGGCAATCAAATAGCAGAGGAAGATGTCGATGAATATGCAACACTTGTTACCAGCAATGGCAAAACAAAACTTTATTTGGCTGGCAAGGCAAATGTTGGTTACAAGATAAATATTGTTCTTTCTACAGAAGTAAAACTAGACAATGTGAAAGTTCCTTACACTCACACTAGCACAGTAAATGTCGTAGATGTGGTAGTAGAAAACATTTCCATTTCTGGAGCAGAAAATGGTGTTATTGAAATGACAAGCGCCTCAATAAGAGTGCTTGGAGTGGAGATAGAAGGCTTTGGAAAGAGAGAAAGTTTGGAAACTCTCAAAAGGCTTATCGCTCAAAGTGTATTCTTTGCAGGAGAAGAAACTTCAGGAAAGGCATTGTATTGGTTTGCATCGGTTGAAGGTAGCGAAAACGAATATAACCTTGACTCATCATCTTTTGGAGATAGTTTGCCTTTTGAAGTGAATAAGGTTGCTACTAGCAATACATCATCTACAAGGCAAAATATTGATTCAAATGCGCTGGGATATGATGGCAATAGGCTTGTTGAATTTGTATATGGTTCAAGGATTATGTATCTTCAAGGTTCTGCATCTTCAGGCAAGGTAAATCTTAGAGTAGAATTTAATTATGTTTACAGCGCAGGTAGGATTATTCCAGTTCCAACAAGTATTTTACAAACGGATTTTGCTGTAAGTGCTCAAGCAAGCATCGTAGTAAGCGAATCGCTAGGTGAAGAAAACTTGCGTCCAGTGGAAACTGTGCAAGACCTAAAGTCTATGGTTGATGGCGGAGAATATATTTTGATGAATGACCTTGTGCTTGAAGATTGGACTCCAATTACTGCCAATTTCACAAGTTTTGATGGAAATGGCAAAGTTATTACAATAAAGAGTTTTAGATACGAAACAGTATCAAACAACACTTCAATAGACCTTGGCTTGTTTAGTGAGATATCTGACAAGAGTTTGGTGAAAAATGTTATTGTTGCATATCCAGACAATCTAGGTGGCAGTGCAGTTGTAGATGAGTTTGATGGCATTGACTTGTCTTCATATGGAACAGTGAATTTTGGCGGTCTTGCTGCAGTAAACAATGGAATAATAACCAACTGCGATGTTATTTCTGTTGCTTCGGATAGCACAAACTACAATAAAGCGATTAACAGTTACAATAATGATAAGTATGCCCTTGCCATAAAAACAAATAAAAATGCAAAAGATGCAAATATTGCTGGTTTTGTGGCAGAAAACAATGGCACAATCACCAACTCTCGTGTGGGTAGAAATGTTGTTATGGTTTTCCCTCATCCATCAGGGGAGAAGGCTGTAGAATCCCCATTAAGATATGACAAAGTTGCTCCTGTATTTGTTATGAATGTTGAAGGAGCTGGCAATGTTGCTGGTTTTGTTGCTCAAAACAAAGGTACTATATCATCAAGTTATGCAAGCAATTTGCAAATGGAAGTGTTCTCTCAAGGCTATGGAACAAAGAATATCAAAACTTCTGGTTTTGTTGTTGCCAACAATGGTTTTGTGCATGGTTCTTATGTTGCAGGTTGGGAAGGATACAAGAGAAATAGTACATCTATGGTGGCGGAAGAACCAAACAACAGAAAGCATGGCGGTGGAATTTACTCCAACGGTATTGTTTCTGGCTTTGTGTATTACAATGACGGCTTTGTAGAAGATTGTTATTCCAATATCAATATAAGTGGTGACCACACATATGCTTATATGTCTGCTGGGATTTCAAATAGAATTTCCAATGATCAAGACATCAACATTCCTGTGGCAAGTGGTTTTGTGTATGTCATGGGAGAAAATGCCACAATAAGAACTTCATACTCATTGAGTTATGTAAAATCCAAAACAACCAATGCCCATGCAATGTTCCAAGGTTGCATAAATGGTGTTGATGTGGATTCTTCTAGACGTCCAACACAAGAATCAATCAAGTATGGAACTATAGAAAATTGCTATTTCTTGATGGAAAAGGGCGAAGAAGTAGAAAGAAGCCACGAAAGAGCAATTATGCTTTCAACTGGTGATTCTATTGATGAAACAGGTGACAGTGCTACTATCAACGAGTTCATTTCAGAAGGCAGTTTTAACGGCTTTGCATTTGACCCAGTTTCACTTAAATCAAGTAGTTATAAAGGTAGTGGTGGTGTTTGGACTATTGTAAAAGATGGCAACTTCGGTTATCCAGAACTTTTGAGTGCCAACGATATCGCTTTCTCTGCAAGAGTAAGGGGCATTACGGAAACAGAACAAGGGGTTGTAACAAAATATTACTTCAATTATATATCTAACTATGATCAAGGTTCGGATAACAACCCATATATTGTTTATAGTGAAGAGTCTTATAACAATGTATTCAAAAGCAAACAACAAGAAACTTTTGATAACAATATAACTGCAAAATTTACAGGAAATATCAGACTTGTAAAAAGTTTTGTTATGGAGAAAAGGTCCACATATTCGTCCAGTGTAGAATACACCTCGAATAAAGGACAAGTATCAGTGTTTGACGGCAATTATCTTACTATTTCTAACATCGACCTTGGCGAAAGTGCAGAAGATTCATTTGGCTTGTTCAAAGATATTTATCACGCTGGGGTGAAAAATCTTACCTTGGGTATCAACTCAATTGTATCCGGCAACTGCACTGCTGTAGGTGCTCTTGCAGGGGTTATTGTTGACAGCACAATAAGCAACATAAGTCTTGTAGCAATGGGTAATGAGGATAATTGGAACATCACAGGCAATAATTATGTTGGTGCTCTGGCTGGTATAGTAGTATCTAGTGCCTACTCTTCAACTTCTATAGGTGGAACAGTATTTAGCAAGATTTCTAACATTAGATCAAACCTTTCGGTTACAAGTAGTAGAACTACTGACCAAGGTTCGCAAGCCAGAGTGATAAACTCCACAGATATTTGGCAAGCAATAAAACCAATAGGAGTTACTAGTGGAGGCAATTATTCTTATGCAAGCAATCTAAGACTATCCAATCTTCCAAAGGATGTTTATTATGCAGGTGGTGTAATAGGGGTTGTGTCGTTAAGCCAAAGAAGTGATGACCAAGAAAATGTTATTCTTGAAAAAGTGAATGTAGATAATATTCATGTTGGAACCTTCGTTCAAGGTAGCAAGTTTACCGGTGCAAAGATGGGGGCAGATGGATATTATACAGGCAATTTAAGGATTCTTTCCAATTATGTGGGCGGATTGTTTGGTTTTGTTGGCGAAGAAACTTTTGTTGAAAACTCTAGTTTTGTTGTTGGAGATTACTCTACTTTCACAGCATCACAGGTTGTTGGTGGATTGACCGCCTTTAACCTTGGAAAAATTAGCAAGAGTTTTGTGGGCTTTGACGAGGACACAACCGAAAAGTTGAATGAACATCTTGTTGCAGTTGCAACAGGCAGTATCAATCTTGATACTTTCAACAATACATTATTTGGCGGAACTCCAGAAATTGTCGGTGGTTTGGTTGGTGTGAACTACTCGACACAAGTGTATAGATCTGGTACGATATCAGACTGCTACAACAGAGTAGATGTGAGAAATGCTACTGCAACAACTGTTGGCGGAATTGTAGGAGCCAGTTCATATGGGACTATAACCAATGTGTATACAACTGCTAGTTTGATGGCAAATAATGATGTCTCAAATACTCATATTGGAGCTATAATTGGTGAGATAGTTGACAGCGAAACCAATTATATAACTGTAGTAGACAATGTTGGTGGTGAAGATGCAAAGCTACATCTAGAAAACATTGTTGCTCTGAATGTATTTAGCCAAAATGACTTTGCAAGATTGGTGGAATTTGACAGCAACGGCGGAAAGATTGGGGCGCTGTATGGAGAATATAACAATAAAAAGACTGATGGCAAAAATATAGTCGACATTCCAAACGAAAATGGAATATATGTCAATAGTTATGCGTTGAAGGATATCGGTTGCGCTTATGTTAGAGGTATAGTTATTCAGAATGGCGAATTGGAAACCTCTCAATTTGATATTGCACAGTACGAGCAGAAAGAATCTAATGGGACAAGTTTTGAATATTGGGGCTTGGGAGAAGGCTCAAAGAGAGATGCTTATCTAAAAGAATCCGTTGAAGCTTTAATGCCAGACCAATTTTTCAAACTATTCTCCACTTCACTTTTGGCAAACCAAAAATTGAGAGAGAAATATTTCAGTATAGACAGATGGAGTAGGCAAGTTTGGAGATATGACTCTCCTAACACACAAGACTATGACTACGACATATTGCCTGTGCTTGAATATGGTTACAATGCTTCTACAGAGAGAATTTATACCGCAGAGGATTTCTACTCAAAGCTTGGTGCAAAAAACACCGCTGGTAAAACGTATATGATTATGAGAGATATAGACTTTGGCGGTGCAAATGGCGATGATCCATTTAGTGTGATTACAGAAACATTTGAAGGTAGTTTGTATGGAGCAAACATATCATTTACACAAAACAGTGGCTCTGGTATCGAAACTTATAGAAGAAAGCCTATTTTGTTCAACGTAAACCTTGTAAATAGTTCTGCTAATCAAGAGTATGCAATGTTCCTTTCCACAAGGAATGCAACTTTCTCCAACTTTAATATTGTAGTAGGAGATTACAATATTACTTATAATAATACCATTTCAGGTACCCAAACATATGGGGCAGTACTTGCTGCTAGAGCAGAAAATTCTACACAAATAAATAATGTGAATATCTATGGTTCGTTGACCGGTTCTTTTGGAACAGTAGCCAATCAGAACCTTGTAGGTAGTTCTGTAGATGATGAAGCAAATCTTCCTTATGTAAGTCAGGGAGTAAAATATAATAATGGGAGATCAGATTATTCCAATCCATATCTTGTAGTAGGCGAAGATGTACTTAGGACATATGTATATGACTCTACTAGGGGCGTATTTGTCTTAAATGACGGTTCGAATACAGTTTTAGTTACAAAAAATTGTGAGTTACTTAGAACAAATGCAACTACATTTGGCTCTTTGGCTGCAACTTCATCTAATACTATCATAAACATTGGATATGCTAGTGCTAATATTAATATTGCTGTTGATTACAGGACAAATGCAAGTTCACTATCTAGAACTATTGGTGGTATTACTGGTTCTGCCAAAGGGGATCTTCATAATATTGTTTCAAAGGTGAATTTGAATGTTATTACAGGAGAGGATGAGAGAATAAGCTCCTTAAATATTGGTGGAGTGGCTGGCTCGATGATGGGCAGAATGAGAGATGTGTACGTAAGCGACAGATCGATTGCAGTTGGGACGACTGAAAATCCAATAAGGACAATAGATAATACTAGTGGAATATACGTAGGTGGTATTATCGGCTCGGCAGATTCCTATCTTGCCAATCAAGGGGATGAGGGCTCTCGAGTGGGCAGTGCAGAAGCAATTTTTGTTCAGGATATAAGTATAGAAGTAAATTCAATAGGCAATACATATGTTGGTGGAGCTATTGCGTTAAGTACATTCAATATAACCAATGTAAATGTAAAACAATCAACTGGAGCCTTAGAAACAAATAAGATTAAGTTAAATTGTCTTACAGAAAATGAATCAACTGATGACCTTTATGTCGTTGGAGGTGTAATTGCTACAAGTTCAGCACAATATTTTAGTTATGTTTATAATAATATCCCTGTAGAATTTGTTGGTTCTTGCTTTAATACAGCGATTATTGGTGGAATTGCAGGCTATTTGACCAGCAAAACATCATATTCATTCGACAACATAGTGTGTGATGCTACTAGTATAAAGGTCTTAAAAGGTAATCAAGATATTCCAGCAGGGGCGAGAATTTATGTTGGTGGAATTGCTGGCAAAACAGCAATGGACAACAATAATACAATTTCTATAAATAAAGCAATATCCACAACAGATATAATCTGTGATCAGTATGCAATGATGAATGTTGGCGGATTTGTAGGCTCAGTGTCAAAACTAAAAGTGTCAACTGCTATTGTCTTGGGAGATATCACTCTAAACAGGGCTCTTGGATCTACGACAAATTTTGAAAGGATAACTTCCACACCAGCAAACGTGGCATCTATGTTCCTTCCTGATGGTGGCGACCCAACATATATTGGTGGTTTGGTTGGTGATTGTAAGAATTTGGACAATGGCGCTGACAATGGAAATGTGTTGGTTGCTTCTACAATAAGAGATTATGCAATTGCACAAAAGTTGAATGCTTATTTGGGGGCTGTGGTCGGCAGACAAGGAGGAAGTGATAAAGCTAGAGTTTCCAGTTCCTTAATTGTTACTTGTGAAAACATTGCATTGGTTGGCAACGAACTTTCGGGGATAAAAAATGTTGCTCAAGATACATTATCTGATGTAAATGGTAATGGGGTGTTTGGGTTAATATACAACGATCTCTATCTAAAAGTTGACAGTTCTGTAAAGAGCAGATTCTTTACAAAGTATGCAGAAAGTCAGTCTGATGGAACAATTAATGTTAGAGAAGGATGCAAACTTGCTCCAAAAACTTTTGACAATGATACAGTGCTTGAAAATAATAAATATTACATATTAGAAAATAATGTAACTGTTGATGACACAATAACCACAACTGCAAATGGTTGGGTTATCAACGGTCAAGGATATTCCATACAAGTTGGCACAGATAGTAGTAAGATGAAAACTGTGTTTGGTGAGATAACACAAAGATCAGCAGTTTCGGCTGTTATGCTCAACCTATCTGGCACTGTAACAACAAACAGTAAGGAATTGTTTGCTCCATTTGCAACATACAACTACGGATTTGTCTTTTCTTGCTTTGTTGTAGGAGATGTGGTAACTGGTCTTGATTCATCTACATTTGTTTATTCCAATTTTGGGGTAATTAACAAGTGCTTTAGCATGGCAAATCTCAAAACTAATGGTGGTGGCGGACTTGTTTCAGCGAATGGTAACTATATTTCTGATAGTGAAATATATATAGGAAATATTTACGACAGCTACTATACAGGATCTATTACTATTGATGGTAGTAATGATAGCAATACTGCTATAGGAACTTTGGCAAAGGATACAACTTATGGTGTAATATCAAACTCTTACACAATGGCTGACGTCTCCGCAGATTTTGGGACTAACAAATATAATGCAACTCATCCTGTAGCATCAATAAGAACTTCGTTGGAGCATTCATGGAATCCTACAGAAAACTTGTATAGAGTTTACTATGACTACATTCCATATGTTGCTGGCAATGAAGGTCAAAATATGTCCGCCATTGGAGATAGAACAAACAACCTGAACTTTATTTCAAAAGAAGGTTTCTATTTGTGGACATCTTCCTTTACAGGAGAGGTAAACAATGTGTTCCAAACAGCAAATACTAGCAATGCAACAGTTGCAGAAATGTTCCAAACTCATTGGGTTGTCCCAGAAAGAAATAAAACTACTGGCGAATTGACCGGTGAACTGGTGGAAATATTTAACAAAGCAGAGGGGGCAGTAACATCAGAAGGCGCTATTGGAATAGATTCTACTTGGTTCAACTTTGGATACATAACCAAAAACTACTCTAACATATTTGATGGAGTAGGTGGCTCAGATGTAGGAAAATTTGCAAGTCGTATTAGAAATTATTTCAATTCTATATACACAGGCAATGGTCTTGCCGACAAAAATGGCAATTCTTATGCACCTGATGTTGTAGAAAGTTTGGCTATAAATGGGATAGGTCCTGTTTCTAATGGAATAGTTCAAGGTTTTACAAATATGCCTTATTCCATAAAACATGCTGGTTTGCTTGATATATTTGTATCTTCAAACAATGCAGGCACAGTGCCAAAGTATAGATATTATAGATTCACAAAGGAAATTGTTAACTTTGAAAAGTATTCCAAGGTAACATATTGGTCAGAAAGTTGGGATACTCAAAGTATGGAGTTCTATGGCAATCTTGACGGGGCTTTGACGACAGAAAAAACAACAAAAATCTCCAATATGTATGCAACAAATGGACTAGTGCGTGCAATTGGTTCTTACTCCAAAGAAATTATGGTCCAAAACGTTGGAGATGAAGAATCACATCCATACAATGTTGCAACGGTTGTTCAAAATATTACTTTTGTAAATTGCTATTCCAAGACTGGTTTGGTGGCTGGAGTAGTAGATAATCAATATGCAGAAGTGAAAAATGTTGGTGTGGACAACGAGAATCATGTATTCAACGGGAATATTGCCAATATGTTTGAGTCCAAGGTTGAAACAATTTCTAAGAGTGATTTAGAAGCGGTCACGACAACAGAAGGAGGCTTAACCACTACAACATACAAGCTCAACAATAGTAAAGTTACAGCATTCAAGACCTCTCTTGGAAGAGATTTCTCATTGACAAGGATTTCTAGAGGTCAATACGAAAGCATTAAAGAAAGCGATACAATCACTGTGGTCAATACAAAATTCTTTGCAGTTATTTTTGTAGGTGAGCTAAAAGAAAAACTAGTTGGTGCAACTTGGGACAGCAGTGGCAAAATAACAAAAGTTTATGGAGTTGACCTAAATGACCTAAACAGTTTGTCTAGAGATAAAATTCTTGTATACCAAGGTGTATCTCGTAGTGGTGGACAAGTATTGCCAGACATCATTTGCAAGACGATAAACTCTATAACAGTAAAATCAAAGTTCTCTATTGGATCCACAACTTACGAACTAACGGAACACCCATATGGTGGAAAGGCTGGCTTTGCAGGTGGATATGTGGGCTATCTAAATAATGGCAACTTGGCAAATGTATTCTTCGGTGATACAAGCAAGTTGTATGTCAGCACTTATGATGACTCTTATAATTCCGTAAGTTATACAGGTGGTATTGCTGGTGTTATGACTGGGGGAGAAATAACATTAAAAGATAATAAACTAAAGAATGTTGAGGTTGGTGGAGCAATGAAAATGGAACAAGTTGTTCAACCAAAATCTTATTCTGGTGGTGTGGTTGGCATATTGACCAGCAAAAATTCTGGTTCAATACCAGAACTTTCAAATATCACTGTTGGTAGCAATGAAGGTTCTTCATACTCAGCAAGCAATGTCAAAGTGTTTGGTATCTATGGCGTGGGCGGTATCGCAGGTGTGGTCTATGGTGGAAAGATTAGTAATTGTCAAATCTTTGGCGATATTGGTTTGGATATTATGGGCAAAAATTATGTTTCAAATGAAACAGGCACATACGAACAAACATTTGTATCGAAAGATAATGAAACAATAAAAGGCAAACTTGGGACAAACACTATATTGACTACAAACAAAATATCTGAAAACATAATGACAATGAACGATGTTCTGGTAAGCAGTGTCAATATAGGCGGTATCGTTGGATTGGCATATGCAGACAGAGATGAAACATCAATAGATAATTGTTCTTTTGGTGAAGAAGTGGATGGGATAGGACGAACAGCTTCTGCTACTATTTCACATAACATTAAGTATATGTCTGGGTTCTATACAGTGGTAGTGGGTGGCATTGTTGGAAATATGGGTCAAAATGGTAGCGAAACTAAGGTAACAGTTACCAACAGCAAGTTTGCAGGTTCAATCAATATAACCGGTTCACAGACAACTATTGCAGGTGGTATAGCAGGTGCTATGAAAGGAGGCAAGATAACTGATTGTTATACATCTCAAGGTGCAAAAATCAACACAGATATTGGATTCTATTTTGATGTTCCATGGATTTCTCCAGAGCTTATTGCCCTTGATGTCGCCAACAAGAATGGTGTTAAGAGAAGGATAACAAAAGATAATCTACTAGATTACTTAAAATCATCACTAAATAGCACATTTGATTTTGGTAGTATAAATCTAGACAAAATCATTAAAAGTGTTACTGGTGGAGTAGGTGGAAATCTAAGTTTTAACAATAATGATGATTATATTAATTTCAGTGTTGGTGTTAGATTTATTATAGACGGCTATGCAGTGTCTGGCGGTATTGTGGGTAGAATGTTAAAAGGTGAAATAGGCAATGCTACAGAAAACGGAGTATTGAATGGTGCAGATATAGTTGCAGGAACAAGGGCTGGCGGTATTGTAGGTGAGGCTTTATCTAATGGGGATTTTATTATAATTCAAAATGCCAAAGATACAGGTCGTGTGGCAGCAAATGGCAAATTGAAATTGCTTACCAGTGCTTCAATAGAAGGTGACCTTTTGGGAGATGCTAGTGCCGATTGGGCAACTGGAGAGATGGGTAGAAATAAAAATTATTTTGGAAATACCGGTGAAAATGGTTCTAACAGCAGTGTTGTGGCAGGATTATTGATGAGAATGGCTAAAGCTATTTGGCCTAAATGGTTTGAAGAAGGCAACAATGAAAAATATGGTGTATTCTCCTCAGGGTCATTGATAAATATAAACCTAGCAGGTTCAGTAGATGGCTCTATTGATGCAAAAGTTGCGTTCCAGCCTGTATTTAATGTTTCAGTAATATTGGATGACGGCATGGCTGGTGGTATAGTCGGTGCAATAGAATGTTCAAGTAAATTGACAGGTAGTTCTTCAACTACATATGTTCAAATTACAAATTGCAACACAGAAATAAGTGCCAGCACCGAATTTAATGTTGCTAATTTCATCAATCAAGTAAGTGGTGTAGGCGGACCTCTCACTCAATTCGCTGGTGGTATAGCCGGTGTTGCGGTGGCAAACAGCGAAAGTAATATTGTTATTTCTAACTGTATAAATGATGCCCTAATTCGTGGGTATATGATAAGGTCTTTTGCAGGCGGTATTGTTGGATTTGTTCAAAATGCAACAATTCAAGCTTGTAAGAATGTATCTGGCGGACTAAACGATTTGTTTACCAATGTGTTTACTGATACAATTGTAGACCTTGTCAACACTTTCCTTAATATAAACTTCCTTTTAAGTTTCCCAAATATTGCAGGTGGTATTGTTGGTTATATGAATTCTGGTGTTGTAAGAAATTGTAGCACTGGTCAAGGGTTCTTTGACTCGACATTTACAGGTTATAGTCTAGTTATGGGGCTTAGGGTTGCTGGTGGTATTATCGGTGTAATGAATGGTGGAACATTGTCATCTGACATAGGTAGCGAAGGTGGATTTGTAACCAATACAGGTGCTGTTTGGGCGATGAACGGTATTGCTGGTGGCATAATTGGTTTGATGTATGGCGGAACTGTGGCCAGCCTAAAGAGTGCTTCTAGCACAGAATCTATTATGGAACTCTTTGCAACTCTTGTTTCAAAGAAGTCAGAGGGAGACAATGATGGATTGAATGACTTAAAGAAAGGCAATGGACTTATCCTAACATCACCAACCAGTGTGGTTATTGGCGCTGTTAGTGGAGGCTGTATCGGTTATCTTGGTGACATAACTCCAGAGGCAATAGGAGAACCTGTCCATCTTGGCGGTATGATTAACATGGGTTATGTATTGCATGGGCTAGGTGCGCTTTTCTCCACACCAATGGTAAATGGTGCTTTGGGTGAATTAAGTGGCAACAGTCTTGCTAATGTGAGCGTTGAAAGTTTACTGACAGACAAGCAAGAGAAGATAAATAAGTCTTTGACAAAGAATGCTAAAACAACTTCTTTGAAGGGGACGCTTGACTTGGTGATTGACGGCGAAGCAACAACATTGGCTAGTGTTCAATTTGGTTCTTCATTATCCTTCGGCTTTGTAGGTGAAATCTTAAAAGCAGTGCTAAAAACTGTTTATAAGATTGGCGTAGGGGTAGATGGAAATATTCCTATCAAATATTACATAAATGGTGTGGTTGTAAATTCCTACAAATACAACATTGACCCAGTTAAGTTTGATGCAAACGAAACTTATCCTTCAAAACTGCAATATGTAAGCAATATTCTTTGCATGACAGACAATGATCTTGCTATTGTAGAAAAGAAAGATGGTAAAGATGAATTTGGCTTAGGTGGTGGTGCAAGTGGTGGCATAATAGGTATGACAAGAATCAACAGAGAACTTACTGTTTCGTGCGTTATGAGTTACGGATTGTCTTTAAGCGGGTTAGGAATAAATGGCTTCTTTGGTAAATTGCTTGATCTGTTAAAGACTGGTGTTGTGTATTCAAGTGGTTCTGCTGGTGGTATTATTGGTGCAGTAATATCTGAAGAGTTTGAAACTGAAAAAACTATCAGCGGAGGAACGGGAAGTGGTAAAAATTATACAAATGGCAAAGTAATTGTGTCGATGGCATCCAACTTCTCTACAGTTATTGGAGTTAATAATGCAGGTGGTATTGTAGGTTATGCCAACAAAAACACATATATTATGTCTTTTGATAACAATCTAAAGTCTATATATGGAATAGTATCAAATTACGGAGCAGTGAGTGGGGTTGATTGTTCAGGTGGAATCATTGGTCTTTCTAATGGGGCAAGAGTAAATACAAAAGAAGTTGAGAGTGCATTGTTATCTCATGAAGTGTCCCTTCAAACAACATGGAATGGTGAAGTAAAGTGGCAAAGTGGAGTAATGACCA
The DNA here is from genome assembly GCA_051883495.1 of Christensenellales bacterium. GTDB lineage: Bacteria > Bacillota > Clostridia > Christensenellales > UBA1242 > UBA7862. The sequence goes on from JBJETV010000017.1 coordinate 52,544, forward strand.
CCCCTGACTTTACAAACATTGGTTTGTTCCGTGTAGTAAACTCTGGACAAGTGGCACATGGAAAATATTCAGGTGGAATAGTTGGTGGGTTGATAAACAAAAGTGAAATGTATATGGCAACTCTTGCAGGAAGTGCGTTTGTATATCTATCACAACCATTGGCAATGTTTAATGGTTCAGCAATAACAATATCTTCTCCTTTGTATGCAGGTGGACTTGCTGGTTATATAGAAGACAACTCTGTTATTTCTGGCACATGTGCAGTGGGAACAGACGGAATAAATATCTTCTCTCCACAGATAACTATATTTGCAGGTAAATGTTCAGAAACAATTGCCACAACTGAAACGACCAGCGGACTAACTTCTACAAGCAGTTTGGTTACAAGCAATCTTGTTGGCGAGGGTGAAGGTTCTGAAGATGGGGATAATTATGAGTCAAGCATCGAAACCCCAAAAGAAAATGAGATTCCACCAGCAACTGATCCTGGTTATGTAGGTGGTGTTGTTGGCAGATACAATGGCGGACAAGTCGGTGGTATAACTAGCAGAATGACATCTGTAAGAAGTATCCCAGTAACAGATGGTATAAATATTGGTGGATACACTAAAAATGGCAAAGAGGTATTGAAGTCCAGTTATGTTGGCGGTGCTATTGGATACATTAACGATACCATTGCTACTACTAAGATCAATGGAAAATCTATGTCGATGATAAATGTAGACGTTAGGAGCAAGAAAGTTCAAAACGGAATGATTGCTACAGGTGGATACATCGGCAAGGCAGAACTAGAATCTGATAAAACTTTGCAGCTGCAATTTATATTTGGCGCTGATGTTATTGTTACTGCAGGCAAGGGCGGTGTTGCTGGTGGTGTGATTGGAGAACTATCTGGTGGAACATTGTCCAATGTGGTTTCGCAAGCACAAGTAATTGCAAAAGAAAATTCTTCCATAGGTGGTATTGTGGGTAAGTTGACAGGTGGCGCAAAGATACAAGATTGTTATGTTCTTAAGATTGCAGAATTGAACCGAAAATCATGGTCTTATGCTGGTTACAACCCAAGTGATGAAGACAGGATTGGTGAGTATAGCATCAAAAAGGTAACTTATCTTCGCACTGGAGAAATCGTTACTCCAGTTAAAGATCCAATCACGGGTGCTACATCAAATGTTGTCAGTAGGTGGCTTAATAATGAATCTATACCTCCTACTGATGTGATAGAAAGAGATGATATTGTTTATACAAACAATGCTATTACAATGAAGTTGCAAAAAGTCTTATCAGGATATTCTTCCAATGGAGATTTTACTTACAGTTTAGCTGAAGATGGTTATACTGGGCGAATACATCTAACAAAAACTTATTCTACCAAAGTTAGCAAAGACCCTCTTACTGGAGAAGAGTATGGAACAATGAAGAAAAAGAATGTTGAAGTGGAAGGTGAAGATGGTAGTAGCCATTATGAAGAACAAGAAGTATTCACTCCACGTTCTGTTATGTTCAATGTAACCTCTACATTTGAAATAGTTGATGCCAGCCTAATCGGAGACTCTTCAGGAGAAATTGCTAAAGGTGCAACTGCTGGCGGTGTTGTTGGTGAGTTGAATGGTGGAACAATAGCAGACAACGTTTATGTAGATTCAACAGTTTCACAAGCAGAAACAGTTGGTGGCTTGGTGGGTACAGTAATCAGTGGAACTATTGGCAAAGATTCTAGCGCTTTTGTAGTAGGTGGAACACTAGCCAATGCTACATATGGTGGCGGTGCAGTGGGCAAACTTGCTGGAAGTGTTACATTTAACAAAGCTTATGTAAGACAGATTAAAGAAATCACTGGCGACATCCATGGTGCAGATTCTGTAATCCAAAAGAAAACTCGTGCCAAAGGAGCAAAAGATATCCTTGGTGCAGGGGCGTATGTTGGGGTAATGGAGAGTGGCTCTCTAGATAACAAGACACAGGATGCCCTTACAATTATAGAGTCTTACGATGGTGAATTTGCAGACCAAAGTGGTGTAACTAAGATATATGGCAGATACATTGCAGGCGGTGCAGTTGCTTGGCTTAAAGATGGAGAAATTTCTGGCTGTTCATTTGCAGAAACAGATGAAAATACAATTAGTATTTCAGGTGGTGGTGATTATAAAATTGCTTGTGCAACATCCTATCAAATCCGTAACAATAAGGATGCCGTTAGTGACCTTTGTGAAGGAGATGACTCCCTAGACAAAATGCTTAACATTGCCCACAAAGTTGGTGTTGGTGGTCTGGTTGGCAAGATGACTGGTGGAAAGATTATTGGTGGTGTAGCTCCAGATATCAGCGGTGTCAATGTCGGCGGTTTGGTCGGTTATATGGGCAAAGATAGAAATGACGATGGAACTGATATTGACTTTACAAGTTCCGAAGTCCCTCAAATTGGAGATACCAGTGGCGAAGCCCCAGAGAGTGGCAATGTTAGATTAACAGGCAAAGGGTTTGCAGGCGCTTATGTTGGTGTTGCAAATGGTGGAAAGATAGTTGCAGTGTCTTCAAGAGAAAACTCTTCAGGAGAAGAATCTACAGTATCAAAAAGTGGAAGTTCCAGTAAAGGTGAAGGAACCTATCTTGGTGGGGCTGTTGGTGCATTGATTGGAGAAACAGAGGTAAATACATCTCAACTTAAAAAAGTTGTGAATGGTGAATTTGCTGGTGGTGTGTATGGCTATGTTTGTGTAGAATGTTCTTTTGATAATTCTATAAGTCCATATGTTGTTGGAGCTGTATATACTGGTGGTGTAGCAGGTAGAATGGATGTCGGCTCTTTGACAAGTAATATAGATATTATTACTAGCGAAGACAGAGGATTGAGTGGGGCATACGTTGGCTCTTTGGTTGGATATGTTGGATACAATGGCAATGTGGGAGAAGATGTATCTATAGTTAATTTGTCTGGTGAATATACATTATCTCTTAATATAAATTCTAACGAGATTGCTGGTGGGTTAGTTGGCGTAGTTGGCGAAAGTGGAAAATTAAAATTAACCTCTGATGAAGGATCAATAAAGGTTACAATAACAAATACTGCTAATATCAAAGCAACCAATTTTGGTGGTATAGTAGGACTAGTTGAACAAGGCGGAAAAGTTGGAGCAGAAGGAGATAATAAAGCAAATATTATATTCAATATGCCTCCAGCAACTGAAGGAAGCACAGATAAGCCATTGACTGTAAATGGTTCAATAGGTGGCGTAGTTGGACAGCTTAGCCAAAATGCATATGTGTTCAATATAACAGCGCAAACGCCTGAAGTTGACTTTGCAAGTCTAGGAGAATTTGATTATAACTATGGCAACATAGTTGGATTAAACGAAGGTATCGTAGGACAATGTGATAGCAAGGTGGAGATGGTTGATGGTAAATATGTAAAGCTAAGAGAAGGTAAGTCATTTGGTGGTATAGTAGCATTGAATGAAAATGGCATTATTTATGCTTGCACAACGACAGACGAATCTTCGAAATATCTTAGAGCTTTCTCAGATAATGAAGCGTATTTTGGTGGCATTGTAGGAAAAGCTAAAGATGGACAAATAATAGACTGCGAGAACAAAATGAATCTCACTGGATTGGGCAATGGCATATACATTGGAGGTATTGTAGGTAGTGCTAGTGGTGTTACAGTTATCAATTCCAAAAACTCCGGATATGTTGTTGCAAGTATTCAAGAAGAAGACGGTAGCTTTGAGGCTTCTAAAAACTATGTAACAGGCTGGAATCCAGAAAATGCAAGTGATATAAATAATGAATGTAGAGATGTAGTATTTGAGGAAAATAACCTGTCAAAAGATAATTATACAAATTACAAAGGTGCAGTTGGTGGCTTGGTTGGCTACGCTGAAGGCGAAGTAAAATTCGACGACAAGTGTTCTTCAAGAGAAGAAGTATATGGTTATGCATTCTATCAACGCAATACTCCTTATAATGAAACTAAAGCATACAATGAAGGCATGAGTTATATAGTAAGTGGCAATACAGAAAAGAGTGATTATGTATATAAGGATACCATCTATGAACGTCGTGGCTTATATGTTGGATATGCAAAAAGCAGGGATAATGTCAATATAAAGAAAGACACGACATACGATTCAACAGAATATGAAGGAGTCGCTCCAAAATCAATAACTTGGGCTGATAGAGGAAATGACAGAACATATAAAGACGAGGATTATGTTGTATTGTATTTCAATGTTAATTATAATAGTTATGGTGCAGGAGTTTCCAATGATAAATATGGTTATTCTGGGTCGAGTTTCACAGGAATTCAATATTTGAAATCAAATTCTGAAACTCCAAAACAAGGTGAGTTCAACGAAATAAAAGAAATGGATGAAAATTTCATTAATAATAAAAAGAATGAAGTTAAAGCCTATATTGAAGAAAAGTATGCTAAAAATGTGTATGATGAAGAAACTATCATTAATGTGAATTCTACAGAACTTGGAGATCCTTTCAAGGTTGAATCTCAATATAAAGATACAAAGTTTACTCCAAGTACTTTGCCATATATTGGAGGAACAACTGATCCATCACAAAATATTCAAGTTATTAGATATGCAAGAGAAAAGTATAATGAGAAAACCTCATATGTAACTCAAGAAACTCAAGCGACAAATACTTTGCTCAACCTTTATAAATTTAGTTCAGATGGTGAAATTGGAGAAGTTGATAGAGATCAAATAATAAGCAACCTTACTTTTTCCAGAAATAACTCATCACAAGGTTAAAAGTTTGAAGGTGAAGTTATCCCTATGGGCGTAAATGCTAAAATTAAGGCTTTCCTTTTGCCTGATTTATAGCAAAAAGTTTTGCAATAACATTGCAAAAAAAAAAAGGAAAAGTATGAGTGTGTGGGGGCTTTGCCCCCCCACAATGATACTTTTACAACAAGTTTTACAACAAGTTTTACAACAAGTTTTACAACAAGATTTACAACAAGATTTACAACAAGAGTTACAAAAAAAATTACAAAAAAATTTACAAAAGAAATTGCAAATAACAATGCAAAAAAAAATTAAAGAAAAATGATAATAATCAATACAAATTCGACTAGAAGGTGCTATAATTATTGAATGGGAAATTTGTAAAAACAAAAAATTGCAAAAAGGGATTTTTGCAAAGAAACAATGAATGAACATCAACGACAAAGAGTTAATTTCCAAGATAGAAAGAGGAAGATAAAATGAAGAAAATTTTTAGCAAGATAATGGTATTGTTGCTGATAGTATCCTCACTGGTGATATTTGGATGCAATGAGAGATATGGAGATCTAAAAATGTCTCTAAATTTTTGCTTTTCATCTTTCTCTTCCAAAACCTTGAACGATGGAACAAGACGTTGGACAAACAATACAGATAATTCTGTTGTTGATGAAATGTTGGACGGCTCTTACACACTTTATATTTCTGGAAGCACTCAAACCACTGCTTATATAGATGCAACTTTTTCAGGTGTTCCAGAAGATTTTAATAGTGATGTGCAAGTAAGTCTTTCCAATTCTATTTTGACTGTTGGCAAAAAACAATATATTGATGGCGGAATGAGAGTTTCTATTTGCGCCAAGCAAGAGGGCTCGACCACACTCACAGTGCTCAGTTCGGAAGGGAGCAAACAGAGAAGCCTGATGATTCAAGTGGTGGAAGTTCCAAGTGTGTTGAGATTTAGGCAAGGCAATGTTGCTTTGTCCTACAAAAGAGGAACAACATACAACATTTCGTCTGGGCTAGAGAACAACCTAAGCCTAAGAAATATGACTTTTGATTTGGGGACATTGTCCGGCGCGGGCGAAACGAATATAGAAAAATTTGTTCCTTTCTCCTCACTTCAACTGGCATCAAAAAATATCTCTCTTGTAGAGTCGCAAATTCTCTTGCTGGAAGATTATGACCTAACTGATGATGAAGTTATTTATGCAAGGGCAACCTACAAAAATCCACTTGGAGAAGATTTGGTTCAAATTCAGCAAATAGAATTTTTGCCACAGATATCCAACTTTGAAATTTACTCTTTTGACTCAACCAAAGATAATGGGTTGGGGCAAAAGGTGGGTGGAAGCGAAGAAGATTTGCTATCCACTATAGATTTTGTAACAAATATTGCCATAACTCACAAGGATTTCGTTTTGAAAACCAACACATATGGCAAAAAAATAAATATTATTGGCATTCAAGATTCGCTATGCCCATTCAGCATTTTTGTGCAACCAAATTACGAGAATATGGGGTTTGCCTTTGGTGGAGATAGTTTGCGTGTTAGATATTTTAATGCTGATGGAGAGATAACCACAGCAGAAAATATAGGCAGGGCAACATATGGGTTGTCTTACATAAGACTGGTGCCATCAAAGATAAAATCTACAGAAGGTTCTGCTAGTTATCCAGACGGAACATACAATATGAATTTTGAATGCAGTTATGTAGATTATCCACAAGAAGAATTCCTTTCCGTTGCTACACTTAACACAAGATGTTACACTGTTGTAAACAACTATTCTGTCAACGGAAATATCTTGCAAAACAACAATATTCTTACTGATTTTGACGAAGAAAAATGCTATTCTACAGAAGTGATGACCAACTTTGACGCTTCTTTGGGGGTTAAACTATCTGTAGAAGTAGGCGACCCTCTCAATGTCCTAAAGAGTAGGTCAGTGTTTGGTTTAACTTTCTATAGACGAGCAGACGGCAGTTCAACTATTTCTCGTCTTAACGAAAGTGAAGTGCTAAATATCTTTCAAATATTTGTAAATGACGAAGACCACTTGCTAGACGCCAATTTCAGCAACCAGCAATTTCCAGCGGGTACCGATTTCTATTTCAAAATTAAACAAAGTGGCGAAATTTTTGTTGGAGATGATATTTTTGTTCAAATAACATCAATAGAAGATGACTCTCAGGCAGAATGTGTCGCAAAACTTTCACTGGTGCAAGGTATAAGAGAAATAACAGGCTTTGAAGTGGTGTTTAGAAGTAGAGAGATTGACGAAGCAACAGGTGATTATATAATTTTTGACACGCAAAATATCTCTTTTGAAAGTAACAAAGCGACACTAGATTTGGACTTGTCCAAAGATTACATCGCAATAATCTCACTGCAATATTCACCAATAGAGGCTACTTTGAGCAATATATATGTTTCATCTTTAGTGGATAATGTAGTGTTGGCAACAGTGAAAAATGGCAACATAATTTTAGACCCAAAAAGCGTAGGTAGAAATATATCGGTTTCTCTTGGGGCATCAAATTTAAGACAAGTTTATTCGCTAAATGTAAATGTTTATTATCCAGTGCTTAGCATGGAAGCAGAAATTGTTGACATTTCCTCAAATAGCAGTATTGGAGATTATTCTATCGGGACAAGGAATGTATATGCAAAGGTCAAGACCAAAGAACAAGTAGAATTTATGCTTACAACAAGACCTTATGACGCAAACAGATACAATCTTACATATGCGGTGTATAACATAACAAGCGGAAGCAGTGTTCAAGTAAAGAATTCCTATACAATTTATTATGATGGCAGTGTAGCAGGTGCAAATAAGATTTATGATGAATATTTTGAATTAAATTGCACAGCAAACGCATTTAGGTTTACAAATGATTCTGCAGAAGGCAAAACATATGTGGTGGAAATTGTGCTAGAAAATTTGGACGGCACAGTGCTTACGTGGACATTTACACTTTTTGCATTTGTCCCTGTGGAAGAAATGGATATCAACTTATCTCGTGCAGAGGTGGTCAATCCAAAAACAGTGGCTTATGAAACAAAGTTGGAGTCGGGCATTACTTTTGATACGCAAAATCCACCAGACAATGTTTTTGGGTTTAATGTAACAGTCAACAAGACTTCTTCCAGAGTGCCAACCAACACCTTTGAAGAGGAAGCGACTGTAACTATAAGTATTGGTGGACGCACAGACGGAATTTATCAAGTATCAGGCGGAGTGATGAGCAAAATTTCTGAAGGCGAAAGCGTTGTAAGACTGCTATATCCGGGAGTTTTTGGCGGGAAATATTGGTTTGAATTGCAGGACAATGTTGATTCTTCTTATACAACCATTCAAATTGGTGTAAGAGTCAATGAATATAGAAATTACCATTATGCTACCAAAAACATTTCAATAGTAAATCACGAACAGGTCACTGAAATTTATACAAATGCCCAAACGACTTTGAAACTTAGAGATACAGATATTTTGGACGATATATCCTTTTCTCTTGAAATAGGCAACGAAAAAGCAAGCAACAAGACTTTGCTTGTGCAAAACTTGTCTATAGTGGAAGTGGGTGGAAACACAATGTATTTGATTGCAGGGGAAGGGGCAATGAGTGCTTCCATTCAAAATCAAACAAATATGCACTCTACTCTCAGCCTTTTGCCAACAGGGAAAGCAGGCAAATCTATCCTTGTAGTTATGCCACAAGACAAAATTGTAACAAGAGAACAATATGAAACTTTCTGTGGAACAATGACAAGCATAAGCTTAACTTTGGAAGATTTTGTGGATGGAATGTTTTATGAAAAAGTTTCTGATGCATACGAGATTGCGCATGAATATCAATCAGGCAAGCAGTATTATGCAAAAGTGGTGAATTATGCTGAACTTATAAAAATATGGAAAGGTGCATTGACTATCCAAATAGATATAGAAAATGGTGAAGATGTTCCATATAGCATATCTTCAATGCAAGACCTTTTGGGAATTGCCCAAAATCCAACCAAAAATTATATCCTTGCAAACAATATCAGATTTGACAACTCAAAAACCTTTTCACCAATTTCTTCTTATTATCCAGTTGAATTGACTGAAGATGAATTCAATAAGGGCATTTATTATTCAAAAAATAATGCCGACCAGTACATTTTGCAAACTACATATAGCAATACCCAAACCTACTATGCTTATGGCTTTGGGGGAAGTTTGGTTGGCAAAAACAAAGTTCAAGACAGAAAAACTGGAGAGAGTTATTACGAATATTATTCAATCGAAAATGTTTATCTCCCAGCGCAAATAAATCAAAGTCGCTATGGTTTGTTTGAAGTCCTTTATGGAACGGTGTCAGATGTTACTATAAAATATGCTTTTGCACAGCCAACTATCAATGTTTCAACAACTTTTGGTGGAATAGCAGGGGTAAACTTTGGAAGGATATCCAACTGCACCGCACAATATACAGGAGCAATATTTAGGGCAGAAGAACAAATTGTTTTTGGTGGAGTTGCGGGTGTAAACTTTGGCGAGATTGAACAAAATACACAGCAAGAGTCCAGACTAAACAGAGGAGATGTGGAGATTATAGCCAAAGGTGAGAATACTCTCCTTGCAGGTGGAATTGTAGGGTTTAACTTTGGAGATTTGTCCGGTAGTTATAGCAGACAAAAGGGCGGAGAAGTTTCTTTTGGCAACAGTGCTTATGACAGCAGTCTAAATATCAAGGTTTCCATAACAGAGACCAGCAACAGTTTGAATCAATTTAATATTTACAGCATTCCTTCTGCATTGGTTACATTGTTTGAAAATTATCTCATCTCTCCAGATGTAGACCGAGGTGGAGCATTCCTCATTCCACAAAACTATGCTCATTTGGAACAAAATTATAATGATGACACATCAACAACCACTTCTGATGGCTTAATGTGTGGAATTGGCGGAGTGGTAGGTATAAATATTGGCAAGGTGCATAATATTAGTGTTCAAAGTGTAGTTGATGCACAAGATTGTGATTTTGTTGGTGGAATTGTTGGACTTGCATTATCCAGTGAATTGTATAACAGCAAAATTGGTGAAGTCAGTTATAAGTTTGATGATAACAAATATTCTATCTATTGCAGTTATTCTTCTTCAAAAGTAACAGGCAATCACTATGTTGGTGGCGCAGTGGGTGGCGCTAGAGGAATTTTGACAGAGTCTAATACAGATATCCCAGTTGCGATGTATGATGTTGGAGCAGAAAACTATGTAAATGACGAGCACTCTAGAAACTTTGTAGTGGGCAAGGGTGAGGTTGGTGGATTTGCTGGTAGGCTGGTTTGTGTTGTTGCTCATTACCTATCTACAACCAGTTACTATGATGAATATTCTTCACAAGGTGCCGATTGGCTGGGGAAAGAAGAAAATTATGATATCATGGCAACAGCAACACTAACATCTAATTTCGAATTACGATCGGTCAACGATGGGTTGGCTGGGGGATTTGCTGGTTGCGGTGAAAGTGTTAGATATTATGCCTGTGGTGCCAATGTTAATGTTTGGGCTCCAAATACAAAAGCAGGTTATATATTTGCCTTTACATCAAATATGGACGTATATTTTGCAGAAAATATATTTGGCAAAGGTGTGGTATATTCTAATAATAATACAAATAAATTGCTAGGAGTTAATTCTTTTGGTTCAAAAAATACTATTTCCTATTCCAAAATTACTGATGTTAAGAATATAATATCAGGAAGAAATGGAACAATTTATTCTATCAATGGTTCAGAAAAAACAGAAACTGAATTTACAACTTTGATAAACAGCATATTTAATGAGAACAGAGATTATCTGCCTTGGAAGGTGGAAAAAGATACTGCTGGAAAGATTGCTGGTTTGCCTATGCTTTATATTACATACAAAGTTGACCTGTCTGGTGTGGAAGTGGTGAAATCAGAGCCTTTGTTTGTGCTAGGGCCTGTGGTTATTACCGCAACTGTAAAGGACAACCTTGATAGCGATGAAGGGTGGAAGTTTGTAAAACTGGACGATAAGACTATTATGTTGTTCTTTGCGTTGTCAGAAAGTGACTTGATTTCTACTGAATCATTATTAAGATTGAATACAACAAGTTTGTTAGATTTGCTAAATATTTCCGTTTCGCCAAGTGGTGTGAAGTCAAACAAATTGAAGGTTCAAAGCAATTCTGACCTTTTGGAGATTAGCGGTGAAAATATTATCATCAAATCTATAGGTAGAGAGGGAAGTTCTGCAGTAACACTTACAGTTTCATCAAATCTTAGTTCTACAAACCCTGAAAATAATGCAAAAATTGATGTGATTTTGTGCTATGGACTAACTGATGTGAATGTTTATGCAAACACCAGTTTTACCATGCCACTTAATGAAGATTATGGGATAGACTTGCTATTATCTCAAACGCAAACAGTGTATGCAAATCCAGAATATATTGTCAATGTTGACAATGAAGATGTTTCGCTAAGAGCGATGGAAAATGTAGGCTTGCGTTTTGAAGTCTTGGCAGAAGATGTAAATGTAATATTGGACAGCCTAAATGGAACAGCATCAGGCATTGGAAACATATTCACAATAGCATCAAAACAATGGACACCTGTTAATTCAGGTGGAAAAGTTGAAAAATATTATGTAAATGTTGATTCTACATTTGCTTCATTTGTTCCACTGATTGCAATCCCTGATGGTGGCAAGTTGGCTATTGAATGTATCCCATATATTTATCAAACAATCAATGGCGAAAGAAAAACCGCTTTGTTGCAAGAACATTCTACTCATTTCTACCTTTCCATAACACATGGCGCAACAGCAATATCGCTTTTGGATAATATGCAACCAAACTTTGTTATGAACCAACTTCAAAAATTGGCATTTACAATAACAATGGATACAGATAGCATTGACGACAGGATTATTTTGGATAATGCTATTGAGTTGGGCAAAGAGTTGGGGATAAATATTGGCGAGTATCAATATGAATTTGTTGATGAAACAGGCAAAATCCAAATAGTAGGGTCATCAGATGTTAGAGGTAAAACAGGGCTTAGAAAGATATCTCAATCATACACAGTGTGGTTCAAAGACAAACTTTCTGGCATAAAAGAAGACAAAAATTATATTTTTAATTTTCATTCTAACATCAACACCACAATTGCATTGCCAGTGGCTATTAAGATTATTGGAGAAAATGAAGTAAAAAGTGTATATACCAATGTTTACGCTAGTTATGATGATTTCCCTCAAAAGAGCAGTGGAGGATATATCTATTCTGGACTAAATGACACACCAGCTGTTCTTGGAGTGGAGGTGTATCCTTATGTAACAAACTATTCTCATGTGAGATTGTCATATACCAGCACAAGTGGTGATTTGTTGTTTATTACGCCAGTGATACTTGATTTGAACAACGAACACGGCAAACAGTTTGTGGATAATGGCAGTGTTGCTGTGTATAGTTCCAATGGCAAGACTCTCACAATAAACAAATCTATTGGGCAAGACACCTTCTTAAGCAATAATAGTGGGGTGTATTCTTATGCGAGAAGTTACTTCTTCAAATTGTTTACCGACTCTCATGTAAAAGACGGGACAGAATTTGTTGTTAAGATAGACATACTAAATGAAGCAGGGGCAGTTATTCTTTCCAAAAGTGAAGTTATTTCTACACTCAAAAAACCAGGGATTACTTTTGCACTGGATAATGACCTTTTGGGCAATGATGGCAAATATTATGTTCCAATAAATACCAAAAACGAACTTATAGTAGATACAATCAATTACAATGATGAAATAAAATGGGAACTTTCGGCAGTAGATGTTTATGGAAACGCATATTCTGGTTTTAGTGACTACAAAGAGGGGCTTGAGCCAAAGAAAGAAGGTAGCAAATATTATATTCAGTTGCTCAATTTTGAGGAGGGTATTTGGTGGAGCACCGACCTTGTGGGCAAAACAATAACTTTGCGTGGAGAGATAACCAGCAACAAGCAAACATATAGTTATGAAATTCAAATTGTTGTAACAATGTTTACAGTGAAAGAAATAACAGTTGACAAGGTTGAAAATGGCTCGATTAATATTCCAGTGGCTACAACTTATCCATTAAGGGTTAATATAGAGGCATTTTATGATGACAACATCAAAAACAGTGGCAGTTGGTATGAAGAATGGTATAACAATATCTATCTAAACAATAAAACAGATGACAGCCTTTATATAAATATAATCAAAGCGGGCTATCAAGTAAAAAGATACTTTGTAGATTATATAAATGAATTGGCTGATAATATTGCAAAGGCAACTTTTTCCAGTTCAAGCAGTGATAGCAAGGTGTCTGGTGTGTGGCAATATAACGCACAAGAAAACCTAATCAGTGGAAGCAAATATAATGATGAAACTTTTGGAGTGGAAACATTTAATGATTTCTTTGCTCTATATGGACTAAAAACAGACAAACAATCCAACATATTGTTTGATGCCAAGATTGCATACACTGCAAACAAAACTTCAACTACAGAAAGGGCTTCTGGTATTCCAAATGTCAAAGATTATTCAACAATAGACGGCAAGAAAGAATTTAAGCAGGCATTTGTAGTTACTTTTGTTTATCCAAACGAACTGAAAAATGCTATCCCTGTATCCACTGCGGAAGAATTCCTAAGTATGAAGGAAGGTGGCGATTATAGGTTAGTTAATGACATAGTCCTTTCAAATTATAGACCACTAACAACAAACATTGCATCTTTTGACGGAAACAACAAAGTAATATTTATCACTGGATTTAGTTATGATTATTCCACTACTGGCGATGTCAATTTGGGCTTGTTTGAGAAGATTGAAAAGGAAGTGGAAGTAGGTGGAGTGGCAAAACAAGTCCTCATTGAAAATGTTACAGTATATTACACTCCAAGTGTTACACAGCAATCTTTGGCAGGGACTGTGGTGATAGAGCCAAGTTTGGAAAGTTTGAGAATAAATCTTCCAAATGCCAGCAGTGTAACTTTTGGTGGATTGACATGCTCCAATGCAGGTGTAATAGCCAATGCAAACATTTTGGGTGGAGTAAGGATAGAAGTCAACTCCTCTGATGTGGCTGGTGCAAGTGGCTCTGCTAGTTCTAATATTGGTGGATTGGTAGCCAACAACGAAAAAAGTGGTTATATCAGCAACAGCACAGTAGGCGCAAAACTATTTAGAAAGAAAACAACTAGCGATGAAGTAGAAAAAGTTTATGACGGATTTAATATCTATTGTTATGGCAATGCCGGTGGTGTAGTATGCACCAACAGGGGAAAAATTGTTGCTAGTTATTTTGAATCTGGCTCTATAGAACACAATTCCAAACAAGAGGGAGTAGGTGGATTTGTTTGCTCCAACTATGGTGAAATTTTGGAGAGTTATGTCCAAGGTAGGCGTGCAGAGTCGGACAAAGATATTAGAAATACTGGTTCTGGCATGGTATCTCGTGCAGGTATCGTGGGCGGTTTTGTTTATTACAACAGTGGTGTTATTTCAGATTGCTACTCTAATATTTGGCTAACTTCTTCTGGTGCGATTGCAGGATTTGTTTATGAAGACACAGCACAAAGTGTAATATCTAGATGTTATTCCATCAGTTACAAAAAAGCAGGGGACAACAACACAATGGCCTATCCTTTTGCAGGGCCAAGGACATTGGTTTCTACAGAAGTGTGCATAAATGGTGTGCTAAACGATTGTTTCTTCTTAAATGACAAAACAAAAAATGATAAATGGGAAAACACCAATTTCTACACTCCAGGAAGCAATGATCCATCAAAAACTCCAGCAAACAAAAAGGCTGTGGAACTTTCAATATCCAACTTTGCTACTCATACATATTTCACCAATTACGACTTGTCATTGGTCTATTATAGTGATAAGTATGCCAACGAAGAAAGTTATAACTATGTTGATGGTTACACTTGGGCAATTATCGAAGGAAAACCAGTCATTGCATCAACTCTTGTAAGGACAATTTCGCAAAGAGATTATTTGGGCAAGAAGAAAAAGTATAAAGAATCAAGAGAAATGTTTGCGGTGGACACGTCTTCTAGCGATCTAAAAAGCACAGTGAGAGCAGAGGACAAGTCGATAACAGATTACACTAGCGCTTCGACAGGTAAATTGTTGTTCTCAACAAGGAAATATGCTGATAATAGTAAGATAGAGTTTATATACAATGCAACAGAAAATTTTGAAAGCCTTGTGATAACCTACGAAATAACCAACATAGAGGGCAAGCAGTCTTATGTCAATCCAGTTGCTGAATATGGCGAAAGCAAGCGAGTGCTGGATGTTCAGGAAAACAGCATCGATAGCGAACAAGCCAAAGACAACAACTTCCGAGCCAATGACACAATAGTTGTGGTGCTTGACTTGGATAGGAACTTGATTTCCAACATAACCTACTATGTTCTTGACGAGAAAAATATAACATATTATTACAAAGGCAATGACCTTGCCATTTCAAAAGGAAGCGGAGATAGAAGCAATCCAATAACAATTTACGACAAAGACTCCCTAGTATATGCCTTTACAAACAGTGTGGGTGGAGAGGCCGATTTGAGCAAGTATTTTAGAATTGTTAGTGATATCGACCTAGATGGCGACTTCCTTGCAACTAGCAAGGCAAACTTCACTGGAGTTTTGCAAGGCAATCATATGACCATTAGCAACCTTTCGATGTCCTATGACAGATGGTCTTCTGACCAAGTGGATAGAGAGTCGTTTGGAATGTTTGCAAAGATTACTGCCGGAACGAGAAAGGATACAATTATTTCTAACCTTAAAATTGGTGTCTTGCAAATTGCGTCCAATGTTCACACTTATGTGGGTGGTTTGGCAGGACAAATCGTTGGAAGTTTGGAGCAAACGGCAAACAAGGTGCTATTAAACAATGTTTCAGTGGTCAGAACTTCTACAAACAATGCCCCAGTGCAGGGTAGGAATATAGTTGGCGGATTGACTGGGCTTGTCCGTGGCAATGTCATATTGAAAGATATCGTAACAGATGTATCGGTAGTGTCTACATATGATGCTTCTTCTACATCACTTTATATCAACCCAACAGTCAAGAATAATTGCAATGCCTGCTCTTATGTTGGTGGTGTAGTTGGTGTGTTTGATGCCACTCCAGTAGTGGACAATGCAACCAAGAAAAATTACAATGCCAGCAACATTTCAGTTTTGGCAGGAAATATGTATTATGGCGGAATAGTTGGCACTGCATTTGGTTTGTTGGGAAAAGATACTATAGCCAATTATGTCAATGTTCAAGTGGAGACTTCAAGTGACAGTTTTATCAAATCAAAGTCTTATGCAGGCGGAATAGTTGGCGAAAATAGAGGCACTTTGCTCAGTTCTTCAGCAAAAAATATTGAAGAAAGTGAAAGCACCGTTTCTATTGGTTCATCCAGTCTAGTAGAATATAGTTACTTCTTTAATGGAGATGGAACACAAACACTTGCAATAGGTGGCTTGGTAGGACTAAACAATGGTGGGCTTATATCCAATGCCCTCAGTGCCATTGATGTAAGGAGTTCTCGAACGGTTATTGCTGGTGGTGCAGTCGGCAGACAACTGTCTGGCGGTATAGAAAATGTTATTGCCAGTGGTTCGGTGTTTGCAGACAAGATTATTGGTGGACTGATTGGAACAATAAATGACAAAAATATTATGACCTCTCAAGGAGGATTTTCTGACGAAGAAGATGCAGATGCTTGCCTTATGGAAGCAGACAGCAGTCATCTTTCTCTAACAGGATATAGCATAGCGGAAGATAGTTATGTTCTGTGCCGAATATCAAATTCTGTGGCAGAAAACAACTGGCTTTATGATGATTACTCTAGATATATCCAAAAAATAAACTCCAGCACAAGATGTGCGATAGGTGGCTTTATTGGACTTATCGCAACGGAAGATGATGTAGAGGAAAGTAGGGTAAATGCTACTTGGCAAGACAAGGTAATATTTGACGGCAAGAGTGCTTATGTAGGCAAAATTTCAGACGGAGTGAACTCTAGACATATCAAATCTGTGTATGTTGACGGCACTTTTGATTATCCAAAAAATATTTCTGACGAGAGTTATGAGTTCCCTCGCACAAACGATGGCGAACAAGCATTATTCCCATATTCATTGCAAGAATTGTTGACCAGCGCACAGACTTCAGACCTTTCTTACTCTGTGGAAAAAATTCCATTTACAGCATACAGCGACCAATCTAGTATTGGTGACGAATATATTAGCACTATACTCAAAATTTCAAACAACCCAGGATCTATTAAGCAGCTTAATAATGAAGAAGGTTTTTATAAAGAGATAAAGGTTGTAAAGATAAATGGTCCAAAACCAACAGACACCAGTTCTTTTGAAGATGGTGTATGGTATGTTGATGACAGTTCTGGTAATGTAGATTTTGATTGGCTTGCAAAGCATTTTGGAATAGTATATTTCAGGAAAAATGATGATAGTCGTTTTGAAGAAGTTGTTAATTATACGAACCTTAACAATGAAGAGGTTAAGAGAAGTTTTAATGAAGTTTATTGTAATGAGGAGAGCGATGATTCTTCATTGACTGGGGCAAAGTGGTTAAACTTCTACAAACAGGAAGAATCAAATAAGGAATATGGCAAATTCTATTACATTGCAAATTCCACTTTATCTACTATACGATTTGATAGAACGTACACTTATAAGTCAGATGGCAAAGTTCAAAATGAAATCGCATTGATTGGTGCTTCTACTGATAATAGAGGGGATGGAATAAATAGTTTTAAGCATATAGAAAACTTATTCTATCAAAGCACATTTGTTCTTAATGGAGTGTGCATATTCGACTTTGATATAAACAAATCCATTTCAGAGGGGTCAACAGGCTTTGAGAATTTGTGGAGTAGTGTTGAAGGAGAAGGAAATCTTTACACACTAAACCTAGACAATTGCAAACCTGCTGGGGCAGGAGATGATTGGATTTGGTCAGTTGACTTGCCAGATGGTGGAACAATAGTTGACATAAAGATAAGAGTCGAAAGTTCTGGTGACGAATATTATGTGTCAGAGGTTATACTGTCTTATGAATACAATGGTGTGGTTTTGGAAAGTGAAACATCAAATTCTGCATTTATAAAAGAAACAAAAGATTCAAACAATCCACTTTTATCTAGTTATTCATTCATTTCTTCTGCCAAAAAGACTTCTTTTAGGTCTTTTAGTTCGGAATATTGGATTATTGGAGAAGATTTCTATTCGCAATCTGTTTCGTTTGAAAGCAAATATCCAAAAAATATAGAATTTGCAGAAACTTATGTGTGGGAAGACTTTAGGACAAAAAATGTCACAGGAAGAATAACAGAAATAAATACTGCAGAGGACTTGGCGCTATTTGCTTACTTGGTCAACAGTGGAACGGATTATACAAGGATTGAAGTAAAGCTAAAAGCAAATATTGACCTTAGCGGGAAATATTGGGTGCCAATAGGCAAAGATGAAGCGCATGCTTTTAATGGGACATTTACTGGCAATGGATATACAATAAAATATGTTTCTGTAGATGAAAACTCCTTGGCAAAAACTGATGAGGATAGAGTTGTTTATGCAGGAATATTTGGTTATGTAAAAAATGCAACAATTACTGGGCTTACTCTCATAGGGGGAAAGATTAGTGGCGAAACTGCTGGTGGATTAGTGGGTTATGCAGATAATGTACAATTCAACGCATTAGTCAATCGTAACAATGTTATGGGAGATAGTTATGTTGGTGGATTGGTAGGTTATGCAAAAGATTGTAGTTTTGAAAATTGCACCAACTATGCAGAAGTCAAAAACACAAACAACTATAATTCAACAAATGTGTATGTTGGTGGAATTGCTGGTAAAATGGATAATGGCAATTTGAAAACATCAGACACACGAAATGACAAAGGCATACAGAATTATGGAGTTGTATATGCTCAAGAAAGTCATAATAACCATTTCGGCGGGACTGAACATTTAGTTAATGTATGGCTTGGTGGACTTGTAGGAAGTGCAGGAAGTGTAGAAGGTATAACTATCAATACAAAACTTAGTAACTTTGGCAAGATAAATGCCAATTCCAATGCAACAGAGTTGCGTTGTGGTGGACTGTTTGGTTATTTGGAGTCAAACTCGTGTTCATCATTGTTCAACAAGGGAATTATCAAAGTAGCCAATTTCAACCGCAATACAACAGACGAAAGGTCTAAAATGTATGTAGGCGGAGTGTGTGGACAGGCAGAATGTGATATGTCTATTATGGCAAATGAGCAAGATATAACTGTAACTTGCGACTTGGCAAGCAATATAAACTCCAATATAGGAGGAATTGTTGGTGCTCTTGCTGGCAATATTAACCAAAGTTACAATGCAAAGAATATCTCTTATGTGTCAAAAGATAGCGATATTGCATATGTTGGTGGATTGATAGGGTTGTCGTGTATATCTGGCCATACATACAATGAAATTGTTAATTGTTACAATGCTGGCAAGATAACAACCACTTGTGGTGGCGTTGGCAGTGTAGCAGGCATAGTTGGGTTGGCTGAAGAAAATTGTGGATTGATTGTTCAAAATACCCTTTCAATAGGTCAAATATTGGCACAAAACGGAAGGGTTGCAAGCAATGTTGGGGCAATAACAAACTTTACAGAAGGATTGATGCTGGACCCTAGCGAATATCCAGATGAAGATGTAGAACTAGCAACCTTTGCAAACTTCTACCTTAGAGGTGTAGCGGTAGTTGGCTCGGTCAATGCTACTGCAGTTGGTGGTGGTGAAGTTGATGAAAGTGGTTTTGCTCAAAGCAAAATAGCCAAAACGTTAAAAGATGCAGAGACTTATGAAAGTGAAGGGAAACCACTTTGGAATTTCAGCGTAGAAGAAGGTGGAATTTGGGAATGGAAATATTCTACATGGTTCCCAACACTTAAGAAAAATTCACCAAACACACTTTGGACAGATAGCATAGAGAATATGGTTCAAGTGGGTGGAGATTATGTTATAGACACTGCAGAACAACTCGCCAATCTTGCCTATTTGGTCAATTCTGGAATGATAGACACCAAAGGGAAAGTATTCAGGTTGAGAGATGCTATAGATTTGTCCAACAAATTGTGGATTCCTATCGGAAATGAAGAATTTGCATTTGAGGGGACATTTGAAGGTGGCGGATATTCCATTTTCAACATGACGGTGGACGGCAGTGCAGTGGAAAAGAGTGGAATAGACAAACTAAACTATGGCGGATTGTTTGGCGTAGTAAAAAATGCAAAGATTGCAAACATCGGCATTATGTCGCCAATAGTGAGAAATGTTAATTATGCAACAAGTGTTGCTGTTAAAGCAACCAATTCATTGATAACCAATGTCTATACAGAAAAAGACGGTTCAAATACTTGTAAAATTGTTGGAGATATAAAAGCAGGCGGATTGGTTTGCGAACTAATAAACAGCAAAGACCAATCTAATACAAAATTGGGATTGCATAAGAGTTATAACAATGTTCCTGTAGAAGCCAATACAGGTATTGTCGAAAAGATTCAAACTGTTGGAGCATTGGTGGCAACTCTAACTAGTTCATCAATAACCAACTGCTATAATGGTGAAAATGGTTCAGTAACTATTGCTGGCTCTGGGATTAGTGAATCAATTATGGTTGTGGGTAGTATAGGTTCAAGCAGTGAAGAGAGTATCTTGACAAATGTATTCAACTTGTGTACCAATGCAGATGGAAGTGTATCTTCCACCCCTGCAATTTATGAAATTGCAGATAATGTGGTTAAAAAAGTTGATGGAGAAAATAGTAGCCCAATATTTGATAATCTTCAAGAAACTTCCACCGATGGAAGAAAATCTAGTGTTTGGGCAAAAGAATATTCTCTAAATTCAACAAAAGACGCATCTGGCAATCTCTATCCATCACTAAGAGGTGTTGGGCTGGAGTGGAAAAATACCGAATGTGATACACTGTTGTCATTTGATACAAATTCACTTTATAAAGGTGAAATAAGAAGTCTATTTGAGGGAAGTTCCATTATGTTTGCAGATGAAGTTTTGGGAGAGCAGGAACTTTCTAGCAAAGATTCCAGCATAAATAGAGTTTATCTTATCCAAACAGCACAAGAACTTGCTTGGCTTTCCTTGGCGGTAAACAGTGGAATGCTTACTTCGCATTGTGAATTTATCCTTATGGCAGATATCGACCTTGCGGGAAGATTCTTTACTCCAATAGGGTCAAGTCAACAAAATGCTTTTTGTGGTGTATTCAACTTTAATGGGCATACGATAAAGAACTTGACCATAGACAGTCTAAACTATACACATTCAGGGTTGTTTGCCATCACTCAAAATGCTTATATAATCAATGGATATATCAAAGACGCATTTATTAAAGTAGAAAACTCTAGTGTAACAACCAATCTTTATGCAGGAACTCTTGTGGGATTGGCATACAACACAACTATCAAAAATATCACTGTTTCTACAGCAATGCTGATAAAAGGCGCAGGAAGAGTGTATGTTGGTGGCTTGGCAGGTCATGTGTCTGGAAGTATTCAATATGAAATACAAAATGTTATGGCTATGCCTTCAAACAAAGAAGAATCGATTGGCGGACAAAATCATATAGACTTGACTGATTATCATACAAGGATATATGAGGAAGACATAGATTCTTCCACTGCTTCAAAACTTAAAGATGTGTCCATAAATATTGGAGCAATAAGCCTTTCGGAAAGGGTTTTTGCAGGTGGTTTGATAGGGCTTGTTCATAATTATGACAGCACTGCAACTTCCGCAGGTATGACTTATTGCACCAATATGAACAATGTTGTTGCAATGTCAGTGGGCAATCAGCCAGCCAATGTTTATGGTGGCGGTGTGGTAGGATACTTGGACAATCAAATGGTTATCGAAGCCTGCTACAACACTGGAAGCATCAAAACCAGTTCTACATTGTTTGATGCGGTGGGGGGCATTGTAGGTTACACTTACTATGGCACATTGCGAAATTGTCTTTCTACTGGTTATGTGGAGAGTTGCCTGAACTCTGCTATCAAGGGAGAGTCTTCCAGTGGAAGTATTTTCTCCTACATCGGAGGGATTGTTGGTATTGCAGTTGGAGGAACGATAACCAATACAATTTCACAATCAACAACATATCAGGATGTGCTGACAGGCAAAAACATTGCTGTTGGCGGTGTAGTTGGATATATGATGGGAAAAAATGATTTTACTTCAGACATAAATGTTTTGTTTGAAGGGGTAGGAAACTTTGGCTCAATCAATTCTGGCGTTGGTTTGTCGCAACCAATAGTAAATAGTTCATATAATATGGGACTTGATGGAAAATTCAATATCGATGACAAGGTGTCCAATGGGTTTGTTTCATCATACTGGGCAGGCAGTGCTTCTGCTCCAATCCTTAAAGCGCAAAAAGCATATGTTGCATTGACCAGTGATTACAATCTATCCGTTACTCTCAAAAACAAGACTCTTAACACCGAAAGCAGTCTTACTTACGAAAGACAGGGAAATAATCTTCGTGGGCTTCTCGCAAGTAGAAGTGATGAATTCGAATTGGTCTTTGCAAAAGATGAAGAAGTCAAAAAGATTTGCTTATCTGTGCTAGATACCAGTGGAGTAGTAACAAATGTGGAGGTAGATGTAACCTTTACAGGTGAACAATTCGTATTAAGCCTTAATGATTACATAGCCAATGCAGTTAGCATATTTGTAAGGATAAAAAAATAAGCAAGATAAATATCTCTCATTTTTGGGAGATATTTATTTTTGTGTAAAATGATTTTGAAACTTGAAAATGTCGAATTATAATAATTTTTACAAAAATTTGTGCAAATTTGATATTGTAATATCGCAAAAAGTGTGATAATTTATGTAATATAACACGACAACTAGCCAAAGAGAGTTATATTTTTGCCTAATATGGAAATAATTTGCAAAAAATGCTATAAAAATATTTTGAAAAACTATTGACTTAAATTTTCATATGTGGTAAACTCTGAGTTACGTTAAACTGTTATATTGCGCTTATTGTTGGGTTAAACAAATAAAAGAAGGTATCTGCATGACGAAATTATGTTTTTTAATTTAGTTTATTTTTGATTGAATTGAGTTATCAAACATAATTTTTTTTTGTAATGTCAGGTCGTTAAACCTGCTATGCGAGCAATCCTTTTATAAAGTTTATCCAAAAAGAAGAGTAATAAACATCTTATTGTTAAGGAGAAAAAATGGCACAAAAAAGTCTTGCAATGAAAAAAACAAAATATGGCAATGTTGAAAGAATAAATTTTTCAAAGATTGAAGAACCAATCGAGATGCCATATCTTCTTGCTATCCAAAAAGATTCTTACAAACAATTTTTGGAAACAGGTATAGCAGAAGTTTTGGAGGAATTTTCTCCAATTATGGATTATAGTGGGAAGGCAGAAATTTATTTTGTCGATTACACACTAGACCCAACCAAAAAATACACAAAGCAAGAGTGCAAAAGAAAGGGGATTACATATTCCGTAGCACTTAAGGCTCGTGTGCGTCTTGTAAGGAAAGAAGACGGCGAAGTGGTAGAACAAGATGTTTTCTTGGGAGATGTTCCTCTTATGACAGAGGAAGGCTCTTTTATAATCAATGGTATCGAAAGAGTTATCGTAAGTCAAATTGTTCGTAGTCCAAGTGCTTATTTTGGCAAAGAACAGGACAAGACTGGTAAATATCTTTTCAACGGCACTATTATCCCAACACATGGCACATGGCTCGAAATTGAGCAAACTGTTGCCGATGTTTTGAAAATGGTGGTAGATAGAAGTAGCAAGGTTTCTTTGGGGGTATTCTTAAAATGTTTTGGATACACATCAAAACAAATCTTGGATATTTTTGGCAACAACCCACTTATCAAGTCTACTCTTGAAAAGGAAGTGCAAGACACTCAGGAAGAGGCTCTTATCGAACTCAGCAAAAAAATGCGTCCAACAGAAGTTCCAAGTGCCGAAGCAACTTATAATTATATAAACTCTCTTTTCTTTACACATCAATATTACAATCTTGCTCGTGTAGGAAGATACAAACTTAACAAAAAACTTTCTATCGCAACTCGTATCACTGGCGAAACAGCCTATGGGGATATAAAGATTGGCAATACAGTTGTTGTAAAAGACGGCGAAATTATCCCAAGAGATGTGGCAAAGCAAATTCAAAACGCAGGCATCAACGAAGTTTGGTTGAGAGCAAAAACCCTTAGAGGCGACTTCCAAATGGATGGAGATAAATTTGTCCCACACAAAGTTGTGGGAAATAATAGAGTAGAACTTTCTGCCATTTTCCCATGTGATGAAAAAGAATTGGGAGTGTTGGAGATGGTGTATTATCCTACTCTACAAAAACTCCTTCAAGAATACAAAACAAAAGATGAAAGATTGCAAGCAATAAGAGACCATGCCAAAGAACTTATGAATTTCCAACTTACAATGGACGACATTTTTGCAACAATCAGTTATCATCTTGACCTAAATGCTGGTATTGGAGAGATAGATAATATCGACCACCTTGCCAACAGACGTATCGCAACAGTTGGCGAATTGATGAAAGGTGCATTTAGAAGTGGTATTACAAAACTCGCAGGTGTTATCCGTGAGACACTTCAGGCACAAGACCTCTCTACAGTCAGCCCAGCATCAGTTATCAATGCAAGACCAGTAAATAAGGCTCTAAAGGACTTCTTGTCAAGTTCCCAACTTTCACAGCTTATGGACCAAGTTAACCCAGTAAGTGAACTGACTCAAAAGAGAAAAATATCTGCTGTGGGGCCTGGTGGTGTTAAGAAAGAAAGAGCAACTGCTGATGTTCGTGATATTCACTATTCTCATTATGGAAGACTCTGTGCTATTGAAACACCAGAAGGTCAAGGTATTGGTCTTATCAACTCTCTTGCAACCTATGCAAAAGTTAATGAATATGGTTTCCTTCTTTCTCCACTTAAAGTGGTTGATAAGGAAAAGGGTATTGTAACTAACGAAGTGGTTTACCTTATGGCAGACGAAGAAGAAAATTGCTGTGTAGCACAAGCCATCGAACCACTTACCCCAGAGGGCAAATTTGTAAACTCTCGTGTTATTGTTAGGAAAAAAGACGCAGTTGTCGAAGTGCCAGCAAGCGAAGTTGACTATGTTGATGTTTCTCCAAAACAACTTATCTCTGCCGCTACAGCACTTATCCCATTCCTTTCCAACGACGATACTGCTCGTGCTTTGATGGGTTCTAACATGCAACGTCAGTCCGTTCCTCTTATAAGGACGGAAGCACCTATTATAGGAACAGGTATGGAACACAAGATTGCAGTTGACTCTGGCGCAATGGTGCTTGCAAAGAAAGCAGGTTATGTGTCCTATGTTTCCGCAACAGAAATAAGAGTAAAAAATGACGATGGCGAAACAGATTGCTATCAACTTATAAAATTTTCAAAGACCAACCAAGACACTTGTGTAAATCAAAAACCAGCAGTTATCAAAAACCAAAGAGTAGAGGCAGGAGATGTGCTTGCTGATGGTTTCTCCACCAAGAATGGTGAACTTGCACTGGGCAAAAATATGACCATCGCTTATATGAACTGGGAAGGTTACAACTATGAAGATGCTATCTTGATTTCCGAAAGACTTGTAAGAGAAGACATATTTACATCAATCACTCTTAAGGTAGAAGAAAGCAAAGCAAGAAGCACAAAACTTGGTGATGAAGAAATAACAAGGGATATCCCTAACATTGGCGAAGATGCACTGAAAAACCTTGACGAAAATGGTATTATTCGTGTGGGTGCAGAAGTAAGAACAGGAGATATCTTGGTTGGCAAGGTTACTCCAAAGGGCGAAACAGAACTCACCCCAGAAGAAAGACTTCTTCGTGCAATATTTGGCGAAAAGGCAAGGGAAGTGAGAGATACATCTCTGCGTGTCCAACATGGACATGGCGGAATTGTTGTGGACGTTCAAGTGTTCACAAGAAAAAATAAAGACGAACTAGAAGCAGGCGTCAACACAATGGTCAAAGTTTATGTTGCTCAAAAACGTAAACTCTCCGTTGGGGACAAAATGGCTGGACGTCACGGAAACAAAGGTGTTGTTAGCCGTGTTCTCCCACTATCAGATCTTCCATTTATGGCAGATGGAACACCTGTGGACATTGTTCTTAACCCACTTGGTATTCCAAGTCGTATGAATGTTGGGCAGGTGCTTGAAGTTCTGCTTGGCAAGGTAGCAAAAGTACTCAACTGGAAAGTTGCAGTGCCAGCATTTGACTGCATACATGCAGACGAAATTTTCCAACTAATGAAAGATAATGACCTAGAAGAAGATGGAAAAATGGTGTTGTATGACGGCAGAACTGGTGAACCTTTTGAAAATAGAGTTACTGTGGGCACAATGTATATGATTAAGCTAGACCACATGGTTGATAGCAAGATGCATGCTCGTTCCACTGGGCCATATGCTTTGGTTACACAACAACCTCTTGGTGGTAAGGCTATGTTTGGTGGACAAAGATTTGGTGAGATGGAAGTGTGGGCTTTGGAGGCTTATGGTGTTTCGCACTTGCTCCAAGAAATGCTTACTGTCAAGTCAGACGACGTCGTGGGCAGAAACAAGACTTATGAATCTATCGTAAAAGGCTTCCCAATCGCAGAGCCTGGTATCCCAGAGTCATTTAAGGTTATGATAAAAGAATTCCAAAGTTTGGGACTTGATGTAAGAATCCTAACTGAAGAACAACAAGAAGTGTCAATCAGCGAACTTACAAATGATGAAATTGAACCAACCCCATTTGTTATCAAGTCAAAAGATATGAGTCAAGATATCGAGTTGAACCTTGATGAAACACCAACCACATCGGATATCGTGTCGGAAGAAGAAGCAGTTAATGCCGAAAATGACACATTCGATAATTTCGATGAAAACTCACTGTTTGACGACTTTGAATAAAATATTTGATGCAAAGAAAATAAGGAGATTCTTATGTTTGAACTAAACAACCTTGATTCAATAAAAATTGGCATCGCTTCGCCAGAAAAAATAAGAGAATGGAGTTATGGTGAAGTTACAAAACCAGAAACTATAAACTACAGAACACTCAAGCCAGAAAGAGATGGCTTGTTCTGTGAACGCATATTTGGACCTAGAAAAAACTGGGAATGCCATTGTGGAAAATACAAGAGAATTCGTTACAAAGGCGTTATTTGTGACAAGTGTGGTGTGGAAGTTACCAGTTCCAAAGTAAGAAGGGAGAGAATGGGGCATATCGAACTTGCAACTCCAGTCAGCCATATTTGGTTCTTCAGAGGGATACCTTCCAGAATTGGAAATATCCTAGATATAACTTCAAAACTTTTGGAACAAGTTCTTTATTATGTCAATTATATTGTCCTTGACCCAAAAAACACCCCATTTGCATACAAGCAAGTGATTACAGATAAGGAATATCGTGACGCATTGGACGAATATGGTCCAAATTCCTTTAAGGCAGGAATGGGTGCAGAGGCTATCAAACAACTTCTTTCCGAAGTTGACCTAGAAAAAGACTATGCCGAACTAAAAGAAATAGTAAAAACTTCAAAAGGACAAAAGAAACTAAAAGCAATCAAACGTCTTGAAACTGTTGACGATTTCCTCAGAAGTGGCAACAAACCAGAATGGATGATTTTGGATGTTATCCCTGTCATCCCACCAGATTTGCGTCCTATGGTGCAACTGGACGGCGGACGTTTTGCGACAAGCGACCTCAATGACCTTTATAGACGTGTTATCAACAGAAATAACCGCCTCAAAAAACTCATTGAATTGGGCGCTCCTGATGTTATTGTTAGAAACGAAAAGAGAATGTTGCAAGAAGCCGTAGATGCACTTATCGAAAACGGCAAACGTGGCAAGGCAATCCAAGGACCAAAGGCAAGAGATCTTAAGAGTTTGACAGCAATGCTTCGTGGCAAGCAAGGACGTTTCCGTCAAAACTTGCTCGGAAAACGTGTTGACTACTCTGGTCGTTCGGTTATTGTTGTTGGCCCAGAACTCAAAATTTACCAATGCGGTCTTCCAAAAGAAATGGCTCTGGAACTCTTTAAGCCTTTTATAATGAAAAGATTGGTGGAGATGAACGAATCCCACAACATAAAGAGTGCAAAGAGGATAATTGAAAGAGAAAAACCAATTGTTTGGGATGTTTTGGAGGAGGTTATCAAAGACCATCCTGTCCTTCTAAACCGTGCTCCTACACTTCATAGACTAGGTGTTCAAGCTTTTGAACCTGTCTTGTGTGAAGGCAGAGCAATAAAACTTCACCCTCTTGTTTGCGTGGGATTCAACGCAGACTTCGACGGTGACCAAATGTCAGTTCACGTTCCACTATCTTTGGAGGCTAGAGCAGAGGCTCGTATGAATATGCTTGCCTCCAACAACGTGCTAAAACCAGCAGATGGAAACCCTGTTATGACACCAGCGCAAGATATTGTTCTTGGTTGCTATTATCTTACAATCGACAAGCCAGGAGCTCTAAACGAAGGCAGTTCCTACATAGATGAAGATGAAGCAATAATGGCATATCAAACCAAGAATTTGGAACTTCAATCCAGAATTTATGTAAGAAGAACAGTGGATTTCCACGGAGAAAAAATAACTGGCAGAGTGGAAACAACTGTTGGTAAAATATTGCTAAACCGTTGCATCCCTCAATGTATAGGTTTTGTGGATAGAAATCTTAAAGCAAACGCATTGAGGTATGAAATAGAAGAAGTTGTTGGCAAAAAACAACTCGGGAAAATTGTTGGTGCAACATATGATGCTTTGGGTTCAACTCCAACCGTTGTCATGTTGGACAAAATTAAGGAACTTGGATACAAATATTCTACAATTGGGGCTCTTACTGTTAATGCCTTTGATATGAAAGAACCAGAAGAAAAGGGAGAAGTAATCAAAGAAGCAGAAATTAAAGCTCTTGAAAACGAAAAAGCATTCCGCAGAGGTTTGATTACTTTCAATGAAAAAATTTCAAAGAATGTAGCAATTTGGAATGAAACAACAGAAACAGTAGGCAAAGTCGTTATGAATAGTCTTGACAGGCTCAATCCTATTCGTATGATGGCAGACTCTGGTGCTCGTGGTTCGGCTGGACAGATCAACCAGTTGTGTGGAATGCGTGGTATTATTTCCAGTGCGTCAGGCACAAAGATTGATATCCCTGTTAAGTCTTGCTTTATCCATGGGTTGACACCTATCGACTACTTCCTTTCAAGTCGTGGTGGTCGTAAAGGTCTTGCTGATACAGCTCTTAAGACGGCAGACGCTGGTTATCTTACTCGTAAGCTTGTTGATGTTGCTCAAGAAGTTGTTGTTACAGAAGAAGACTGTTTTGCCTCTCTTGGAGAACAACCAAAAGGACTTGTTGTTTCGGACATTGTCAAAGATAAGACAGTGGTAGAAAAATTGGAAGACAGAATTTCCGGACGTGTATGTGTTGGAGATATAGTAAATCCAAATACTGGTGAAATTATCGTCAATGCCAACGAAATGATTACACCAAAACAAGCCAAACAAGTGGTTGATGCAGGCATAAAAGAAGTGACAATTAGAACACTTCTTACTTGCAAATCCAAGCAAGGCGTGTGCGCAAAGTGCTATGGACGTAATATGGCGTCCAATCAATTGGTTAGCATTGGCGAAGCAGTGGGAACAATCGCTGCTCAAAGTATCGGCGAACCAGGTACACAGCTTACAATGAGAACATTCCACACCGGTGGTGTTTCTGTTGAAGCGGATATCACGCAAGGTCTTCCTCGTGTAGAAGAAATTTTCGAAGCACGCAGGCCAAAAGGTGAAGCAATTATTAGTGAAGTCGCTGGCAAAGTCACTATTGAAGATGCTGGCGAAAGATTCAAAATCTTAATAAATAGTTCCGAAGGCGAAGTGAAATATTTGACTCCTCCAAAGAATAAAACTGTGCTTGTTGTTAAAAATGGAGATACAGTTGAGGCCGGTCAAAGCCTAACCGCTGGACCAATTTATCCAAACGATATCCTAAAGATTATCGGATTGAAAGGTGTTCAGGAATATCTTCTTAAAGAAGTTTTGGGTGTTTATCGTGCACAAGATGTTCGTATCAATGCAAAACACGTAGAAATCATCATAAGACAAATGCTTCGTAAAGTCAAAATTGAAGACCCAGGTGATTCTGATCTCCTTCCAGGAACTATGCTTGACCTTCAAAATTATGAACAATTGAATAATGAAATTCTTATGAATGGTGGCAAACCAGCAACGGCAAAGCGTGTGCTATTGGGTATTGCGAAGTCTACAATTGCATCAGAATCATTCCTTTCCGCTGCATCTTTCCAAGAGACATCTCGTGTGCTTACAGAGGCTGCAGTTAAGGGCAAAGTTGATCACCTTGTTGGACTTAAGGAAAATGTTATAATAGGTAAGTTG
This sequence comes from Christensenellales bacterium, assembly GCA_051883495.1. Taxonomy (GTDB): domain Bacteria; phylum Bacillota; class Clostridia; order Christensenellales; family UBA1242; genus UBA7862. The sequence continues at coordinate 82,826 of JBJETV010000017.1, forward strand.
ATTCCTGCTGGAACTGGGATGAAGCAATATAGAGATATATTCCCAACCATTTCAAAAGAGTATCTTGCAAAGAAAGAAACTGAAAACAAAGAGTTTGAAACCAAAGAAGCAGAAACTAATGTTTAATATTTTATCGACATAAAAATACTTAGTGTTTATGAACATAAAATTGTTTAATATTTATGAATAAAAAATATTGTAAACTCTTGTAAAAAATTATCCCGTTTGGGATAATTTTTTTATACTTTTTGATAAATTTTTTCATTAAAAACTATCAAAAAATTGTTTTTTTTAGACTTTATTTCTTGTGTGTATTTTTTGTTCCTTCAGAAACATATTATATATTAAATTGTCGAAATATTATATTTTCTACATATCGCAATTATAAAGGGAATTAAGAATTTTTGTGTATTGCCAACAAAAGTATTTTTGGTTGTTGACAAAGGTTGCTTGTTATGCTAGAATATCTACGGTGGAAAGGGTGATAAAAGGAGCAAATATTATGCCAAAATTTGAAATGATAAATGGAAACATTGTAATTGGTAGTGAGATTGCTAAAAAAATGGAAAAGAAAGGTCTTGTGCCAAAGGACTACGAGTTGACACCTGCAAGGACCAAAGCTCCATTGACAAGGGTGCTAGATACTCTGTGTGGGAGAAAAAAGAGAAGTATTAGTATGGAAGACGGTTATATCGTCGTCAACAAATCTATTGAAGAACGCATAAACGAATTGCGTGCAAAGGAAAAGATGAATCTTGCCGATTGGGAGCCAATAAGATAAATTTTTATAAAAACAAAACCCTACTTATGTGGGGTTTTATTTTATACAATCATCTTTTATATAATTATTGCAAATGGATTTTGCTGTATTTATATTAGAATATTACTTTGCTGCATTGATAGTAGAATATTCCTTTGCAATAGTATAACATTTCTAAAATTGCAAAATATATTCAAAATATCAAAAAAAGATAGGAATTTTGTTAGACTTGAATAAAAAATTGTGCTAAAATGATTTGCGTAAAGATAAAATAGGGTAGGTGTGCCAAATGGAATTTATTTTTCCAGCAGTGTTTTATAAAGATGAAGAAAATGATGATTATCTTGTAGCATTTGATGATGTCAGGATTTATTGCGAAGGTAAGACAATAGAAGATGCTTTTTATACTGCAAGGAAATATCTTAAAGACTTTTGCAAGTTATCTCTCAAAATGTTTGGCGAAGTGCGTGAACAACCAAGGACATATTTGGAATCTCGTGAAAATCACAAAAACGAAATTGTTTTGCTCGTGGATGCCGAGGTGAAAGGGCTGTCCAAAAAACAAGAAGAAGAAATTTTGAGTTTTGAATAATTTTGCATCAAACTGTCAATACAAGCCAACACAGATTGTTATATGTGTTGGTTTTTTTTGTGAAAAATTTTATTAAAATTGTCATTTTTATTATTGACAAATTTCTGCGTGTTTGATATTATTATCCTGTTGTAATTTGTAGGGATATCGTCAAAAATGATTTATAAAGTTTTTGAGTAAGATTTTTATAAAAGATATCCACAATTTCCACGATTTTTGTGGACAAATTTCAACCAACTTTACAATCAATTTGTTTGTTTGGAACGCAAAATAAATTGTTTAAGCAAGGGCTTCCTTGCGACCAAACTGATGACAATGGATTATTGCAATTTGACATTCCACACTTTGCAACAAGATATTGCTTTCAATTTGGGATTTTTCTTCTGCAAGTTGCTGATGCGGGAGAGAAGAACAAATTTTTAAGGAGGAAATTATGCCTACAATCAATCAACTCGTCAGGCACGGAAGGACAAAAGTAACCAAAAAATCTCAAACACCTATCCTTGACCAAAACCCACAAAAGAGAGGAGTTTGCCTTTCTGTCACCACAACTTCACCAAAAAAGCCTAACTCTGCTTTGAGAAAAATTGCTAGGGTGAAACTTTCAAATGGACAAGAAGGAACAGTCTATATCCCAGGTGAAGGACACAACCTTCAAGAACACAGTGTTGTGCTTATCCGTGGCGGAAAAGTTAAAGACTTGCCAGGTGTGAGATATCACATTATCCGTGGAACTCTTGATGCTGCTGGCGTTGCAAAACGTAAACAAGCACGTTCAAAGTATGGCGCAAAGAAGGCAAAATAATTTTTGCAACTACAGCCCTTGTGGCTTAAAACAAACAATACAAGGAGGAAATTATGTCTAGAAGAAATCGTGCAACCAAAAGAGAAGTTTTGCCAGATCCAGTGTATAACTCTACTGTTGTAACAAAACTTGTCAACCAAGTTATGCTTGACGGCAAAAAAGGTATCGCTTTTGGTATTGTATATGGTGCTTTTGATATTATCAAAGAAAAAATGGGAGCAGACCCAATGACAATATTTACACAAGCACTAGAAAATGTTAAACCTGTTCTTGAAACAAAGTCAAGACGTGTCGGCGGTGCAACATACCAAGTTCCTATGGAAATCAGACCAGACAGACGTCAAACTTTGGCTATCCGTTGGCTTGTAAGTTTTGCAAGAAAACGTGGTGGAGAAAAAGAAATGGAGAAAAAGCTTGCCAGCGAAATTCTTGATGCCTACAACAATGCTGGTGGGGCAATAAAGAAAAAAGACGAAATGCACAGAATGGCAGAAGCAAACAAAGCATTTGCTCATTTTAAGTGGTAATTAAAGGAGTTATTATGGCAAGGAAATTTGCACTAGAAAAATATAGAAATATCGGTATTATGGCTCACATTGACGCAGGCAAAACAACTACAACCGAAAGAATTTTGTTCTACACCGGCAGAACACACAAAATTGGTGAGGTTCACGAAGGTGCTGCTACAATGGACTGGATGGTTCAGGAACAAGAAAGAGGTATAACAATCACTTCTGCTTGCACCACTGCTCAATGGAAGGGACATTGTATCAACATTATTGATACCCCAGGACACGTGGACTTTACTGCAGAGGTTGAAAGAAGTTTGAAGGTCCTTGACGGTGCAGTTGCTGTTTTCTGTGCTAGAGGCGGTGTTCAACCTCAATCAGAAACAGTTTGGCGTCAAGCAAACAAATACAAAGTTCCAAGAATTGCATATATCAACAAAATGGACAGAGATGACGCAAACTTCTTTAGAGCAATTCAAATGATGAAAGATAGGCTCAAAACAAATGCAGTTGCAATTCAACTTCCAATCGGTCAAGATTCCAGTTTTAGAGGTATTATTGACCTTGTGGAAATGGATTCTGTTGTCTATAATGATGACTTGGGCAAAGATATGGTCGTTGGACCTATTCCAGAAGATATGATGGAAGATGCCAAAAAGTATCGTCAAATATTGGTAGAAGCAGTTGCAGAAACTGATGACGAACTTATGGAAAAATATTTCAATGGTGAAGAATTTACTGTTGAAGAACTCAAAAAAGGTATAAGAAAAGCTACAATTGCTCTTCAAATGACTCCTGTTACTTGCGGAAGTTCATTTAAGAATAAAGGTGTTCAAAAACTTCTTGACGCAGTTGTGGATTATCTTCCAAGCCCAGTTGATATTGATGCTATTCGTGGCACAAAACTTGATGGCGAAACAGAAGAAGACAGAATTGCAAGCGATTCTGAACCAATGGCTGGTCTTGCATTTAAGGTTGCCACCGACCCATTCGTGGGCAAGATTACTTACTTCAGAATTTATTCTGGTGTGCTAAAAGCAGGTTCTTATGTTCTTAACACAACCAAAGATTCTAAGGAACGTATCGGCAGACTTCTCAGAATGCACGCAAACCACAGAGAAGATGTGGAAGAAGCATATGCAGGAGATATTGTTGCTATTGTTGGTCTTAAAGATACAACTACAGGCAACACACTTTGCGACCCAGATCATCCAATTATTTTGGAAAGTATGGACTTCCCAGAACCTGTTATCAACATTGCTGTTGAACCAACAACAAAGCAAATGCAGGAAAAAATGGTCAATGCTCTTATCAAATTGGCAGAAGAAGACCCAACTTTCAGAACATGGACAGACAAGGAATCTGGTCAAACAATCATAGCAGGTATGGGCGAACTTTATCTTGATATTATTGTTGACAGATTGAAAAGAGAATTTGGAGTTGACGTTAATGTGGGCAGACCACAAGTTAGCTACAGAGAAACAATTAGAAAACCTGTTGAAGCAGAAGGGAAATACATCAGACAAACTGGTGGTCATGGTCAATATGGTCACTGCGTAATCAAACTAGAACCACTAGAACCAGGCAAAGGATATGAATTTGTAGACAAAATCGTTGGTGGTGTTATTCCAAAAGAATATATTCCAGCAATCAATGCAGGTATCCAAGAGGCTCGCCAAAACGGTGTCTTGGCTGGATACGAAACAGTTGACTTCAGGGTAACTCTTTTCTTCGGTTCTTATCACGATGTTGACTCTTCAGAAATGGCATTTAAGATTGCCGGCTCTATGGCATTCAAGGAAGGCGCAAAGAAGGCAGAACCTGTTCTTCTTGAACCTATTATGAAAGTTTCTGTTGAACTTCCTGACGACTATCTTGGAACAGTTATGGGCAACCTAACTAGCAGAAGAGGTGTCCTGCAAGGCACAGAAACACAAAGTGGCTCTGTAACAATCAACGCAGAAGTTCCACTTTCAGAAATGTTTGGCTATGCAACAGCCCTTCGTTCTTCTACACAAGGACGTGGAAACTTCAATATGGAATTCTCTCACTATGCAGAAGTTCCAAAGAGTATTGCAGAAAAAATTATTGGCGAGAGAAAGAAAGACTAATTTCGTCAAATGCAATCAAAATATTTGTCTAAATAGCGGAAAAAACGTTTGACAACGAAATAAAAAACATTTATAATAACCAAGACAATAAAGAAATTATTTGTTCAACATTTTAGGAGGATAATAATAATGGCAAAAGCAAAATTTGACAGATCAAAACCACACGTCAACATCGGAACAATCGGCCACGTTGACCATGGTAAAACAACTTTGACTGCTGCAATCACAATGTTCTGCGCAGCAAAAGGTTGGAGCCCAGACAAAATGAAATATGAAGATATCGACAAGGCTCCAGAAGAAAGAGCAAGAGGTATCACAATCAACACATCTCACGTTGAGTATCAAACACCAAACAGACACTATGCACACGTTGACTGCCCAGGACACGCAGACTACGTCAAAAACATGATCACTGGTGCTGCTCAAATGGACGGTGCTATCCTTGTTGTTGCTGCAACAGATGGCCCAATGCCACAAACAAGAGAACACATTCTTCTTGCAAGACAAGTTGGCGTTCCATACATCGTAGTATTTATGAACAAGGTCGACCAAGTTGACGACCCAGAACTTCTTGAACTTGTAGAAATGGATATCCGTGACCTTCTTACAGAATACGGATTCCCAGGAGATACAACTCCAATCATCAAAGGTTCTGCTCTTAAAGCTTTGGAAGCTGCACAAGCAGGCAATGCAGAAGACCCAGCATGCAAATGCATCGAAGAACTTTTGAATGCTGTCGACACATTCATTCCAGAACCAAAGAGAGCAACAGATCAACCATTCCTTATGCCAGTTGAAGACGTTTTCACAATCACTGGACGTGGAACAGTTGCTACAGGCCGTGTAGAACGTGGTGTGTGCAAAGTTGGTGACACAATCTCCATCGTTGGTATGGGATCAAACAAACAAAGTGTTATCACTGGTGTAGAAATGTTCAGAAAACTTCTTGACGAAGCTCAAGCAGGCGACAACATTGGTGTTCTTCTTCGTGGTATCAACAGAACTGACATCGAAAGAGGTCAAGTTATCTGCAAACCAGGTTCAATCCACCCACACAAAAAGTTTACAGCACAAGTTTATGTGTTGAAGAAAGAAGAAGGCGGAAGACATACTCCATTCTTTAATGGATATCGCCCACAATTCTACTTCAGAACAACAGACGTTACAGGTTCTATCGAACTTGAACAAGGTGTCGAAATGGTTATGCCTGGCGACAATGTCAAAATGACAATCACTCTTATCACAGATATCGCTATCGAACAAGGTTTGAGATTCGCTATCCGTGAAGGTGGCAGAACAGTTGGTTCTGGTGTTGTTTCAGAAATCATTGAGTAATAACTTATAAGCAAAATCAACTCCATCAATTATGATGGGGTTGTTTTTTTCAAGCAAACAAAAAAAAATATGTAATTTGGATAGTTTATTTTATATTTTCAAATAAATATCAAAAATAAAATAATGTAATATAAAAAACTTTATAAAATGTTATCTTCAATAAAAAAATTAGTTGATTGAAAAGATGTTTTGCGTTATAATGAATTTATGGATAAGAAAGAAAAAATTGATTTTGAACCTGATAGCACAAAACGCAAACCATTAAGACTGTTTACAACATTATTTTTGGCATGTCTTTTGGCAATAGCACTGGGGACAGTGTTAAGCCCTTATTTGTCTAATGTTTTGAAAGGCTTATTAACAGGTTGTACTTCGCTCCTTATTGGTATAGTGATTGCTTTTCTTTTCTCCAAACTTGTAGATTTAATAGAGAATAAACTTCTTAAAAATGTCCTCAAAAACAATCCACATAAATATGGAATAAAGAGATTTATTTCTATTGTTATTGTTTTGCTTATAATAATAGGAATATTTGTATTGGTGTTTTCTATACTTGTGCCAAAAATTGTGGAAATTGTAAAACAACTAACCACAGGGAATGGCGATGGATGGGAACAAATGGTCAATAGAGTTGTCAATGAAATTTGTGCTCTTATCCAAAATTGGTTTGGTGCAGATGTTGACCAAGCGTCTATCAAAAATACACTCAACTCTTTGTTTGACTCTTTGAGAACAACAGTGTTGTATATAGATAGCCTACTTGCCATTTCTGTAAATCTTATTTCGGGCATCTTTAGTTTTGTTATTGGAATATTGATTGCAGTTATGATTTTGCAAGAAAAGGAAAAGATTGCCAGATTTTCAAGAAGATTTTTGTATGCCAATTTCAAAAAGGAAAGGGCAGATAAAATCACTGTTATGGCTCATAATTCCAGCAAAATTTTGTATAGTTACGCCATTTGCCAACTTATTCAATTCGTATTATTGTTCATTCCTTTGGGGATAGGTTATTCTATTTTGGGATTGAGTTTTACATGGGAACTTGCATTGATTATTGGCTTATTCAACTTCATTCCTTATTTTGGTATTTATATTGGTTGTGTGCCAGCAATGCTCATAACACTGGTGTTCGACTCTATGTCGGCAACAATTTATATGCTTATTGTTACTCTTGCCATAACTGTAATTGAATTTAATATCCTTTTCCCAATCATTATGGGTAACAAACTAAAACTTAGCCCATTTGTTGTAACAGCTTCTGTTATCATAGGCGGGGCGATGTTTGGCATTGTAGGAATGTTCCTTGCACCACCAGTAACAGCCCTTATAAGTGTTATTGTGATGGGAAATATAGAATTTAAAGAAAATAAAATGAAGTATCTTATGGAACTTCAAGACTTGGAAGAAGAGCGGAAAAAGGACGAAGAAGCAACTCAATCGCAAGTTGTTGTGGCAACTGCTGTGGGAGATAAAAACACAAAAACTGCAGGAGAGAAATCAAAACAGGCATCAGTCAAATCCCCAAGTAAGAGCAAGTCTAGCATTTCAGGAACAAAAAATAATACAATCACAGTGCAAGGGGAGAAAGATTTAGCAGTAAAATCTAGCAAGTCTGAAACACAAAAAGTGCAGAAAACCAACAAAAAGGCAACAACTGCCGAAGAGAAAAAAGAAAATATAGTTGAGAAAATTGTATCCCCAGAGTCATTGGCTAAAAGCAAAACTAAAACAAAAATAGCAGCTGACAATCAATCGACTACAAAGCTAAAGGATAACAATTCAACAAACAAAGCTACTGGAGAAAAAGCATCTAGCAAAACTACTAGCAAAGAGACTAAAACAAGTAAGACTAAATAATAAAACTTAACTAAAATTAGTTACAACTGATTTATATTATAATTGGTTTAAGTTATCTTCAATTAAAATTATGGTTTATTATAGTCGATTAATACTCTAGTTAATTAGAGTTATGGTTTATAGATATTATAGTTGATTAATATTGCATTTGGTTTAGACTATATTTGATTAAAATTATAGTATGTTTATATTACAGTTGATTAAAAAATTTTTTCAATTAATTTTTATATATTAAAGTATTAGATAAATAATAAAATAGGAGGTCAAAATGGAAAATATTTATAGCGCAGTAAAACCTACTGGCAGGCTAACTCTCGGGCATTTTATAGGAGCAATAAACAACTGGAAGACAATGCAAGACAATTACAACTGTATTTTTGCCATTGCAGACCTTCATTCGCTGACAGTTGCAAACAAGCCAGAAGATTTAAGGAAAAATACATATCTTCAATATGCAACCTTTCTTGCATGCGGTCTAGACCCAGAAAAAAGTATTATATATTGCCAATCTCACGTGCATGAGCATGCAGAACTTGCGTGGATTATGAACTGTATGACATATTTTGGAGAAGCAAGCAGAATGACACAATTCAAGGATCACAAGGGTAAAGGCGAAAATGTTACTGTGGGGTTGTTTGCTTATCCAATGTTGATGGCAGCGGATATTTTGTTATACAACACAGACGTTGTCCCAGTTGGCAAAGACCAACTTCAACATGTAGAGATTTGCAGAGATATTGCAGAAAGATTTAATTCTCGCTACAGCGAAACATTTACTATTCCTCGTGGGGTTATAGGCAAGACAGGCTCAAAAATTATGGGGCTTGCAGACCCAACAAAGAAGATGTCCAAAACAGATGACAATGAAAACAATGTGGTGTTTATTGATGACGATGATGACACCATAAGAAGAAAGTTTAAGCGTGCGGTTACAGATAGTTTGGGTAGAATTAAATTTTGTGAAGAGCAACCTGGAGTGTCCAACCTTTTGACTATTTATTCCATTATGAAGGGAATATCTATAAAAGAGGCAGAAGAACATTTTGAGGGGTGTGGATATGGTGAATTGAAGACTCAGACCGCCGAAAGTGTTATCGAAAAACTTACCCCTGTAAGAAATAAACTGAAAGAACTGCTTGCAGACAAGGACTATTTGGATAAACTTATGAAAGAAGGGGCAGAAAAAGCAAGCGAAATTGCAAGAAAAACCTTGCGAAAGGTGTATAAAAAAGTGGGCTTGGTGCCTGCAAAATAATATGAAAAAATTACCGTGGGAAATTTGAAGTTTCTTCACGGTTTTTTCTTGTGATTGTAAGGGAAGGAGTGCTAAAAATTCTTTAGCTAACTTGAAAGGTGCTTAAAACACTCTTGAGCCTCTGCAAGGGCAACCACATGATGAGGAATTATTGCCGGCCAGAGCCAACAGCAAAAGTAAAAGGAAGTTTGTATTGGTGTTGAGGTCTGTGCCGGTTGCAGAAGTAAAAATGGAAATTAAAAGTACCAAAAGCAGATAGTTTGTGCTCATTTTGTCCTCCAAACAACAAAATTATCTTTTTTAGATTCTTTTTTGCCAAATGTCGTAACAAATGTTTGTTGCTAGTGTATCTTCAAACTGCTACAATAAAGATACAATCATATTTTAGCCTTTCAAAATGATTTATGTAATGTATTTTGTAGTTGAATGGCTAAAATTTGCACAACAAAACCTTGCAAAAGAGAAGTTGAAAGATTTTAAGTAGTATATGATATGGAGGGTAGAGTTGCGACAAAATTGTGAAGAAAGTTCAGTGGAGTATTTGGAAGATATAAAATGGTTTTTGCCAAATTCAAAGACTTTTTGTGATATGGCTGATATTTTTGCCATTTATGCCGACCCCACAAGGTTGAAGATTTTGACGGCACTATCGTTAAGGGATATGTGTGTTGGCGACCTAGCGACAGTCCTAAATCTCAATCAAACAACACTTAGTCATCAACTGCGATTATTGAAAAATTGCAGTGCGGTCAAAAACTTCCGTAGTGGCAAAAGCATTGTGTATAGCCTTGCAGGAAGTGGGATAGAAAACCTTATGAGTGATGTTTCGTGTATGATAAACCAGTCAAAATAACAAAAAATACTTTTGATTTGTATTTTTTTGTGCTAAAATATTGCCGAGGGAAAAATGGACATAAAAGAAAAAATTAGCAAATTGCCACTTTCACCTGGTGTTTACATCATGAAAGATAAATTTGGCAACATTATTTACATAGGTAAAGCCAAAAGATTGAAAAACAGGGTTAGCCAATACTTTGTGGGCAACAATCATGCAGACAAAGTAAAAAGTATGGTTTCGCAAATTGCAGACTTTGATTACATACTTACAAATTCGGAACTCGATGCCTTGATGTTGGAGTGTAACCTGATAAAAAAACATCAACCTTTTTATAACATTCTCCTAAAGGACAGCAAAACATATCCATATATCAAAATAAATATGAACGAGGACTTTCCAAAGTTGGAAGTTGTTAGGAAAGTGAAAAAAGATGGGGCAAAATACTTTGGTCCATATTTCAACATAAACCCAAATGAAATAATAAATGCCGTAAATTATGCCTATCCAATAAGGACTTGTAGCAAAAAAATAAAAGACAACAACAAAATGCACAAGGCTTGCCTCAACTACTCCTTGGGATTATGCTCTGCGCCTTGTATGTGTAAGATTACCAAAGAAGAATATAGGAGTATTTTGCCCAAAGTTTATGACTTTTTGAGTGGGAAAGAAGATACTGTTTACAAAATTATATGTGAAAAAATGGAACAAGCGGTGGCAGTGGAGAATTTTGAACTGGCAATCAAATTGCGAGATTTGAAAATAATGCTTACAAGGTTGAACGAAAAGAGTGTAACCGCACTTACTAACACTTCGAATATTGATGTATTTGGCTTGGCAAAAAGTGATTTGTTTTATGTGTTTAGCGTGCTTATCATAAGAGATGGCAAAATGATGGGGGTTAGCCACTACAATTTTGACAATTCTCAAATTGATGACGAGCAAATGCTCATATCTTTCTTAACTCAATATTATATGATGAGCAATCTCCTTCCAGACAAAATTCTACTGCCAATACACATAGATTTGGACGATGCGTTGTTCAAAGAATTGTCCAAAAGACATGGCAAAAACATTGAAGTAGTCGTGGGCGAAAAGGGTGCAAACAAACAACTTTTGACTCAGGCAAAAAACAATGCAGAAGAATATTTGTCCAAAAACTGTGAACTTGATGTCAAGAAAAAATCCAAAAAATTGGAGATTTTGCAATCACTTCAACAAAAATTGGGTCTTAGAAACTTGCCTCTTAGAATAGAGGGCTACGATATTTCCAACATTTCTGGCACAAGTTCGGTGTGCAGTATGGTGGTGTTTATCAATGGCTCAAAAGCATCTAAACATTATAGAAAGTTTAAGATTAAAGAAGTCGTTGGTCCAAACGATTTTGAAAGTTTGAAGGAAAGTATAACAAGGCGACTAGAAAAGTTGAAAAGTGATGATATAAGTTTTTCAAGTGTGCCAAGCGTCATTTTGATTGACGGTGGCAAAGGGCAAATAAACACTTGTAGGGAACTTATAAAAACTTACAATCAAAACATAGACGTAATAAGTCTTGCAAAAGAGCAAGAAGAAATATTTGTAGAGGACAACCCTGTATCTGTAAAGTTGTCCAAAGATGACGATGCACTAAAACTTCTTCAAAAAGTGAGAGATGAAGCACATAGATTTGCGATAACATTCCATAGGTCACTACGAAAGAAAAAACAAGTAACCAGTATCCTTGATGAAATAGAAGGGTTGGGAAAGGTAAAAAAGGAAAATTTAATTGCAAAATTTAAGAGTGTTAAACGTATGAAAAAGGCCACTTCGGAAGAATTGGTCAGTGTTAGTGGAATAACTCCAAAACTTGCAAATGAAATAATGGAGAAATTAAAAGAAATCAAATAATCAATTTTTTACACAAAAAGTTGTTAATAGGTTTTATTTTAGTTATTTAACCGCATAAAAATATTTATGCGGTTTTTCTATGCAAAAATAGGAGTAGAGATTGCAAAAAGTATTTAAGAAGATTTTGAATATTTTTTTATCATCAAACTTTTGGCGGTTTGTATTTGTTTTTTTTGGGATAGCATTTGTAGCAATTTCGCCTGTATATCTATTTAGAGAAAAGAATTTCAAACTTAATCTAAATCAATTTTTGAACCTAGAAAGCAACACAAAAGTTGTTTTGGACTTGTGTCATGTAGAAACATTTGAGGGTGGTAGTGCCAGCAGAGAGGGATATCTTAAAAGACAGGCTCAAAAGTTTAATAAAGAGAACAATAATTTTTTTATTAGCATCACTACTATGTCTTTAGATGAGTTTGAGTTGAATATGGAGCATGGTTATGAGGCGGACATGTATTCCTTTGGTGTAGGTGCAGGGGAAAAACTAAAGAGTAAACTCCAACCTCTAAAAAAAATCAATAACATAAGAGATGACCTGCAAAAAAATGCCATGATAGACGGCAAAATATACGCATATCCTTACATTCTTTCGGGATATGCAGTGATTTCTTATGAAAATTTAACAGCCAATGACGAAAACCTTACAGACAAACTAAAATCTCAAGCCGGTGGAAAGAAAAACATAAATGGTTGTGTTTTTGGCACAGGGAATGATAATCCAGCACAAGCTTTGGCGGAGTGTGGGATAACTCTTTCTATGCAAGACTTGACGATAGAAAGTTCTTCCTATTTGGCCTACACAACATTTTTGAATAAAAAAACAAAGAGTTTAGTCGGCACTGCAAGGGATGTCGCTAGGATAAAAAACAGAGAACAAATAGGGAGCATATCTCCTTGTGTATATAGTTATCTTTCTGGATACAGCGACCTTATTCAGTATGTGGGCATTAGTAGATTGGCAAGCGGAGTGAAAGGTGAAGTCGCCACTTCTTTTGCAAAATTTTTGTTGCAAGAAGAAGCACAAAGAGATTTATCTTCTATTGGACTTTTTTCGGTTACAAACAGCAAAATTTATGAAGGGGATTTTATGGGAGAATTTGAAAATACCCTACAAAAACCGCTAAAAAGCATTTCTGCCTTTGTATCAAAAAAGGAAATTGAAATTGAACAAACAAAGGCATTAGAAAATTTGTGCAAAAATTAGCATCTTGCAAGTCAGGGTAAATCTCTGGCTTTTTTTTTGCAAAAATATCGACTTTTTCTAAATCAGGGAGATGCTATATTTCCCCATAAATAATGTATAAATTGTAGATTTTGTGCTTTTTAATACAACATATGGGTAAAATGCTTGAGTTTTTCGACAAAATTTTTTACAATATATACAAATAAGAATTATTTTCTTAACTTTTGAGGTATTTTTATGGAAATTGAGAAAATGAACGAACAGCAGATTATTGAATATCTCAGGTCTAAATCCGCATCTTCAAAACCTCTTGGAGTGGCGAAAAGCCGCACAGTAGAAGACTTTTTCATTGAGCATATCATCACCTCTTTCCTTCTACATTGATAGTGTAAATAAGGAGTACAGGGGAATTGATTTCCCACTACACTCCGAATATAATAAGTATTAGACAAACTTGAATTTGACGAAGGTGCATGAATATGGATAATAAAACAAGATGCAAATGGTGTAATCTGAAAAATGACCTCTATGTAAAATATCATGATGAGGAATGGTGTGTTCCGAATTTTTATGAGAAATATTTGTATGAGATGTTGATATTGGAATCTTTCCAGGCAGGTCTGTCCTGGGAATGTGTTCTCAATAAGCGGGAAAATTTTAGAAAAGCATTCGACGGTTTCGATGTCGACAAAGTAAGTGCTTATGACGAAAATAAAATAAACGATTTATTAAGCGACAAAGGTATTATAAGAAATAAGCGCAAAATAACTGCCAGTATCCATAATAGTAAAATCTTCCAGGAAATTTGCTGTGAATATGGCTCTTTTCATAACTATTTAAGGACATTCACCAATGATAAAACGATTTACGAAACCGATAAAACCACAAATGATTTATCAGACGCCATTTCAAAGGATTTGCAACGCAGAGGCATGACATTTGTCGGTTCGGTTATTATATACTCCTATTTACAGGCAATCGGTGTGATATATTCACACGATGAAGATTGTTTTTTGTACAAAAGCGGTAAATGACAATCCCAATTTGTCGAATAGAAGCAGGGTTTTCGGACCCTGCTTTTTTCGTGGCAAAAGGAAAAATAAAAGTCAAACACACTGAAGTTATTCTTGTTTTGGCTTCACAATGGCGAAAACCTTATAAAGTGCTTATATTACGGGGTAAACTGCTATCCCCGAATTTAGAAAAAGTCGAAAAATATTATTTATAAAGTATATTTTTTTTGATTTTTATGACGGATAAAGATATTTTTTCATATACAACAATATGAGCAAGTCAAAAACAAAAAGTTGTCTAAAACTATTGCAACAAGAGTTCCCTCATTTGAAGTTCAAAACAGATGAGTATTTTAGAAATCACACCACATTTGGCATTGGTGGAAAGATTGCTGTTTATGTTGAAGTAGAAAAACCTTCTGATATAATTAGATTGGTCAAGATTTTGAATAGGGAAGGAATTAGATATTTTGTTTTGGGGCTGGGGAGCAATCTTTTGGCAAGCGACCAATTTCATGATTTGGTTGTTATCAAAAACAACATAAAAGGTATAAGAATTCGTGGCGAAAAAGTTGTTTGCGGTGCAGGGGAAAGCCTTGTAAGGCTTAATAATGTTGCGATGGAAAACTGCTTGTCAGGGTTGGAGTGGAGTTATGGAATCCCGGGCAGTGTGGGTGGGGCTATAAAGATGAACAGCGGAAGCTTTGGCGGAGAAATGAAAGATGTTGTAGATTGTGTTTATTATTTTGATGGGATAAAAATTTGCAAAAAAAGTGTTGCGAGTCTAGATTTTTCATACAGACATAGTTATTTTTCAGACAAAAATTTTGTTATACTAAAAGTTGTTTTGAAGTTGCAAAAGGCAAAAAGAGAAGAGGTAGAGAAAAAGAGTTTTGAAGTGTTAAAAACGAGAAGAAAGTTGCAACCTCACAACTACAGAAGTGCTGGCAGTGTGTTCAAAAAGCCAAAGGATAATTTTGCACCTGTGCTTATTGAGAGTTGTGGGTTAAAAGGACTTTGCCGTGGAGGAGCAGAAATTTCCACCAAACATTGCGGTTTTATCATAAATAAAACAGGTAACGCAAAATTTAGCAATGTTTTTTGGATAATTTGTAAAATAAAAGAAACAGTTTGTAAAAAATATGATATAATGCTTGTTGAAGAGATTGAAATTTTAAGATAGGAGAACAAAATGTCTTTTGCTCACGAAGCCAAGTTAGAGTGTCTAGAAGCCCCAATCGAAAATGAATGTTGCAAACTTGCTTTTTTGTCGGCTGTTATCCATTCGTGCGGAGAACTGACTAAAAGTGGTAAAAATATCTATGTAGAGTTAAAAACTGATGTGGACAAGGTTTATGATGTCGTAAATGATTGTCTAAAAACCCTGTATGGTGAATATGCCGAAATGAAAATTGACGAAGACACCAACATAAACAAGGCAGTTAGATATGTTATTTCCTTACCCCAAAGTTGCACCAATAGACTACTATTTGATTGTGGCATAGCAAGGTCAAATGCAAGGGGAGATTTTTCCCTTGTTCCTGGTTTGGACGAGCACATAATAGAAAATGACTGTTGTGCCAGGACTTATCTCAAGGGGGTTTTTGCCACTTGTTCTACTTCAAATATTGTATTGTCCAGTGGAGATAGAATACGAAAACTTTGCGGTTATCATTGGGAATTTGCCTTTGTTAGTGAAAGTTTTGCAGATGATGTGTCCAACCTATTGTTCTCTTTGGGTATAACAAACAAAAAGAATATTAGAAACAATCTTTATGTGCTATACATAAAGGAAGCGGAGAAAATAAGCGACCTTTTTGCCATAGTTGGTGCAACGAAATGCCTTTTGAAATTGCAAAATGAAATGACGATAAGAGAGGTGCGAAACAATATAAATAGGCAAAATAATTGTCTAAATGCCAATATAACAAAAACAATCAATGCAAGTATCCGTCAAGTTATGGCAATAAGGAAGATACAAGACACTATTGGGCTGGAAGCCTTGCCAATAAACCTTAGGGAATTGTGCCTTTTGAGGCTTGCAAACCCAGAAGAGTCTTTGGACAACTTGACAAAACTTACAAAGACACCTATAACTAAAAGCGGAATCAATCATCAATTTTCTAGAATAATCAAAATAGCAGATAAAATAGACAAAGGAACATTATGAAAACATTTATTCATCTTCACAATCACACAGAATACAGCCTTCTTGATGGCGCAGCAAAAGTTAAACAACTGGTTCAAACAGTGAAAGAACAAGGCGCAAACGCAGTAGCAATAACCGACCACGGAACAATGGCTGGTGCTTTGACTTTTTATGCCGAATGTTACAGAAATGGCATAAAGCCTATTATTGGTTGTGAATTTTACATTGCACATGATAGATTTAACAAAACTGGCAGAGAGGATACAGGCCATATCATTTTGCTTGCAAAGAACAATCAAGGATACAAAAATCTACTGAAACTAAACGGCATAGCCTGCAAGGAAGGATTTTATTACAAGCCAAGGATAGACTATGATGTCTTGGAACAACACTCCGATGGGCTTATATGCCTCAGTGCTTGTCTTGCTGGCCATATACCACAAGCACTGTTGGCTAGACAATTTGACGAGGCATACAAATTGGGGCTTAGGCTAAAAAATATGTTTGACGAGGGAGATTTTTATATCGAACTTCAAAATCATGGTCTGCCAGAACAAATAGAGATATTGGAACCACTAAACGAATTGGCAAAAAAACTTGGAGTGAAAACTGTCGCCACCAATGATGTGCATTATATAAAAAAAGAAGATGCCGAAGTTCAGGACGTGTTGATGTGTATAGCAATGAACAAAAACATTGATGACACAGATAGATTTAAGTTTGCAACTGATGAGTTTTATGTAAAATCTAGGGAAGAAATGGAACAAGCGCTGGGCGCTTATCCAGAAGCCCTTGATACTCCACAAGAGATTGCAGACAAATGCTTTGTTACAATCAAGACAAAGAGCCACAAAGATATATCCACTATACCAGATGGCTGTTGCCTAAGGGACAACGAAAATTTTATTCCAAAATACGTGCCAGAGGGTATGACTTCATTTGAGTTTTTGAAAAAACTTTGTTATGACGGACTTAAGAAAAAATATCCAAATCTAACACCAGAGATTCAGGCTCGTGCAGACTACGAATTGGATATTATTAGAGAGCAAGGCTTTGTGGAATACTTCTTGGTTGTGTGGGATTATATAAACTATGCAAAGCAAAATAATATTCCTGTTGGCCCAGGTCGTGGAAGTGGCGCAGGGAGCATTGTTGCTTATACCTCGGGTATAACTATGGTTGACCCAATCAAATATAATCTTCTTTTTGAAAGATTTATAAACAGAGAACGTGTTTCAATGCCCGACTTTGACGTGGATTTTAGTGATGACAGACGTAGGGAAGTTATTGAATATGCCAAGAGAAAGTATGGCAAAGAAAACGTTGCGTATATCGGCACATTCGGCACAATCGCTGCCAAAAATGCAATAAGAGATGTGGGCAGAGTGATGAGATTGCCACTGTATGACGTAAGCAAAATTTGCAAAGAAATCCCAGCAAAATTGCCAGAAGGGATAAAGAAACCTCCTGTGCTAAAATATTACTTTGGCACAACAGGAGATGAGGCAAACGACAAATATATTATCCCAAGCCTAAGAAAGTTGTATGATGAAGATGACGCAATAAGAAAAGTTGTAAATATGAGTATCAAGGTGGAGGGAATGCCAAGGCAGGCATCAACCCATGCTTGCGGTATTTTGATTGCACCAGAGCCAGTGGACAATTATGTTCCACTTGCCAAAAATGGTGATGAAATTGCAACACAATATTCCATGATAGAATTGGAAGACTTGGGGCTTCTTAAGATGGATTTTTTGGGCTTGCGCAACTTGACAGATATAGACAAAACTATCAAATTGGTCAAAAAAATTCATGGTGTAGATATAGATTTTTATAACATGGAATATGACGACCCAAATGTTTTTAAGGTTATAGCATCGGGCAATACAGATGCAATATTCCAGCTTGAAAGTGGTGGAATGAAAAGCTTTATGAAAAAGCTTCGCCCAGACTGTTTGGAAGATATAATAGCAGGGGTGTCGCTTTACCGTCCGGGACCAATGAAATATATTGATGCCTATGTGGACAACAAACACCACCCAGAAAAAATTAAATACGACCACGAGTGTTTGCGTCCAATTTTGGAGGCAACATACGGGATTATTGTCTATCAAGAGCAGGTTATGCAGATAGTGCAGGCAATGGCAGGATATTCCCTTGGACAAGCCGATAATGTTAGGCGTATTATGGGTAAGAAAAAAGTGGAGAAAATGGCTGCCGAAAAGGAAAAATTTATCTACGGCTGGCAAGACCCAAAAGGGCAAAAGAGCATAGATGGTGCGCTAAAAAGAGGAGTGCCAGAAGATGTTGCAAGGAAAGTTTTTGCAGATATGGAAGACTTTGCAAAATATGCCTTTAACAAATCTCACGCTGCTGCGTATGCCTATATAACATACCAAACTGCCTATCTAAAATGCTACTATGAAGTGGAATTTATGGTGGCTGTGCTAAACGACAGGATTTTTTCTATTGACGAAATAACCAAATACGTAGTCTATTGCAGGCAACATAACATAGAAGTTTTGCCACCAGATGTGAATAAAAGTGAAGCATATTTTAGTGTGGAAGATGGAAAAATTAGATTTGGCCTTGCTGCCCTTAAAAATGTGGGTATAGCAGTGGTGGAAGAAATAATTGCAAATAGGCAAAAGTTTGGAGAATACAAGGATTTGTATGACTTTGTGGAGAGAACTCAAGGTGGAGGAGCAAACAAAAGGTGTATCGAGAGTATGATATTAAGTGGCGCTTTTGACTGCTTTGGAGTAGCAAGGTCGCAAATGATGAGTGTATATGAACTTGTTATGGAAGTGGTTGCAAAAGATTTGAAAAATCGAGCCACAGGGCAGTTTAGTTTGTTTGACAACCCAGACCTAAACCAAGGAGCAAAAACTTATGTAAAAATGCCAGACATCCCAGAGTATGCAAAACAAGCCAAATTGAAATTTGAAAAACAAGTGCTGGGAATATATCTTTCGGGACATCCACTCGAAAATTATATGGACGAATTTGAAAGGTTTAACTTCAATTCGTCTATGCTAGGAAGTTTGGAAAAGGAAGAATCTAGTGATGAGGAAGATGATGTGCCAGATGAAAGCCAAGGCGAAGTGCTTATAGAAGACGGAATGAGAGTGGTGTGTGGTGGCAGTTTGGAAGGTGTAAAAAAGGTTTTCACCAAAGCAACCAACAAAGAAATGGCAATAGTAACCATAGAAGATGTTTATGGAACATTTGAGAGTATGATTCCACCAAAAGTGTATGAAAGATATAGAGAAATGTTGGTGGAGGATAGCCTTATAAAAATCACTGGCAAGGTGTCCATTCGAAACGGCGAAGATGTTAGCATCGTTGCAGACAAAATTGAACCACTGGTGCACGAGGACAATCTTGTAGTGGAGCAACCAACAATGCAAGCACCAAAAGCAACTCATACACTTTATCTAAAATACGACACTCAAAATTCACTTACGCACGAAAATATCTTGGCTGTGCTAAAAAGTTATCCAGGCACGACACCTGTTATTGTTAAGTGCGAAAGTTTGGGCAGGGCATTCAAACTTAACTTTATGATAAATCCAAGTGATTATTTGCTAAACGAACTTCATGCCCTAATTGATGACGAAAATATAAAACTTATTTAGGAGGAATATATGGGAGTATCAAAAATAGCAGTTTTGACCAGCGGTGGCGACTGTCAAGCAATGAATGCAACCATAAATATAATTACAAGAGTTGCTACTTTTAGAAAGATGAAAGTGGTGGGTGTTTTGCAAGGATATAAGGGCTTGTATGAAAACAAATTTATCCCACTCACATTGGAGGATGTGGAGAATATTTCCTCTTATGGCGGGACTATACTCAAAACATCAAGATTTCCACAATTTCAAAACCAAAATGTGCTGGACAAGTGTGTCCAAAATCTAAAAGCCAACCATGTAGATGTGCTTATAGTAATCGGTGGTGATGGCAGTTATCATGGCGCACAACTACTAAGAGATAGAGGGGTTAATATTATTGCAATCCCTGCAACCATAGACAACGATTTGAGATACACAGACAAATGCCTTGGCTTTGACACCGCAGTAAACAATGTGTGCAATTATGTGGAAAATGTAAAACAAACAATGCAGGCAATGGATAGGGGTGTTGTGTTTGAAGTTATGGGAAGATATTGTGGAGATATAGCACTTTATTCTGCCAGTGCAACAGCATGTGATATAGTTGCTGTGCCAGAAAAACCAATGAGTGAACAAGAACTTTTGCAAAAGGTGCATCACCACCTTGAAACCAAGAAAACACCACCAACAATAGTGGTGGCGGAAAAGTTGTTTGACATTGTATCTCTTGCCGAAAAGTTGACACAGCAAACAGGTGTTCAGTTTAGATATTCCATAGTGGGCTACACCCAACGAGGAGGCTCTCCTTCTGTAGAAGACAAAACCCTTGCTATGCAATTTGGTGTGCGAGCAGTGGAACTGGCAGAAAAAGGCATATTCAACTGTGCCATAGGCATAAAAGGCAAAGACGTCTTTGAAATCCCACTAGACCAAGCCCTAAATGCCGAATATAGTTTCAACTACGAACTACTAAGTCTATTTTATCTTCTCAATTCAGATAAATAATATCAGTAGACAGATTTAATGGTGCTGTAATATTGGTAATTTCAATAATCTATTAAAGCAACATATTATTATAAATATAAAGTCCTTTTGAATTTCACTCCGTAATATCTTCCAGCACAAGACGGGAAAAGGCTACTTCCTCGGGGAAGTCTTGTGGGAGGAAGGTGGTGTTGTGAAAATTTAGGAAGTGGAAGATGTGTTTGGATAGAATTACGGGGGTGGCTATGTCAAGTTCGTGGCAAATCTCCGCAGTGTAGGTGAAAAATTTTTCAAAGTCAAAATCTTCATCAGCGCTAAACACTGTGTCGCATAATATTTTATCTTTATTCATAACCTTTGCCCAAATTCTAAGCATATCTTATCTCCTTGTTTCATTGTAATATTTGCATTATTTTTGCTGTTCAATTTTATAATGATGTTGTTCAATTTATCGTGAAATTAACAAAATTAAATTTCAAGTTAAAGTATAACAAACATTTTGGAAAAGATAAAGTGTTTATGCAATTTGTTTGGAGAATTGTAGATGCAAAATAGATAAAAGTTTTTTGATTTATCTTTAGTGGAATATACATAAGCGTAGTTTTTATGTTATTAAACTACTTCGACAGGATTATTGCAATACATTGCCATGGGCCAAAAGTTTTAGATTATATTTTTGACAATTAGATTATATTTTTTGATAATATGATAAAAATAGGGAAATGTTGAATAGTAGTCCCTATCTTTGAGAGTGAAGAATTATATTTTACATTTTATTTTGTAGCAAAAAAAAATTAAAAGAATTTATTTTTGTGAATTATTTTTATTTACTTGACATACAATACTTAAAATACTATACTTTATGGGCAAAGTAAATAAAGGAAATGGGTGTTGCTTTTGGCAATGCGCATTTTTTTAGAGAAACTTTGTCACAGAGGAGGCAAAAATGGAAGAAGAAGTTTTTTTAACCAAAGAAGGCTATAAACAGTTGCAAGAAAAACTTGATTACCTAAAAACTACAAAAAGAGAAGAAGTTGCAGTCAAAATTGGTGTCGCTAGGGATTTTGGCGATTTGAGTGAAAACTCCGAATTTGACGCAGCAGTAGATGAGCAGGCCAACCTTGAAGCACAAATTAATGAAATTGAAAGCACCCTTCGCAATGCAAAAATTATCAACAGCAAGAAGATTGACACCAACAAAATAAGTGTTGGATGCACAGTGAAATTGCTGGATCTTGATTTTGATGACGAAGTTGTTTATAAAATTGTTGGCGCAACCGAAAGCGACCCAGCAAATGGAATTATATCCAACGAAAGCCCTGTGGGCAAAGCCTTAATCGGCAAAAAGGTGGGAGAACAGATAAATGTTGTCCTTCCACAAAACAACAATTCTACAATCAGAATGAAGATTTTGGAAATAAAGGCATAAAGCAAATGTTTATAGCATAAAGGTTGCACAAAAATGTGTGACCTTTATTTTTTTGTTGTTAAAATGTTCAAACTGTGCTAAAATCTTGGTGGAAATAACTTTGATGATAGAATTTGGAGAGATAATAGAGAAGCAACAGCAATATATTTCGCTTTGCAGTGGAGAAACCGATTGCAATTCTTTTTTGTTTGAATCAAGTGATGAGGTCTATCTCAACAACTTTATGTTTATGTTTGCTCGCCACCTTTTGTGCCAGCAGGGAACCCTTTCGTGTGGCAAATGTCTTGCCTGTCAAAAGGTCAATGCGCTATCTCATGCCGACCTTAGAATTTATCCAAAAAATGGCAAGAGCATTTTGGTTGATGACATAAAAGATTTGATTGAAAATATTTATCTTTCGCCAGTGGAAAGTGACAAGAAGATTTTTGTGCTAAAAAACTTTTCAAATGCAACAATTCAGGCACAAAACAAACTGCTAAAAATTTTGGAAGAACCACCAAAAAACGCTTATATTATATTGGGAGTGAGTAATAGTAGCAAAGTTTTGCCGACCGTTATGTCTAGGTGCAAAAAAATGCATCTTCAACCACTGGATAACAACTTTATAAGGCAAATACTGAATGATATGGACGGTCAAAAGGCGGAAAATATTGTGCATATAGCACAGGGAAATTTGACTAAGGCACTGGACTATTCCAAAGACCAAAATTTTCAAAATATCTTTGCTAGTTGCCTAGATACCCTAAAGAATATGAAAAACAGCACACAACTTATTTCTTATACAACAAAACTCTCTTCCAACAAAGAGGAATTTGCTGTTGTCATCAATATTTTTGAATCTATTTTTAGAGATATTATGCTGTTTAGATTGGGCAGGGAAGACCTTTTGCAAAACAAAAATTTGGTTGAGGATATAACTATTCTTGCCGAAGACTTTGATTGCGATTGCGTTGACAAAATTATTAGAAAACTGTGTGAAACGAAAAAACAAATGGAATTTAACTGCAATCAAACGGTGTTGATGGACGAGTTGTTATTATATATATTGGAGGTTAAGTATTATGCAACAAAAGGTTGATGTAAGGTTTAGGATAAACCCAAAAACATATACATATTTATCCACAGAACCACTTAAGGTGGGAGATAAGGTTATTGTAGAAAGCCCTTTGGGGCAAAGTTTTGGCACTGTTGAAAGGGTTGATGTGGACTACAACATAGACAATAAAGGCTTGAAAAGAGTTATAAGGAAAGCAACTGTAGGAGATAAAGAGAAAAACGAAGCAAATTGCGAAAAAGAGCATGAAGCAATTTTGTTGACCAAAAAATTGGTAGAGCAACTGGGGCTTGATATGAACATTGTCAATGCCGAATATTCCTTTGACACAAGCAAGGTGATTATAGACTTTATATCCGACAACAGAGTGGACTTTAGAGAGCTGGTTAAGCAACTGGCAAGCACCCTAAAAACAAGAATAGAACTAAGACAAATAGGCACAAGGGACCAAGCGAGAATGGTCGGCGGAATAGGAATATGCGGGAGAGTGTGTTGCTGTGCCTCTCACCTCAAGGACTTTGAAAAAGTTTCTATGAAAATGGCAAAAAATCAAGGGCTTGCACTAAACCCAACAAAAATAAGTGGTGCATGCGGACGCCTTATGTGTTGCCTAGAATATGAGGACCCATATTATTGCGAAACACTATCTGCTATGCCAAAATTAAACTCCGAAGTAAAAACTCCAGACGGACTAGGTATGGTTGTTTATCAAAATGTCTTAAAGCAACAGGTTTCTGTAAAACTTCAAACAAAAGATGGCTCGATACAAATAAAAGACTATCCAATGGATATTTTTGCAAAACAAGTTGCAGACAAAAAATCTCCTCAACCTCAACAAAGTCAAAACTCTACTAAAAATGACGGAAACAAAAACGACCAGCCTCAAAGTGCAAAAAAATCTACCCATTTAGAGCCTAGCCAAAAACATAAAAATAAAAAGCCACATTTCAAGCCAAACAAACCACAGGAACAAAAATGATAGATAATGCTCAAAAAATGCTAAAAAAAGGCGAAATTTTTGATGATTTGCAACTAAATGATATTTATATTATTCAAAATCGAAGTAGATATTGTTTTTCTGCAGATAGTGTTTTGCTTGCCAATTTCGCAAAAATGGGGCATAAAGATAATGTTGTGGAGTTGTGCTCTGGCAGTGGGGTGGTGTCTATTTTGTGTCATGAAAAGTATCACCCAAAACAAATTGTTGGGGTGGAAATAGATAGCGACCTTTGGGATATGTCCAAAAGAACCCTGCAAGCCAACGACATAAAAGATGTGGATTTTTTGAATATCGACCTAAAATATGCCACTGAAAAACTAGGATGTGGCAAGGTGGACAAAATTGTATGCAATCCGCCATATTATCCAGTGCCACAAAATATTGAAAAAATAAACAAAAAGTATTTGTCCACAAAGTATGAACAAAAGACAAATATAAGCGAAGTGATGACAGTTTGTTCAAGATTGCTGAGGTGTGGTGGCAAACTGTTTGTAAGTTTCCCGGCAGAAAGAGTGCAGATATTGCTTTCCTGCGCAAAAGAAAATGACCTTGCGTGTAAAAAGTTAAAATTTGTTTGCACTGGTGATAAAGATTGTCAACTTCTTCTTGCGGAGTTTTGCAAAGGGGGCAGGGAGGGGTGCAAGATTACATTTGACAATGTCTAAATAACCCTACAAAGAAGGCAACTTACAATGGCTCCAAGAAGGGTGGCTAATAAGGCAACAGGGACGGCATAGGACAGGCGTTTTACTTGTGTTTGGGAACAATAAAGTGTAGTTACATAAAATACAGTGTCGCAACTGCCCACAATAACGCTGGCGCACCTTCCAGCATAACTATCCACCCCATAGCGAGCAAATATATCATTTAATATTGCAAGGCTTCCATTTCCACTAAAAGGCTTTAACAGCACCAATTCGCACAATTCTGTAGGGATACCAAGAGTATTGAAGATTGGCGAAACAACTTTTGCCATAAGGGAGGCTAGTCCACTTATTTTTATCAGTTCCACCATTATCATAATGGTAACGAGATAAGGGAATATCCCGACCACTATGCCTATGCTTTGTTTTGCTCCACCAATAAAACTGTTGTAAACATTCACTTTCTTTATCTTGGCATAAACAAATATAGATAAAATAAGAACAGGGAGAAGATAAATGCTCATTTATTTCTCCTTTTTATATTTTTAAGCTTTTCAATAATCAATGCTATTGCAATCCCAACTGCTGTTGTAAATACTGCCGAAATAATAGTTGCCAGCATAATGTCGCTGGCTGACGCACTGCCCGCTGTTATCCTAAGCCCAATAACTGTTGTAGGAAGTATCTGCATGGAGGTTGATGCAAAGATAATTAGCATTATCATTGCTCTATTTGCCTTGCCACTGCCGTCATCCATTCGTTGCATGGCTTTCATTCCAAGTGGTGTAGCAGCCCCGCCCATGCCAAGTATATTGCAAGATATATTCATACAGACCAGTTCGTTGGTTTTGTCATCCAGTGGCCCAAATATTTTTTTTGTAACAGGGCGGAGTAGCTTGGACAATTTTTTATTTATGCCACTATCTTCCATAACTTGCAATATCCCCATCCAAACAGAATAAATAGCACACAATTTTAGGCAGAGTTTTAGAGTACTTTCGCTGGCTTGTAGCATTGATGGAAGCACTATCTCGGGATTTATATAAAGAAGAATGCACATACTGCATGCAATCAACCAAAACCATATCTTGTTCATAATAAATTGTTATGTTTTTGCAATTTTCATTATGCAAACATATTTTATTATAAATTGTTTGAAAAGTGAGTAAAATGTGATATATTACTGCTATGATAGTAGATGCACATTGTCATTTGTATGACGAAAAAATGAAAGAAATTGAAGAGCAGGTATTTGAGGATATAAAAAAAGGAAACACATCTTGCGTGTTAAGTGCCGACACCATACAGCACAGCAAAATGTGTATAGAACTGGCTCATAAATTGCCCAACACTTATGCCACAGTGGGTATCCATCCGCACGAAGTGGAGAATTTTGACGATAAAATTATAGAGCAGTTGAAATCCTTAAGCAAAGATAGCAAGGTGCTTGCAATAGGCGAAATTGGGCTGGACTACTACTATGACCTCAATCTAAAGGATATGCAATTTGTGGCACTAAATAAGCAAATAGATTTGGCAAACGAAGTAAAAAAGCCTTGCGTCTTTCATGTTAGAGAAGCAATGGGAGATTTTTTGGAAGTTATACGCAAAAACAAACCATTATACGGCGGATTGGTGCATAGTTTCAATGGCAGTGTAGAGGTGGCAAAGGAATTGCTGGCAATGGGGTTTTATTTCAGTTTCAACGGCATTGCAACATTCAAAAATGCAAATAATGTGCTGAAAGTAATTGAATTTTTGCCAATGGATAGGATTTTGATAGAAACAGACAGCCCTTATCTTGCGCCTGTTCCACATAGGGGAGAAATAAACAGACCAAGTTATGTCCGTTTGGTTGCTCAAAAGGTGGCGGAAATAAAAAATATTAGCGAAGAATTTGTGATAAATCAAACAAAAGAAAACACAGAAAAGTTGTTTGGGATAAAGTTTATGGATATTGCAAGCAAAGCATAGGAATAATTGCTAAACTAGACGAAGTGTTAGAAAGGACTGACAAAGGTAACAAGATGAATAAAAGTAATTTTAGATTTAAGAAAGAGTTTGGACAAAATTTTATTTTTGACAAGAATTTTATCAAAAGTATGTTGGAAAAGTTTGACATTCCAGAGCAAAGCAACATTGTAGAAATTGGCGCTGGAATGGGGACACTTACCGAAGTGCTGGCAGGTAAATACAAAAAAGTGGTGAGTTTTGAAATAGACAAAACCCTTACAGAAAAGTTGGAAGAATTGCAATCGAAGCACTCCAATTTAACCATTATCTTTGGGGATATTTTGCAACAAAAACTGGAAGATATAGAGGCGTTGTTTGGAGGAGAAGATTATTACATTGTGGCAAATCTGCCATATTACATCACTTCACAAATCATTTTTAAGTTTTTGTTTGAAAGTTCCAAACTAAAGGCAATGTTTACAATGGTTCAAAGAGAAGTGGGAGAAAGATATTGTGCAAGTTGTGGCTCAAGGGAGTATGGCATACCAAGCGTTATCCTAAATACTTTTGCAAACACAGAAATAGTTTGCCAGGTGTCGAGAAAAATGTTTGTCCCAATACCAAATGTAGATTCTTGCATTATCAAGATAGAACTAGATAAAAATAAATTTGATATTGCAGGCCAAAACAAATTTCACACATTTGTTGCTGGGTGCTTTGCTATGAAAAGAAAAACTTTGGCAAATAATCTCAAAAAAATGAACTTTTGCGACAGCGAAATTTCACCAGCCTTACAACAGTTGTCTTTGCGAAGTGATATCCGCCCAGAAGATGTTTCGGTGCAAAACTATGTCGAATTGTTTAATCTCCTATATAAATAATCTGTTTTGTCAAAATTTTTAACACATATTGAAAACCCTTAGGGCAACAGGTAAAAAATTTAACACTAATTGCAAATGTTTTAACATAAATGGCAAAAATTTTAACCCATATTACAAAGTCTTTGATACAGATGTAAAAGGGTCTAGTAAAATACATAATGCTCACAATCTTCAAGTCAAAATTTTTAAGATAAGAAATTTTTAAGGAGAATTTCTAATTTAATGTCATCTCTTAATTATAGATTATATACAAAACAACTATTTAGGGTAGTTGTTTTTTTATTTGTAACAAAAAATGACAAAAAATCATAAAAATAGCAAAAATATTGTTGCAGAATATTTTACAATAAATTATATACAACTTTTTGTAACAATTTTGATGAGTAATAAGAGGTGAAAATGGAGAATTTGGCAAAAACAGTAATTTTGTCAGGGAGCAGAGATAAAAGAGCAAAAGCAATTTTGTCGCTAAAAGACAAGAAAGGTGAAATAAAATTTTATAATATGAGAGAACTTCCCAAATCTCTTGCAGTGGGGATAAAGCAAAATGGCAAGGTAAGCAAATTCCCACTGAATATTTGCGGTGGGGTGGGGGTGTTTGATGCCGAAAGCAAGTTAAGGATAGACGAGCCACTGGTTTGTGCTATTGTTGATGTATCCAATGCCTTTTGCCCAGAACTGTTGCTGTGTAGCAGTGGGGGGAGAGAAGAAGAAAGTAGAAAGATAGAAACAGCCTTTGTGCAAGACGCACCAAAAGACAGGTCAACATTGTATGAAGAAGCAACGGACAATGAAATAGAAAATTTAATAGACCAAAACATAAAAGACGACCTTAGTTGCCACTATTATGATGCCTGTGCAAATTGTAGATACAAAAAGGCTTTTTATGAAGAATGTGACAGTCAAAAAAGTGGTGAAAAATTAACAAATAAAACACAAAATGTGAAAAAGTGTGAAGATAATGTTGAAAAAAGCGTAAACTCTTTGTCTGAAAAAGATTTATCTACAACAAGCCATATATTTGACAATTCATCAACTATCAATCAAGCCGTTGGCGAGAAAAAAGAAACACCCACAGAAGAAAAAAAAGAAGAAGTGTTTTATGACCAAATAAGACCGCAAGTAGAGATATTATTTTCACAATATCCACGAGATGAATTACTAGAAAAACTCGTGCCAAACTCTAGGTGGGTAAAGGTGAATTATGAAGGGAACGAGGAGTGCTATGAGTTGGGGGTTATATGTGATGACGAAGGCAAGGAAGAATATGTTTGCTATGGCATACCCTCAAGTGATTCTCAAAATCCACCAAAAAGCATAGAAGAATATGCAAAATATCTCAAATTTTCCAATTCTGACGGACTTTGGGTTGCTTGTCAAGATGCCAAAACGGGTGAAACAATAAAACTGGATTTTGATAAATAATAGATAAATAATATTAGTTTGGAATCAAACTGGTAAATTATGGCAAAATATATATAAAGTAGTGATAGATAAAATTTCTATCATTATTTTATTTAGTGCGTCATTTGTATTGACAAAAGTTTATTTTTTTGTTAACATTTTTCTGTTTCTAGCGAGGTATCAAAGTGAAAAAGAAATTAGCTATTATATTTTCAATGATTTTTATGTTCTCTGCATTGTTGTTTGCTTGTAGCGGAATCAATCTTTCTGCTGGCCCAAATGCAGACGACACTGTGTATGGCAACGGGGGTTCTGCCGTTGTCAAAGGCGACTATATTTATTTCGCCAATGCCTATATTGCATCCAGCGAACTAGGCAACAACGACAATCAATATGACAAAAAGAGCG
The DNA here is from genome assembly GCA_051883495.1 of Christensenellales bacterium. Taxonomy (GTDB): domain Bacteria; phylum Bacillota; class Clostridia; order Christensenellales; family UBA1242; genus UBA7862. Next base: position 112,488 of record JBJETV010000017.1, read on the forward strand.
CCCAAACAATTTATGGCATTTATAGGTCAAAGTTGGATTCTGACGGCAATGTTGTGCTGAATGAAGACGGTGTTCCACAAGGGGCAGAGATATTGACTTACAATGTGGGCGGATTTGAACAAGCGCAAATATATATCTGTGGAGAATGGCTTTATTACACCACACCTTATACAGTTAGGGCAAGTGATGGCTCCAGCACCACTGGGCTCGTGAGAATAGACAGAGTAAAACTAGACGGCACCTCTCACGAACAACTTTCTTCAAATGGCGAAGACGGATACACAATAAAGTGCAAATTCAATGTAGTATATGTTGATGGCGCAACATATATTGTGGTTTCAAAGGAATCAAATGATATAGACGTTATAAAGTGCCAAGGGGGAAAAGTTTCCAAATATTCTCTTGCTTCAGGAGTGTCCAGTTATGTAGTTGCCAGCCAAAATGTGTTGGAAGCAGGCAAAAATAGACCAGCGGTTGAAAAGGATATATTCTATGTAAAAAAGACCTCTGCAGGCTCTTCATATGAAATTGTAAGAAAACCACTTGCAGGTGGAGATGAAAGGTCTATTTTGATAGACACCAATCAGCCAGAACTTGTTGCTATGAAGAATGGCAGAGTATATTACACTCTAAACAGTCAACTTTACTCCACAACAGATGGCTCTGCAGAGCAAACCAAATCTTATCTTTCTCTTCCATTGACCAGCGAAGATTCCACATCAGAAGTTACATCTAGTTATATTATATTGGACGATGCAGACGGATTGGATAGAGGTGTTGTGGCTGTGTATTATGATGGCTCAACCTATCGTTTGCTCTATCAAAACGGTGGCGAATATCAAGTTATCTCCTCTCAAGCTCAAAGTGACAAGAAAATAACCTTGCTCGCCTCTCAAAGAGATGAAATTTACTATCAAATAGAGGACAGTACGGAACTTTATATGATAAGATTGTCAATCCAATTCGAAAACTCTCAATTTGTATTAAAGAGTGCAGGGAGTCGTGTTTGTATTGCATCATCATTTACTACATCTACTAGTGATTATCAGATATACGACTTTGATTTAGAGCATTTTTACACATATGAAATTGTTGAAGGGTCTCAACTGCAATATCTTAAAATGTATTCTATACATTCTCCAAAAGAAAATGATGACGGCACTGTTATAGGACAGTATATTGGCATTCTTAGCGAATCCGACGCAGAACTCTTAGCGGAGGAGGAATAACCCTATTCAATCTACTATCAAAAAACACAATAAGATAGTTTAATTTGATAAAAAAAAGGTTTGAGTATAATTACTCAAACTTTTTTTGCATTTGTGAGATTTTAATGCAAAATTCGCATAAAAGATAGCAAAAATTGGACAAGTTGCCCTTATTTTTTTGAAAATGATAAAAATAACAAAAAAAACAAATGAAGTTTTTTATTCCCCTAAAAAGATGTTCAAAAATGAGCATTTCGAGAGAAAAGTATAATATTCCGTCTTTTTTCGAGCAATTCTATTGTAAATTTACAGTGAAAGACAGGATATTGCAACGTTTACTCTTATCTTTTTTGCAAAGGTGTGTTAGTATGTTGGTATCAACCAAAAAAATTAAAAAAGGAGAAAGGGTTAATGATTAAAATCGTATTGCTTGATGAAAATGAGGAGAGCAGAAAAAGTTTGGGGGATTATCTAAAAGAAACGGGAAAATTTGATGTTGTGAAGGAGGGATGTGACGGTCAAAGCGGATTGGAGGCTATCCTGAAAGAAAAACCAGATGTGGTAGTTATGGACATTGTCCTTGAAAACTTTGACGGATACGAAGTGTTGGAACGTTTGCGTGGGGCAGAAAGCAAACCAAAGACAATTGTTTTGTCGTCACTCAAAAACGAAGGCTTTGCACAAAAGGCAGTGGATATGGGAGCAGATTACGTTTTGGCAAAACCTGTGGACAACTCTATTGTTGCAAAACGCATTGAAGATTTGCTAGGTCTTGGCGAAACAGTCAAAATATCTGGCAAAAGGTCGCCAAAAAACAGAGCATTGGAAGAAAAAATTAGCAACATATTTATTACAGTGGGCATACCAGCACACATCAAAGGTTATCAATTCTTGCGTGAGGCTATAAAAATGGCTATAGAAGAGCCAGACATAATCAACTCCATAACAAAGCAACTTTATCCATCAATCGCAACGAGATTTTCAACTAGCGCAAGCAAAGTTGAAAGGGCAATAAGGCATGCTATAGAGGTGGCTTGGAATAGAGGGAAAATAGAAAATATAAACAATCTTTTTGGCATAAAAGTTTATGACAGCAACGAAAAACCTACCAATGGAGAGTTTATCGCTTTGGTCGCAGATAAGATGCTAGTGGAGGGTGCTTAAGGCGAAAAAATGGCATTTGATAGGGTTTTTATCAAAATAATTCTAAATTACATAAATATTTTTCAAAAAAATAGTTAAAATCACTTGTATATTACAAAAAAATGTGATAAAAATTTGCTTGATTGAGAGGGAGAGGAAATTATGAAACAAACATATATTAGATGCCCTAGATGTGAGCTTAACTATATTTTGAAAAAAGATAAACTTTGCAACGTGTGCAAGGCGGAGATGAAAGCCTTGGGTAATATGGGGACAGACGAAGATATGGACTTAGATCTTTGTCCTATCTGCAAGACCAATTATATAAATGCAGACGAGGATATTTGCCCAGCATGTGCCAAGGAAAGAGAAGACGAGGAAGAAGATGGACTTTCTTCTGCGCCAACTTCTGTTTGGGACGCTTACACGACGCCTGACGATGACGAAGGCTACAACGACGACGAGGACAGCGATATGGTGTCTATAACAGGGCTAGACGATGGCCCATTGGACGACTCATTGGACCTTGGTCTTGATGACGAAGACGAAGAGCAAGAGGAATCGGAAGAGGTTTCTAACGAAATGGACGAACTGGAAGAAGATTTTAGTGATATCGACACTGACGGCGATGAAGACGATGACGAAGATGACGACGATGATGACGATTTTTAACAAAGCCCCTAATGGGGTTTTTGTGTTTTAGGACTAATTTTCCAAATTTTGGGCATACTATGCTGGGGGAATGTATGAAAAGAGGTCTGTTAAATCTTAATGATATCAAGGAAAAAATAAATGCCATAAAAGGTAAAGATATAGAAATATCAATAAATCGTGGAAGAAGAAAAATAGAAATATACAAAGGGGTGGTGGAACACATTTACCCATCAGTATTTACAGTGAAAGTTTTGGACAATAGCAACACAAAGGCTGTGGCATGCTCTTATTCGGATGTTTTGTGTGGTGATGTAAAGATAGAAAGCGGTGAAAGTTCTGCAATCAATCAAAACGAGTAAATTAAAAAAATAAATGGTGGGATAAAAATTTTTTTGTAAATTGGAATAATTTTGGAAGTTGTTTTGTATCTATGTAACAATAGCAAGACAACTTTTTTTGTTGCCTGAATTGGAGGGTAGAAATTTGGAAAACGCAAACAAACTGAACATTGCAACAAGCAAAAGAATTGCCGAAGTGGAACTGACAGGGCAGGTGGGCTTTTCGGCAGAGGGAGAAAGTATTACAAAGGTCTTGACTGCCAGTGCACAGCCAAGGATAGAAAAAATTTCCACCACAGCAGGTGAAGTAAAGTTTGATGGGAAAATCTGCTACAACTTTTTGGTGCAACAAGAGAATGGTGAAATTAAAAATATTTGCAAGGAAGAATCTTTTGTGGGCAGTTATCAAGGGGACAACATAAAAGAGGGTTGCGAAGTGTATGGCAGGGCTGTTTTGGGCGATCTAACCAGCGATGGAACTGCAGGGGAAGAAATAAAATACACCAGCAAAATAAAGGTTGCTCTTAATGCTATTTACGTAGAGAGTGGCTTGTCTTGTGCAGTTGCGCCAGAGGGTGTGTATGTTAAGGAAGAAGAAACGTCTTACATGTCTTTTGCCGGTAAATTGGACTCCACTGCAAATATCTTTTTTGACTTGCAAAAAGACAGCAAAATACACAATGTTTTGTCCACAACAAACTTTGCTACAATAAAAAATGTGATACCATCAGATGGATATTTTGCTGTGTCTGGAGAAATTTATTCCAACATTGTTTACCAAACGGAAGACGGCAAATTGCGAAGTATGTTCAAGCAAAATCAATTTCAGGAAGAGATTGCCTCGCAAAATATCACTAGGGAATCTGTGGTGGAAGCATGGGTAACATCAGGTTGCGGAATGGTGGAAGAAAACAACGACCGTGGGGTGTTTGAAATAACAGTTCCACTGTATATAGAATCGCTGGTATTTAACAAGCAATCACAAAATTGCATTGTCGATGCGTTCAGCCCAAAATGCGAAGTAAAACTGACCACCACAAGTTTTGAACAAACAGAATTTGAAGCAACAAGACAATTTGACGAAAATATTTTGACTACTTTTGCAGTGCCAGAGGGAGTGCCTCCAATAGACAAAATCTTGACTACAACGCCAAACAATATTTCCATAATCAATCAAGTGGCAAACCAAGGCGAAGTGGTCTTTGAGGGGATAGCAAACATCAATATTGTGTTTGAATCTGTGGATGATGACGACAACACTACAATAAGTTCGCTGGATGTAGAAGTGCCTTATTCAATAACATACCAAAGCGCAGATGTCGTCAAAGATGCCACTATCAATTCGCAAGCCAGCATTGGAGATGTAAATGTCAAAGCAAAACGTGGGGGAGAACTGGAGATTTTGGCGGAGGTTAGCATAAACTTTGCTCAAAACACCAACTCAACCAATGCAGTAACCACAGGTATTGTTTTGGGAGAAGAAAAACCACCAAAAGATTGGGCTCTCGAAATTTACCTAGCACACGAAGGTCAAACATTGTGGGATGTAGCCAAGGAACTTGATATGCCACTGTCAACTTTGGTGGAGCAAAATGGCGAATTATCACTCCCACTTGCCAACGGTCAAAAGATTGTCGCCTACAACTATGAAAGATAAAAACCTCTCATTATACTAAATCCAAAAGGAACTTTATTGTAAGATATTGCTCGCTTCAACGACTGCCCCCCCAACAAAGCATATCCAAAATAAAGTTCTTTTTTGTTGCAATATCGAAAGAACTATCTAAAAAATAGACTAATATTAAATAAAAAACATACTAAAATTAAATAAAAAACAAAGAACCCTCAAAAACAAAAAAAATTATCAAAATATATACTAAACAAAAATCTCTTGAAAAATTAAAAAACAATCAAAACCAATTCCAAAATAAAGAAACTACTAACATCCACAAAAAGCATAATAAATCTCAAGAATTGCTTTCAAAATATAAAAATATCCTCAAAATGCTCTCAAAAGGCGAAAAATTCCCCAAAAACATCCCAAAAGGATAAAAACACTCCCAAAATATTATCTAAATGTATAAAAATCGCAAAAATTTTACAAAATAATAAAAAAACCAAAAAACTACGCAAAATCTTTTGACAAAAAACATTGTGTAAAATATAATGAAATCAAGAATTTTAGATAAAAGGAGAACCCCCAAAATGACGTATACAGCCACAAAAACAGCAATAGTAGGGGGGGGGGGTATCTCTTAAGAGAAGCCTCTTTACAATCAAAATAACAACGTAAAACAAAGGGTTATGCGCCATTATGTAATGGTGCAAAACTCTTTTTTTGTTTACATAAAATCACTCAATATTTGAAATTCTAATAATATGGACGATATCCAAAAGAGAAACAAAAAGCAAAAAAAACAAAAAAGTAAAAATAAAAAGTTGTGTTATCAAAACTATAACTAATAAAAACTTGTGTTATCAAAATTTGCAACTAAAAAAACTTATATGTTATCGAGTTGAAAACAACTAACAAAGAAAATAACAAATAATACGGTTAGTAAATGAAACAAAAAAAATGCAAATAACACAATGGGAAATAGAATTTGGATATTAAAAAAAACAACAATAGGAGAGAGAAAAATGAAGAAAAGGTTGACGCTGTTAATATTTACTGCGTGTGCGGTGTTTGTCGGTTCTGTGGGGCTGATATTTTGGGCGTTGGCTGCCACTCAAGTAAATATCACATCAGGATTGCTTGTTACATATAAGCCAACTCCACAAGTAGTGTGCAATGCCAGTGCAACTTATCAAAGAACTAACGATGCTAGTGCAATAGCCTTCAAAGACGGCAACTTAAGTTTTGGATATGGTGGAGCAACAACAGATAAAACAATGGAAGCCACAACTAACGCCTTACAACTAGACGATAGTAATACATATGTTGTGTTTGAATTTACTTTTGTAAACCAAAACCTTATGGAAAACTACGATTTAACTATCACTCTAACTGACAACGGCACTGTAACTAACATGACAAGAAAATACTATTTTAGCGACCTATCTTCTTCCAACATATCCGCTAAAAGAAATACAATCAAAAACTCTGGCATAGACAATTCCTCACTATCTTCCCAAAAACTAGTCCTAGGCTATCAAAAAACAGGCAGAATATATATGCTCCTTGAAATCACCCCCGGCACAGTAGCCAGTTACCTAGCCGACAACACCAACAAGTTTGTCTTCAACATGACCACCGCAGAGCATGTAGAGGTGGTTGAAACAGTAAGTTATCTACATCCAGATTGGGCTAATATAATCTACAATGCTCCAAGTAATGCTTCAATGATTTATGAAGGGGAAACTAGGGATTCTATAGTTGGGGCTGTTCTTCCTGGAGTTGTTACTTATCCTTATGAAACAATATTTTTTACTAAGGAAGAAACTCAAATAGCAGGGCTCAGTAATAGTGTATCAGTGGGAACAAATAGCGAAACAAGTACATCTGCATATATAACTTCTGATACAATAAGTGATGTAACAGCCTATTGGGGTAGTGATAAATCTACTATAGTGATATATTCTCCAGGGACTATATATGCTCCACAAAATTGTACATATTTATTTTATGGTGCGGGTGATGCAAGTACTCAATTTGTTTGTTTAAATTCATTGCAACTTGATAATTTTGATACTAGCAAAGTAACTGATATGAAACATATGTTCTATCAGTGTTCCTCTCTCACTAGCCTAGATGTCAGCAATTTTGATACAAGTAATGTAACAGATATGTCATATATGTTCTATGGTTGTTCCGCACTAACCAGCCTAGACCTTGGCAATTTTAATCTTGAGAGTTGCTCTGATTCTGTTGACATGCTCTTAGATTGTTCTGCACTTGCAAGTATAACTCTACCATACAATGTAATGGGAGGACACATTATATTCTTGCCAGGTACTACATATTATAATGGCTCACTTGGACCATATGATTCATTTATTGGTGGACCCCCTCAGCCTACTTCAGCAAGATGTTCTACGGCTGATACTAAGGTTACATTGACCAAGCAGTCTTGATTGCTGTTATAACTAATAAACAAGCAAAAAACAACAAACAAATAATAGAGAATACATAGAAGTTTTTAAGCAAACTAAATAAAACTATTGTAAAAAAACGTTATATAGTATACAAAAACTCTCCTTTGGGGAGTTTTTTGCTATTGATATTTTTTTTATTGATAGGGTTATTGATAGGGTTATTGATAGGGTTATTGATAGAGTTAGTGATAATATTTTTGATATTGATAATCTTATTTATTTATTTATTTATTTTTAATAGGGTTGTTGATTTTTTTGATAATATTTCTTCTTTTCAATTTTAGGGAAATGTGATATAATGCAAAATATGGATAAAAAATGTGAAATGGATAGTGTCAATGGGGCTGAGGTGGGACTATATTCTAGTGGGCTGGCGGAGTCCTTTGGCAAGGGAGAACAGAGTATAGATAGCATGGCGAGATTGGTGGGCGAGAGGGGGTATGACAAAGTTCATGCGCAAGAGGAGAGTTCGTTGAGTTTGGCTTTTTTGGGTGATGCGGTGTGGAGTTTGCTTGTAAGAGATTACTTTTGCAACAAGACCACCTTCAAAAACAACAATCTTCACAAGTTATGCACAAAGTTTGTTAAGGCAAGTTTTCAGGCGCAGGCGGTGGAAAGTGTTATGAATGACTTGACCGAGGAGGAATTGGGTGTGTTTAGACGAGCAAGAAATACCAAAATGGCAACTGTGTCCAAAAATTCTTCTCTTGCCGACTACAAATATGCCACAGGGTTTGAAGCCTTGCTGGGCTATCACTATTTGGCAGGGAATTTTGAACGAATACAATGGATTTTTGAGAGATTTACTGGCTGTATGGACGAGGCTTTGATGTTATTTGAAAAGGGGAAAAACAAATGATTATTAGTGGAAAAAATAGTGTGTATGAGGCTTTGGTTGCTGGCAGAACGATAAACAAAGTTATGCTGGACAGCGCAAAGATGGATGATTATTCAAAGAAAATAGTTGACCTGTGCAAAAAGAATCATGTAAGGTTCGATTTTGTCCAGAGAAAGACTTTGGATAAGGTCGCAGACCATCACCAAGGGATAGTGGCGGAGATAACAGATTTTTGCTATTGTGATGTGGACGAAATTTTAACCAGCAAAAAGCCACAGGGCAGTTTTATTGTTATCCTAGATGGTGTGCAAGACCCACACAATTTTGGCAGTATTATTAGGGTTTGCGAGTGCGCAGGGGTTGATGGAATAATTATCGAGTCCAGAAGAAGTTGTGCCGTAAATGAAACAGTTTTTAAGACAAGTTGCGGAGCTATAAATCATATGAAGATTGCCAAGGTGGGCAACATCAACGACCAGATAAAGAAATTGAAAGAAAAGGGAGTATGGGTGTTTTGCGCAGAGGCTGACGGAGAAGATATTTACCATGCAAATCTCACTGGCAACATTGCTCTTGTAATGGGTAGTGAAGGCTTTGGTGTGGGGGCTCTTACACGCAAACTTTGTGACGGAACATTGTCGTTGCCTATGTTTGGCAAGGTCAATTCGCTTAATGTTTCCACTGCAACCAGCGCTATGGTGTATGAAGTGGTGCGCCAAAGGCAAAATGTGGCAAAGTAAAACAAACTAAATTTTCCCAAAAAATATTGCTTGATATATTGATATTTTGTTTGATATAATAAATTTTGAAGACGGAAGAAAAATGATAGATCAAAAAAGTGTTAATGAAACAATAGATGACAATACACTTGTTTTTAGGGCGAGGGGCAAAGACGAATGGGCGCTCAATGAACTTATGGCACGTTACAAGCCTCTAGTTATTCGTATTTCACGCAAATATTTTCTTTCCAGCGCCGAACCCAGCGACTTGGTACAAGAGGGTATGATAGGGCTTTTTAAGGCTTATAGGGGCTATTCTGAGGCCTCAGACACGTCATTTAAGACCTTTGCCACCTTGTGTATTACAAGGCAAATTCAGCAGGCTCTGGTGCGTGATTCTAGGCAGAAAAATATACCTATGCAAGCCTATCTTTCTATCAACAATCAGGGCAAGGTGCTACTAAGCGACGGAGACAATGAAGACGACCAAGATGACGAAAATGGCTTTTATATAGAGGCGAAGGTTCTTTCGCCAGAAGAAAGTGTGCTGTTTAGGGAGAAACTTCAAGAAACAGGCAAAGTTATTGACAAATTGCTCAGTCCTCTTGAAAAGAGAGTTCTTGGCAGTTATATTTCTGGGCATAACTATCAGGAAATTTCAAAAATTATGAACAAACAGCCCAAAAGTATTGACAATGCTTTGCAAAGGATTAAAATAAAATTAAAAGAATTAAAAGGAGTGGATTGATGCATTTGTCTTTTTATAGAGAATTTAGACCAAAGACCTTTGACCAAGTTATCGGCCAACCGCACATTGTGTCTGCATTGAAAAATCAAGTGGAAAGTGGACAGATAGGGCATGCGTATCTTTTTACAGGCACTCGTGGCACTGGCAAGACCTCTTGTGCAAAAATCTTTGCAAAAGCAATAAATTGTGAAAATCCACAAAACGGCTCTCCTTGTGGAAAGTGTGCAACATGTATTTCTCTAGACCAACCTAGCAACGTAGATGTGCTGGAGATTGATGCGGCATCCAACAATGGAGTTGACGAAATAAGGGCTTTGAGAGAAAAGGTGAAATATCCCCCTGTTCATGGCAAATATAAGGTGTATATTATAGACGAAGTGCATATGCTAACAGACAGCGCCTTCAATGCCCTTCTAAAGACACTGGAAGAACCTCCAACGCATGCGGTATTTGTATTGGCTACTACAGAAGTTTATAAGTTGCCTGCGACTATACTTTCTAGATGTATGAGGTTTGACTTCCGCCTTGTAAGCAAAGATGACCTCGAAAAGCAGGTTAGATATGTATTTGAGCAAAGTGGAGTGAGAGCAGATGACCAATCTGTGGAGGCCATTGCCATTGCAGGTGAGGGGAGTGTGAGAGATACCCTTTCTGTCGCCGATTGCGTGGTGGCATTTGGGGGAAAAGACATAACAATAGACAAAACCCTTCAAATATTGGGAACAAGCGATATGGATACCACTATCAACCTTGCCAATGCCATATTAAACAAAGACTTGGGCGAAGTACTATCTACAATCAACGATGTGTGTTTATCTGGCAAAAACCTAAATGCTTTTGGCAAAGAAATGACTGTGCTGTTTAAGAACTTGATAGTGCTAAAAAGTTGCAAAAATGCAAAGGAAATACTCGCTGTGCCACAGGATATATATGAAAAACTGCAAGTCCTTTCGCAAAAGGCGGACACCTCCACTTTGTTGTGCTTTATGCAGAAGTTTAGCAGTGTGGAAAGCGAACTGAAGTATGCCATTTCACCAAGAACTCTTATAGAACTTACGTCTTTAGAGTGTGCTAGCCTTGATGATGTAAAAAAAAACTAATAAATGAGGATTTGGTAAAGAATAAACCACAGATTTTACAAAAAATATCCAAAAAATTGGATAATATCAGCGAAAATAACAATGGAAACTTTCCAACAGAGATTTTGCAAAATAAAAACTTAACGGAAGAATATTATCCTTGTGAGGAGGATTATTTTATCCCCCCAGAAGACATTCCTTTGCCTGACCTAAATGAAATTCAAGAAAACGATAGGGCTTCTACCCCAAAAGTAGTTGCTACAATTTCTGCCGAGCAGATGAAAAATCCATACAAAATCTGGGGTTTGGTGGTTATTAGGCTCAGGGAACAAAATCTTATTACCTTACACACTGCTTGTGGCGAACTTAAGCGCATAAAATTTGATGGAGATAATCTTGTTGTAGAGGTAAGTGAGGAATATTTGTTCAATATTCTTACAAATCCAAATAATTTTTCAAAAATTTCTTTGGAACTATCCAAAATAAATGATAAAATACATTTGAATTTTGTGCTAAAGAAAAAGGAAAATAGAGTTTTGGATAGTTATACCAAATTGAAAGAACTTTTTGGCGATGACTTGGAAACAAATTTCAACACCTTTGGTGCAAACTAAAAATATAATATTTTAAGGAGAACGAAATGGGATATAACAAATTTGGAGGCTTTGGTGGCGGAATGAATATGCAAAATATGATTAAACAAGCCCAAAAAATGCAAGCCGAAATGGAGAAAAAACAGGCGGAATTGGCAGAAACAACTCTTACAGGGGTGTCTGGTGGCGGAATGGTGGAAGTAACTATTACAGGCAAAAAGGATATCACTGCAATAAAAATCAATCCACAAGTAGTTGACCCAGATGATGTGGAAATGCTGGAAGACCTTGTTCTTGGGGCAATAAAAGATGCTCAAACCAAAGCAGACAATCTTTCTAAAGATGCCTTGGGTGGTTTTGGACTATAAAATTTAATATGAAAGAAAACTATACATTCTCTTTGTATAGTTTTTTTTATGCAATTTTCAAAAGTGTTTAACACCAATTACCTGTTTTAACATAAAAACACTATTTATCATATACAAAATGTGATTGATAATAAGGATGTAATAATCTCATTTAGTTTTTTTTTATTATTTTTGTTTTAGTGGTGGGAGGTCTTGATGGGGGAATTTTTGACCAGTGAACGTTTTGAGCAGATGGCAAGGGAATACAACGCAAAATATAGGTCGGCAAGTGTGCTTGAGAAATTAAAAAATTTGGATAATAATCTTTCGGGCGATGCAGGGCGGGGAAATAATATAAGTGATAAGGACAACGAAGCAACCATTGTCATCAAAAACAAAGACGATATAGAAAGTGTCGTAAACAAAATATTTCTTTTGCAACAAGATATACAAAGATACATAGATAGAAATAATAGATTTTTTTCGACAAAAAAAATGGGCGAAGAACTTGAAAACAAGTTGCAAGAATTTGCTGATGAAAACAATTTTTTGATAAAAAAAGTGGAAAATAGACAAAATTTTTGGCTGAACAACAAAATTTGTGTTAAAAGATTGATAGAAATTGAAAAAGTTTTTGAAAAAAATAAAAATATTGCTAAAGTTCGCTGTTTATGCGACATTCACGAGTTGATGCTAGACTTTTTATCAAGTTTTTATGACCTTGTTTAGAGACGTGAAAAGTGGAAACACGAGGCAAGGTGTTCGTAAATTTTGAAAATTTGCAAAAAAAATGACGAAATTTTCAAAAAAAGTTGTTGACACCACATTTTTATTATGGTATTCTTGCATTGTCGTTACGAAAGAGCGACAAGTTCCATAACAATTTAATAGTTAGGTTTATACAAAATTCTTGTTAATTTAACTTGAATTTTAATCAAGCAAAACTTAAACGAATAGTCAATGATTTGTTTTGAGTGAGTTTGAATTTTAGATTAATTGATAATACATCGAAAGATTTATTATACCATTTATTTAGAGTTCGATTCTGGCTCAGGACGAACGCTGGCGGCGTGCTTAATACATGCAAGTCGAACGGGATTTGTTTGTTGCACAAAGCATCCTTACATAGTATGTTTTGTGCAACGGATAAATCTAGTGGCGGACGGGTGAGTAACGCGTGAATAATCTACCTCTCACAGGGGGACAACAGATAGAAATGTCTGCTAATACCGCATAAGACCACAGCCTGGCATCAGGCAGGGGTAAAAGATTTATTTCGGTGAGAGATGAGTTCGCGTATCATTAGTTAGTTGGTGGGGTAATGGCCTACCAAGACTACGATGGTTAGCCGACCTGAGAGGGTGATCGGCCACATTGGAACTGAGAACGGTCCAGACTCCTACGGGAGGCAGCAGTAAGGAATATTGGGCAATGGAGGCAACTCTGACCCAGCAACGCCGCGTGAAGGAAGAAGGCCCTCGGGTTGTAAACTTCTGTTATCAGGGAAGAAGATAGTGACGGTACCTGATGAGAAAGCTCCGGCTAACTACGTGCCAGCAGCCGCGGTAATACGTAGGGAGCAAGCGTTGTCCGGATTGACTGGGCGTAAAGGGAGTGTAGGCGGTTTGGTAAGTCAAATGTGAAAGCCCGTGGCTCAACCATGGAATTGCATTTGATACTGCTAGACTTGAGTTCGGGAGAGGTAAGTAGAATTCCTAGTGTAGCGGTGGAATGCGTAGATATTAGGAGGAATACCAGTGGCGAAGGCGGCTTACTGGAACGACACTGACGCTGAGGCTCGAAAGCGTGGGGAGCAAACAGGATTAGATACCCTGGTAG
>JBJETV010000018.1:0-36845 GCA_051883495.1 Christensenellales bacterium
ACATCACTTTGGGTGAGGTATTTCCCGTCAGTTCCAGACAAAGTTGTATCATAAAAACTCTCCAACCCACTCTGCCCAATGCTGTCGCTAGTCAAAAATCCCAATACTTGCGCCATCGCTTTGCCATAAGGGTAATATCTTTTTATATTTTCACTTAAATAAATGCCATCTAAGCCTTTTTCTATTATACTTTGTGCCACATTTTCATCAACTTGAAGTTTTACCAAACTTTCAGAAATCAAAGTGTTTTGTGCTTTTTTCAATACTTTTTCATAGTCCAAATCCAATTTCTCTGCCAAAAAACTTGCAACAAGTGCAGGATATTTTACCTCTTTTGCTCTAACATAAACGTCATAACTGGTTGTGCTGGTGGCAAGAATATTTCCGTTTGCGTCCACAATATCCCCTCTCTTTGCAGTAAGTGGAAGCATCCTAGTCCATTGTTCCACTGCACGCAACTGGAGATTTTTTGAACCAATGGCTTGCAGATAAAACACCCTAAAAATAAGCACAAAAAAAACAAAGGCTACAATCATCAAAAATGATAGTAACCTCTTTCGTAATGAAAATAATGAATATTCAACTTTCGCTTTAATGATGCCCCTCCAGAATGTTTGAGAGGCTTGCACACAGTTTTATTTTGAAAAAATCGAGCAAATCTCATCAAACAAGTTGCTTGATGTGTTAAGATCGTTGTTTGGCTGAGAAAGTTTGCTTTCTATCTTCAATGTGTTGCCATTTTCAAACGTAATCACATTGTTTTCCGCCACTGTCGAAACTTGATAACTCCCCGCAGAACTTACAGCCGAAACCCATGTTGATTTTAGTGAATTTAACACAAACAAGTTATATACAAACAATATGCACAAAAGCACCACAATAGAAGTGCAAGCAACAATAAGAGGCTTGTTGGAAAAGTCGAATTTTTCCCTCAAAGACTTTTTTTCTTTCTTTTTGCAACTATTTTTTTGCTCCCAGCCTATGCAATTTAGCCCTTCATTTTCGCCCACTTCCACAGAGAAAACATTGTTGGATCCGTCATTTAGGTTAGAAATTTGCGAAAAATTGTCGTCAATAACTACTTCTTTGTCAAAATTTTCCAATTCTTGCGTTGCAATTTCGCTGGTGTCATAAATTTTATCAAAATTTATGTCGTCAATTTGTGCAACTTTTTCTTCAAGAAGAATTTCATTTTTCCTATCCATAATCTTTCCCCCTTTTTATTAACTCATTTTATTTCACAAAATCTTTTGTGCCACACGAAGTTTGCTAGATGCGCTTCTGCTGTTTGATTTTAACTCGCCTTCACTTGGAACAATAGGTTTTTTGGTTATCAATTTCATATCAGCATGGTGTCCGCAAACGCAAATTGGCAATTCTTTTGGGCAAATGCAGTTGGTTGCATGCTCTGCAAAGCAGTTTTTTACAATCCTATCCTCCAAAGAGTGAAATGTTATTATACAAATTCTCCCACCCCTTTTCAAAACGGATATCATATCCTCCAAGCCACACTTTAGACTGTCCAACTCGCCATTTACCTCTATTCTTAGGGCTTGAAATGTTTTCTTTGCGACACTTCCTCCCTTGTGCAACACCGCTTTTGGAACACTTTTTTCCACTATTTTTACCAGTTCCTGAGTGGTGTTAATTGGTGAAATCTCCCTGTCTTTTATAATGTTTTTGACGATGCTTTTGGCAAAATTTTCTTCGCCATAGTCATAAAGTATCCTCAGCAACTCCTTTTCTGGATATTTGTTGATTATATCCCATGCGGACAATTTTTGAGTCCTATCCATTCGCATATCAAGCCTTGCATCTTGCATATACGAAAACCCTCTCTCCGCCTCGTCAATTTGATATGACGAGACTCCAAGGTCTGCCAAAACTCCATCAACTTGCTCAATATTTTGCTCTTTCAAAAAAGATTTAATCTCACAAAAGTCACAATTTGCAAATATCACCTTGCACTCAAAGCCCGACAATCTTTGTCTGCTTACCTCAATAGCCTTTTGGTCTTTGTCAAAACATACAAGGGTGCCATCTTTGCCCAGCCTTTTTGCAATTTCACTTGAATGTCCCGCACCACCCACAGTGGCATCAACATACACACCATTTGGCTTTATATCAAGGTTGGCTACCACTTCGCCCAACATAATTGGAATATGCCTAAACTCCATATCTCCCAAGCTCCTGTGCCAAAGTATCAAAGTCCTGCAAATTTTTCATTGAATATTCTTCCCATCTTTCCTTTGCCCACAGTTCAATCCTTGTCCCCGCACCCACAAAGACAACTTCTTTTTCTATCCCAGCAAAATCTTTTAGGCTTTGAGGCAACAAAAATCTTCCCTGCGCATCTTCTTCCAATTCACATGCAGAAGAAAACAACAGTCTAAGTGGCTTTTGAACAGACGAATCAAACATAGGCAGTTGATTAGCCTTTTCAAAGATACTATCCAATTTATCTTTGGGCATAACAAAAATACATCCATCACTTCCTTTTGTGAGGACAAGTCCACTGCCAATGTCCTTTTTGAATTTGCTTGGCAGTCGAAGTCTGTTTTTGCTATCACAAGAATGTGAATATTCACCCAAAAACATTTCTCAGACTTTCTCCTTTACAATGTAATTGTAACACAATTTTTGACCACTTCCAACCACTTTTGACCACTTTTTTGCTTTTCTTAAGCCTTTTTGCCCAAAAAGTATGCAATTTTTGTCAAATTTTACAACAAAAAGCACTTTTTTATAAATTATGAATATATCAAATTTGTATATGTTATAAAAATTTATCTCTGTTGCCCTATTCTCAAAAAGATATTTTCATCCCCTTACAACAGCCAACAACATAAATCTTTCCCACAAAATCTAAACTTAATCGAAGATTTTTAGCAAACAAAAAATAGGCTCTACTTATAAAGCACTCTAAAAAAGGATTATTCAAAATTATAAATTCAATTTCCAATAAGTTACTACTCAAAAATTAAATCTATTATCTAATAATTAAATCTATCATCAAAAATAATAAATCTATCACTAAACTATCTATCATAAAAAAAATAATAAATCTATCATTAAAATTATACCTATCAAAAA
Source organism: Christensenellales bacterium (assembly GCA_051883495.1). Taxonomy (GTDB): domain Bacteria; phylum Bacillota; class Clostridia; order Christensenellales; family UBA1242; genus UBA7862. Next base: position 3,094 of record JBJETV010000018.1, read on the forward strand.
AAAAATAGGCATTAAGCCTATAATTTTAATATAATTTTTGTTTGGATAAAATTCTATTCTACAGTTTAATTTCAGCCAGTTTATTTTTGAGTTGGTCGCATGAAGTAAGATAATAATCTACTCCGTTGTGAGTAGTTATATTTTTTATATTGCTACTTACATATCCATGCAAATGCCCATAAACAACGGCAGTAACGGGATAACTTTCTATAAGTTTTGAGAATGCTGTTTCGTTGCCAAACTTATCAAAAGGTGGATAATGCAACATACACACAAGCCTATCTCCGTCCTGCATTTTGGATTTGGCATCTTTTAAGGTCATTTCTAAACGGATAAGTTCTCTATTTACAAGTTTTTCGTCATCAAGAGTCCATCCCCTTGTTCCGCAAAAAACAACGTTGTCAATTTTCAAACTATCATTTTGAATGGCGTAAAAGTTTGGTGGCAAAACTGCTCTCACCTTGCCAATCCCCTCCCACCAATAGTCGTGATTGCCACGAATAATTATTTTTTTGCCGGGAAGTTTTGAGATGTAATCAATGTCTGTCTTTGCATCAGCCAATTTCATAGCCCAACTAAAATCACCCGCCATCAACACAACGTCATCGTCTGTTACCTTTTCTCTCCAGTCATTTTCAATCTCTTCCAGATAATTGCTCCAAACAGGCCCAAAAATATCCATAGGTTTGGGGTTATTTATAGACAAATGCAAATCAGAAATTGCAAAAATTCTCACTTTTTATTCTCCTTTTTTTATTATAACATACTTTAAGGATAAATTCAAATGTTTGCAAAATGCTTTATCTATAAAAGCAAACCTTTTTATATTTTTCTTACTTAACAAAACTTCTTAACGTTACTTTTTTCCAAAGTTTTATGTTAAATATTCTATAATTTTGACAAAATTTACTTTGCATATTTATAATTTATTTTGCATAAAACTGGAAAGAAAAAGCCCATTTTTAACAAAAAATCAATGTTTTTTGTCAAAAATGAGCCATTTTTTATTATTTTCTTACCCAAAATGATTTTATTAAAAATCTCTGCATGAATATTTATAAATTTTTATATTCGCTGATTTTGGATAGCGGTTGGGAATATTGGCAGTTCAAATACTCCACTGCAGATTTCTTGTGTCCATTCTTGTGCTGGTGGTGGACTGCAATACCCATAACTTGGCACCAAGACCTCACTTCTCACAAGCACCCTAGTAATAAGAGTTACGCAAGCACTTATAGAGAACACATTGCCCTCTACATATGTTCCAATAGGGCTACTCATTGCACCAAACACCTCAATCCTATATGGCACAATAGATGGCTGAGGTATAAACAACACTACATCATTTGGAATGGTCAACACAGATTTGCCAGAACCAGCAACGCCGTTGGCATCTGTGTAATTGACAACGATTGGCACCAATGCGTCAAACGACACTCTGGCAAAGTTTGGTTTGTCAGCCAGCCTTTCCACAACCAAATTGGATATGGTAGTATCTCCAGATGTGGTTGCACTTACAAATGTTAGTGGTGTAACAGGGTTTGCTGGTGTTTGGTCTGTCAAAGCCACTTGAACATTGCTTTCCTGAATTTGTCTAATACACGCATCAAGGACTTTATCCACCTGAATACACGCTTTTTCGCAAAGACCGTTTAGTGGATTCCCTGACATCACTCCTGGGCAGGCTCCACTTCGGTTACATGTATAAAATGACATACAAAAACATCCTCCTTTTCTCTTTTTTGTATTTTTGCATCTGTCGTCAAAGAATGTAAACAAGACTATGTCTATTTGCAATTCAAAAGTTCCTACGCCGACTTTTAACTTTCATTGCAATATGTACTTCTTCAACTACACCATAATATGAAAAGAATGTTCTTTTTGTGACACCAGAATTTAAGCCAAAACATCTTCAAAATAGCAAAAAAATTTCTAAACTTACAAGTCATTTATTCAAAACTATATGAAAAAAACAAATTTACAGATGAGATACTAAAAACTGAATGATAAAAATCAAATTTTACAGAAGAAAAAAATAGTATAAATGCAAGAAGTTTAATCAAATTTACAAGGAATATAATTGAAAATGCAAAAAATATAATCATATTTGCAAAAATTTTTATTCAAAAAAGATTTTCCACACTATTTTTTGTGTAATTGAATAAAAAAAGGGGCTTATTTGCCCCAAAAAAGATTATCCACACTATTGTATTTGTAAAAAAATAAAAAAGGGGCTTATTGCCCCAAAATTATATTTCTAAAAACTATGCTATCAATTTATTAGGTTCTTTTACTCTACTAAATGACAATATCACAGTCAAATTATCTAAAAAATTATTTCTCAACTGTGGTGTATTGTTCTATACTGTCAAGCAGTGGAGCCAATCCTTTTCGTTCCTGGCTGGAAGTAACTATCACATCTGCCTTACAAATCCCCAATCTACCGCAAATCATCATTATTTGATTGTTCACTTGCGAACGAGATAATGTGTCTATTTTTGTCACCACAATCTTAACATTTATCCTATTATAAACCAAAAATTCCAGCATTTGCTCATCTTGCTCTGTTGGAGTTCTCCTAACATCAAGGAGAAGATAAACACATTTCAAGTTTTTAGAAGTTTTGAGATATTCTTCCAAAAAATCGCCCCAGTTGGTTTTTTCTTTCTTGCTAACTTGTGCATAGCCATAACCGGGCAAATCCACCAGCAAAAAATTCTTGTTTATAAGGAAATAATTTATCAATTTTGTTTTGCCTGGTGTGGCTGATGTTTTGGCGAGATGTTTTCTGTTGGTTATAAAATTTATAATAGAACTTTTACCCACATTGCTTCGCCCAACAAAAGCGACTTCGGGATAATCACTCTTCAAAAAGTTATTATCCGAAACACTTTTTACAAACACTGCAGAAACAATCTTCATAATTTTTCTCCTTTAGTTTAACTATAAATCAAGACGTATTTTTGCATAGCACCTATCATTTTGGCACAAGATTTTACTTGTTTTAACCTAAAATATTACCCAAAATCATGCACTTTCTTCTTTTTTCTCTTCCAGTGGCTTGCGGATATACTCTGGCTCTTCACCCTTGGAGATAAATTTCTCGCCAATAACAATACTGTCTATTGTCTTATCGCCAGGAGCAGAGTACATCAGTGAAAGCATACTTTCTTCCAAAATTGTCCTCAATCCTCTTGCCCCAGTCTTAAGTTTCATTGCCTTTTTTGCCACTGCTTTTACGGCTTCATCCTTAAATATTAGGTTGATGCCGTCCATATCAAACATCTTTTTGTATTGTTTTGTTATGGAGTTCTTTGGCTCTGTCATAATCTGCACCAAAGCATCTTCGGACAAGTCATGCAAGGCTACAGTTATTGGCAATCTGCCAACAAATTCTGGGATAAGCCCAAACTTGTTGAGGTCTTGCGGTTGAATTTGCTTGATGAGATTATAAACTTCTTCTTCCTTTGTTCCATCGGTTACATTTGCACCAAATCCAAGAGAGGCAGTAGAAAGTCTTTTTTCTACTATCTTATCTACACCGACAAAAGCTCCTCCACAAATAAACAAAATATTGGTTGTGTCTATTGCTATCGTTTCTTGTTGTGGGTGTTTTCTTCCCCCTTGAGGTGGGACATTGGCAACGGTGCTTTCCAAAATTTTTAGCAAAGCCTGCTGCACTCCTTCGCCAGAAACATCTCTAGTTATACTTCTGTTTTCACTCTTTCTAGCAATTTTGTCTATCTCGTCAATATACACAATGCCACGTTCGGCTCGAGAAATATCATAATCAGCATTTTGGATAAGTTTTAGTAGTATATTCTCCACGTCATCGCCCACATAACCTGCTTCGGTTAGTGTTGTCGCATCGCAACTGGCAAATGGCACTTTCAAAATCTTTGCAAGTGTTTTGGCAAGAAGTGTCTTGCCACAACCTGTTGGTCCAATCAAAAGCACATTGCTTTTTTCTAGTTCTATTGGTTGTTTTTCACTTTTGCTATTTTTGATTTCGCTGTTGTAATTTATTCTCTTATAATGGTTGTATACCGCCACCGAAAGAACCATTTTTGCTTCGTCTTGTCCCACGATAAAGTCGTCCAATTTGTCCTTAATCTCGTGTGGCAGTGGCAAATCTATCTTTGGTTGAGATGGAGATATTTTTTCGTCTTTTATAATTTCTTTGCACACATCAACACATTCGTCGCAAATAAAACTATCTCCACCTGGGCTTGCAATCAGCCTCTTTGTTTCACTTTGACTTTTGCCACAAAACGAACATATCAAATCTTTTTTCATCATTAACTCCTTTTTAGTCTAAAATAGCCGTCTTATGTTCGCTTTATTTTTTATTATCTTCTGCCTTTTTCTTCCTTGTCCAAAAGATATCGTCAATCAAACCATATTCCTTTGCTTGTTCAGCAGACATATAATAATCTCTGTCTGTATCTTTTTGAATTTTCTTTATGTCCTGCCCTGTAGATTCACTCAAAATTTTGTTGATTTTTTCTTTGATATTTTGCATATGTCTAGCCTGAATTTCTATATCACTTGCCTGCCCTTGTGTTCCGCCAAGTGGTTGATGAATCATAATCTCGCTGTTTGGGAGTGCATAACGTTTACCTTTTGTTCCGCTTGTTAGCAAAAATGCACCCATACTGGCTGCCAAGCCAATGCAAATTGTTACAACATCACATTTGATATATTTTATTGTATCATAAATCGCAAGCCCAGCACTTACACTGCCACCAGGGCTGTTGATATAAAGATATATGTCTTTTTCTGGGTTTTTCCCCTCAAGATATATAAGTTGAGCCACGACGATATTTGCCGTTGTGTCATTTATTTCCCCAGTCAAAAAAATTATTCTGTCTTCCAACAATCTGGAATATATATCATAACTTCTTTCGCCTGTGCTTGTTTGGTCTACTACCATAGGTATAAGTGCGCTCATAATAAAATCTCCTTAATATTACAAAGTATTGTTTTCTTTGAGGAATTTCATAAGTTTGTTAAGAAGCAAACTGTTCGCCATATAGTTGTATTGGTCTGGTCCAAGAGTTTTTTGAATTTCCTCAATAGTTTTTGGCTTGTCTTTTGTCCCCTCATTAAACTTATCTGCAATTTCTTGTTCTGTTACATCTATGTTTTCTTTTTCCATAATTGCAGTGAGAACAAGGCGAGTTTTTACTGTTTTCTTGGCATCTTCCACTCGAGATTTTCTAAGGTCATCTAGAGTAATCCCTGTGTATTTAAGGTAGCCATCTAGGTTAAGCCCTTGATAAGATAGACGTCTTTCAAAGTCTTTGATAAAGTCTTCCACTTGATTGTCAATCATCACTTGAGGGATTTCCACCTTGGCATTGTCGCAAATCTTGTCAATCAGTTTTGACTCTGCTTCATTTTGTTCTTCTCTTGTCTTTCTCTCAACAAGTTTTTTCTTAATATCCTCTTTCAATTCTTTAAGGGTAGAAAACTCACTTACTTCATCGGCAAATTTGTCATCAATCTCTGGATATTGTTTTTCCTTAACATCTTTCACTTCCACTGCAAACACTGCTGGCTTGCCTTTTAGGTCGTCAACGTGATAATTCTCTGGGAAAGTAACATTAACATCTTTCTTGTCGCCCTTTTTCAACCCAACAAGTTGGTCCTCAAAATTGTCTATAAAACTCTTTGAACCAATCTCTAGGTCAAAATCTTCTGCCGAGCCACCGTCAAACTTCTTTCCATCAATACTGCCAACAAAATTTATTGTAGCAGTGTCGCCATTCTTTATTTCTCTATCCACCGATACAAATTTTGCACGATGTTCCTTCATATGTTCAAGTTCGTGATTAACTTCGCTTGCAGACACCTTAATCTCTTTCTTTTCAATAGTAATACCCTTATAATCTCCCAAAGACACCTCTGGTTCTTGAGTAATTCTAACTATCAGTTCCAAACCGTTTTCGTCAATTTTGCTAATGTTTACTTCTGGTGCAGATACAGGCTTAATGTCTTTCTCTTTTGACAACATTTCAAAATAATATCTATAGAAACAATCATCTATAGCATCATCATAAAACACTGTGTCGCCATAAGTTTTTTCGATAACTTTGCGAGGAGTGTGCCCTTTTCTAAATCCTTGCACTGCATATTTGCCTTTGTTTGCCTCATAGGCATGCTCCAACGCAGAGTCCCATTCCTCCTTGCTAACGTTAAGTTTCACTTCAATTCTCTTGTCGTCCAAAATTTTCTTTTCGTATTTCATTTTCTTCTCCTATTATTTTGTTCATACAGAACGAGTTGTGTTATGCTTTTTGTAAAACATTTCGGGTGATATTATATCAAACAATTTACAAAAATACAATAATAAATTGACCAATTTAATGCAAATATTCAATTTGTTTCAAAATTATCCCACAAAGGACAAAATAATCTGGTATATCGCAATAATCACCAGCCCAATGCCAATAAGCCCAAACAAAATAGCCGGCAGATACCACCCCATAGATTTTGCAGAATTTTTCGCCTCTATTTTGCTAGCAGACTCCTTGCCCACATAATATACATCTTCGTCATAGTCGGTGTCGGTTACATCAATATAAAGGTCTTTGGTGGGAGATTCGATTGTTTTTTTATATTTCTTCCAAAATCTAACCCCCAAATCAGCAAGCACCACCCCCAAAACTAGCACTCCAAAATAAGAAACAATCACACTTACTGCCCCAACTACAAACAGCAACACCGCAATAACTACCAGCAATATTTCTGCCCAATAGCATTTTAGCAGTGAGTTTATCTTATCTTTTATCTTCATTTTTGTCACCCTTATACTACAATATAGCAAAGATAATTATAACCAAAACTGCAATAACAAATGCCAGCATATAACTCCCATTTCGCTTGGAAGATGCAAACATACAAGCGCAAGAACAAGTTACAACAAGGCCAGTATAAAATGCAACAGTGTTACAGATGTTTGCAATTTGACCTCCCCAACCAAATACTTTTAGGTCAAAAAATCTCAAAAGCATTGCCACTGCAATCAAAATGACAGAGCAATATGCCAAAATGTTTACAAATCTCTTTGAATTCATACCCTTCTCCTTTTAATAATTACATAATAATTTTATCATTGCAGTTTTTTGATGTCAAACAACAGTGCCAAATATTCTTCAAATATCTAATATTTCTACAAAAATCTAACCAAGATAAATAGTTGTGAATTTGGCAATAGCATTATATCTATGCTTTTGCAATGTCATTATTCAAACCCTTTTCTTTCAAAAACGCCTCAAAATAATCAGGCAAAGGGGCAAAAAATTCCATTCTTTCATTAGTTCTTGGGTGTGTAAGCACCAACTTTTCTGCGTGCAGAAGTTGTCCAGCCAAGCCAAATTTTTCATCTTTTCTGCCATACAATTTATCACCCACAACAGAGTGACCTATATGTTTTGCATGCACTCTAATTTGATGTGTTCTGCCAGTTTTTAGTTCAAATTTTACAAGTGAAAAACCTCTATTTTCTGACACAACTTCAAAATGTGTTTCTGCATATCTTCCTTGTCCTTGTGGCACCACATAAATCATTTCATGATGTTCCTTGCCACGTGCCAAGTCTGTAACTATAACCCCTTTTTTGTTTTGAAAAATGCCGTAGCACACAGCCTTATACAGTCTATGACAAGTTTTATTTTGAATTTGCTTTTGTAAATTAATATGAGCAAAGTCATTTTTTGCCACCACCAAAAGCCCAGATGTGTCTTTGTCTATTCTATGCACAATGCCGGGGCGAATTTTGCCGTTTATGCCACTCAGGTTTTTTGTATGAAACATCAAAGCATTCACCAAAGTCCCTGTTTTTAATTTGCCTGCTGGATGAACAACCATACCTTGCGGTTTGTTTACAACCACAATGTCTTCATCTTCATAAACAATATTCAGTGGAATATTCTCTGCAAGTATATCCGCCACCTCTGGCTCTGGCAATTGTGCAACAATCTTGTCGCCAAGACATATTTTGTAGCCAGCCTTAACAGTTTTACCATTTACAACAATCTTTTTATAATCAATCAAATTTTTTATAAGACTGCGAGAAACTCCCTCAAGATGTTCTGCCAAATAAACATCAAGCCTTTGTCCTACACAATCTCCCGCCACTTCAAATGATATTTGATTGGAGGGATTTTTTTCACTATTCTCAACTTCTTCATCAAAATATTCACAGTTATCCATACGCCCCACCTCTAGTTTTGCTTGTCCTCGTCGTTGTCCTTATGGACAAAAAAAGTATAAATCAATAGCAATGCCATGCCAATACAAAGAAAGCTATCCGCTATATTAAATGTTGGGAAAGTTGGGGCAAATTCAAAGAATAGAAAATCTCTCACCCCACCAAGAGCAATTCTGTCTATAAAATTACCACAAGCACCCCCAACTACAAATGACATCGCAATAGAATATAGTGGGTGCGATATGCGAAGTTTGTTCTCTATAACCGCCACCACTACAAAAAAAATTACTGTTACAGCAATCAGCACCCACAGATGTTCACCCAAAAAGCCCCAAGCCCCACCAGTATTTAGACCTCCAGCATTTCTTATGCTAATAAGCCCTGGGATAAGTTCAATATCTTTTCCAAAAAAAACAACTTTGCTAACAATATCCAAAGCAATTACGCCTATTACAACGCAGAGTTTTATCAAAATATTTTTCCATTGAGATTTAGAAGTATTATCCATAAATAATATTATACATCAAATGTAGTTATTTTCAAAATAAAACTCTATATTTGTTTTTGATAAGAAATCTTCCTTAGATTATCCTCGTGAGCATTGCACAAAACATCTAACACTTTATATTGAAATCAGCAACTATATTACAAACAAAAATTATCTTGAAAATATAATCAGTTATTTAGATACCTCTATAAAATTTAATCAGTTATTTAGATACCTCTATTCTTTATATGTAGATATATTTATTCCTAACATGTAAAAAATATATAAAATGTAAAAAATGCCTTGTAATACAAAGCATTTTATCTATAATATCAAACTTTCAATTCAAACTTTTTTGCTATGATAATTTTTGCTACTATTTCGCCTGAGTCATAATATTTATCCCTTCAGGTGCAAGCAAAAACAAATCTCCTTGCAGTCTTTTTATACTACCCTTTAGGGCATACACCGCACCACTCAAAAATTGCAAAATTTTGTCCGAATCTTGTGGTTTAAGTTGCCCTAGGTTGACTATACAGGCCTCTTTTTTCCTCAGGCACTCCACCAATATTTTGATGTCGTTGTTGTCTTTTGGGGTGTAAATAATAAGGTTTTTGCCTCCCACCGCACTGAGGTCTGGTATTTGAGATGACAAGTTGCTACTCTTACTGTCAAACTCCCCCACTACAAAAGAATTGGCAAGTCCTTGGTCAAAATTGCTATACTTTTCATTCGCCGATGGTTCGCCATCTTGTTTCTTTTTTTCTGGGAGTTCTTCCTTCCCTGAAAAACCCATTCCTCTAAAAATTGAATTGAAAAATCCCATTTTTTCTCCTTTGAATTTTGTTAAACTTTATACAAAACTCCTTTGTATTCCTTACATAAAAGCATAAATACTTCAATAAATATTAGTCTAGTTTCAAGCCACCAACAAACTCTCTTATCAGGCTATTTTGTGGCAAAATCTTTGGGTCAATGGTGGAGCAATATTTGAATTTTTCCAAAAATACCGCCACCTGTCCTATATGCCCTCTGTCCTGAAATTTGTCTAATAATATTTGTTTATATAACAATGGTTCGTAACAATGTATTGTGTTTAGAAGATAATCTGCAGAATTTTTGAATGGAGTAATGTTTTTATCCTCTCCACGACAGACTTCCTCCCACATTTCGATAGTTTGCTCTATCGAGCAACCCCTATCCCTCTCATCACGTGCCATACGCCTTAACAAACGCAACTGTCTTGGATACAATATAGTCTTTCTGCCACAGACAAAGTTGTCCTCACAGCACAAATAAATTTTATATATTTTGTCAAGTTCCAACCCCTCTACAATTTGTGGATTGAGAGCATGTATGCCTTCCATTATGATAACCTCATGCCCCTTAAGTTCGCAATCCACCCACTCTGCTTTTCTCTTGTGCGTTGCAAAATCAAATTGTGGTGTCTTGGTCTTACCTTTTTGTAATATTTCCTTAAAGCATTTCCTTACTGTTTCCACGTCCAGCGCACATATTCCCTCTATATCTGGTTTGCCGTCTTCACGCAAAGGCAAAAGATCCATATCCAAGAAGAAGTTATCCATATTTAAGGTGTGCGTTTCGATGCCCAATTTCTTCAGTTCCACCGCCAATCTAAAACTAGATGTAGTTTTCCCTGCAGAAGAAGGGCCTGATATAAGCACAATTTTTTGACCACGCACAGATATCTCGTTGGCGATTTCCATAAGTTGCGCCTCATATTGCTTTTCTGCCATTTCTACCAATTTGTATGGATTTTCATCAGCAAGGCTATTTATTTTGGCAATATCAATTTTATGTTTGCTCACAATATTTTCCTCCGTTATGTTATGTATGACAAAGCCTCTCAAAAAGTTATCAAACATAAATTGTTGTTATGTTTCAAAATACAGTTTGCGTGCCACAGCCCTCAAGTTTTCTGTATCTTGCGCTTTTGCATATGTCAAAAATTCCTTCACCAATGGATTTGAAATATCGTCTATATCCACTTTCATTTTCTTTACCAAATTGCAAAAATCTTGCAAAGCACTGTCAACCAAAATAAGTGTGGACAAAACAAAATCGTCCTTTTCAAAAAAGTTTTTGAAATAATAAGTCCATTTTTCGCTGGTTAGATTGTCAAAAATAATCTGGGCATAAGCACGAGAAGAAGCATTTACACCATTTAGACTGCCAAGATATCCAACCAAACTAGGTGTTATAACACTGCGCAAAAAGAAATTTGGGAAGAATGTTGTATTGCTCAATTCTCCTAGTGGTGCAGATTCGTTTTTGCAGTTGTAATCATAATGCAAGGACAAAAATAGTTGGCAATTTTTAAGAATAGAAGTAACTACGTTTATATCCGTTGCAAAGTCCTGCAACTTAATTTTTCCTTGCAAATTTTCAAATAGTTTTGAGATAAGTGATGTTTCTGGCAATGTTTTTAGATAATACGAATAAAACTTTTTGTCATTTAGGCTTGCACTGTCCCATATAAAAGGAAGTAAGTTCTCCGCATTTTTGAACAAAATTTTTGTAGATTTTGCATCTTGCATATCATCAGTTTTTAGGAGATAAAACAATATTTTGATAATAAGCTTTTTCTTGCGTTCGCCCGCCTCTACAATGTCTGCATAATCTTCCGAATATGGCTCTATTTCTACTGTTTTTAGTGTGTTTAGCATGTTTATTATACTTTCTGTAAAAGGAGAAAAATCCTTCAGTAGCACTGCATCAAACAATGATACTATTATGTATTTTGCCTTCTCCTTGTCCAATTCTTCCGCCACCTTATTGTCGGATTTTTGGCACTGAATTATCTGCATAATTTCTATTATTTTCAGTTTTTCTTCTCTTGTGATAAGTCCAAAATCACACGCAAGCCTTAACACAAAAATATCAAAGAAGTTGGAAATATAAATCTTATCTATCCAATGAGTTATGCCAACAACCATCTCCTCTCCACAAGAAAAAACAGCATCTCTCAGGCATTTTATTGCCTTGTCAAAAACATATTCCACCACATAATTATTCATTCCTGATGCAAAAGATGTGGTAACAAATTCCTTGTCCTCCTGCGATAACGCACTGGGCGAATTTTCCACAATATCCTCAAAAGATTTGTCGGAAATGTTGCACTTTTTCTTGGCATCATTCCACATTATTCTCATTTTTTAACCTCCTCGTAGAAGATTTCTCCCTCTTGCGAATGGAAATATACTCCCACGATCTTCCTTATTCCAGAATTGATTATTGCGTATGCAGCCCTCTTTCTTGCCCCTCCTGTAGTCGCATTTTTGTTAAATTTTTCTGGCTTTATAAAGACATTATAAGCCCTTATTCTACCCATATTATCCACAATAGTTATGCCATCATAGTTTAGCATGGAGATAAATAACTCCGCCATATTTGTTAGTTTTGCCTCCGAATAACTCTTGCTCATCAAAAAACTTTTTGAAAATTCTATAGGTGTTTCCAGCCAAATTCCATCAGCAAAAAATCCCTTGTCCTTATAATCTTTGTCCACCACCACACATATTGCACCATGAATATCATTCAAGGCACGATGAAGGATATTTTCGAACATAATTTTTATCTCATTAAGCTTTGTTTTGGTCGTTTTAAGTTTGGAAAATGTAGATTTTACAAAACACTTTATTACACTCTCTCTGTTTAGAAAATTGCTATCGTTGATGGAAAAATTGACAATAATATCCCCGCCTTTTATCCCACGAAGAGATATCGCATAAGAACTGAGTGTGTCCAGTTGGATAAGGTTGATTTTGTCCGAAGTGATCAACTCTTGTGATTCAAACAACATTTGGGACAATGTTTTTTCCTTTATGCTATTCATAAGTTTGCATATTCCGTAAGTAAATTTGTTGTCTTTTACCTCAATATAGGTGTACCAATCGGTTTGGCAGAAAACAAATGACGCTTTTATTCTAGAAGAAAACATTGACTCGTCATTATCACAAAACAACTGAACTTTGTAAAAGTTTGGGATATTTTTGCTGAGCCAATCAATGTTGTTTAACACCAACATCTTTGGTTTGATTTTCATTCCCTCTTCCTCATAACTGCAAAATTTGTAGAAATTTGTAATAATTTGAGTTATAAGTTTCTCTGGCATGGACGGATATTCCTTTGCGATAAACCTCAACACTGTGTCTTTTGCTTCGTTAAAATATAGATTATCTGCCATTTTTATTCCCCTTTTTCTTCCATTGTTTTAGGTTTTTTGTGTCCACCAAAATATTTCTCTGTAAAATGTAACAACACCCCTACGGGCAAAAACCTCATAACAAAATTTAGGAATTTGTATTTTGTTCCAACTATGTAATACGGCTTTGTTTTGCGTTTATTAGCGACAGAATATATTACCTTTGATACGCATTCTGGCTTCATACGTTTATTTTCTCTACCATCTATACCCTCTGTGGCATATTTTATTCTCTCCCCATATCTCTGATTGGTTGCAAAACTTTTTACTCTGTTTTTGGTAAAATTTGTCTTAACATCTCCTGGGCAAATGGCTACGACATCTATCCCAAGCGGTTTGCACTCCAAACGCATACAATTTGTCAACATCGATACTGCCGATTTGCTGGAACAATAATATCCACGATAAGGCAACGGAAACAGCGCACAGGCACTGCTTATGTTGATTATCTTGCCACCACTATTCATCAATGGCAAGGCATATTTGTAGCAATAGATAGTGCCAAACAGATTTACGTCATACATATCCCTAATCTGTTGACTATCTATCAGTTCTAAAGCCCCAGAAATGCCAAAACCAGCGTTATTTATCAACACGTCCACTCTGCCAAATTGCAACTTAATCTTGTCAAACACTTCTTTTACATTTTGCTCATTTGATACATCACATGCAAAGAAATGTTTGCTCTTGCCATCGTCATGACGAGCAAGCGAGCATACAATATCGCCAGCCTTTTCAAACAACTCCTTGGCAGATTGACCTATCCCACTGGTTGCCCCTGTGATAACAACAACTCTCTCCATTCTTCCCTCACGTTGTCAAAATATCTATCAATCTTTTATAAATTTTAATTCTAGTTTTTATGTAAATAAAAGTGATATGATGATATTTTTACATAATATAATAACAAAAAAAAGACTCAAATGGCAAATGTTTATGCGCCTTTTGAGAAGAAAAAATGTATTTTATTACGTTATCAACTCTTTTAGTCATTAAGCACTGAAAACAACCGAGAATTTTCTTGCAAAATTCTAAACATTGTCTTTTTTAGTGTTGAAGACTTTGTGTAGGAAGTTCCGCTATACATAATGGCAGAATTTATTTGACCAGAAAGATATGCCAAAGTTTTGGATATTTCTTCTTTGTTTTTTGAGCCAAGGTTGACATTTAACGAGGCAAAATTGTCTTCCATTTGCTTTGCCTCCTGATACAAAGTAGCAAGATTGGCATTGAGTGTGCCAAGTGGCATTGCTCCGTCATCATATTGCAAGATGAGTTCGTAAATGGTCAAGGCCATTTTACGAGGAAATTGCAATATATGTTCCAATTCACTTTTCTTTTTGCCACATGCAATATCTAGTGCTGGGGTTTTTAGATTGATTATTCTGGCAGAATTGCCCTCTGCGCACAGATTATCTCTAATTTCTTGCGCTTCGGCAAGAGTTGGATAGCAGGCACAAAGCACAAAGTATTCTCCACTTTGATACACTTCACCCATTCCACCCTTTTGCTCCACCACTCTTGCAACTGCGCACGCATCTTCTTCCACTTCAAAATCACATATAGACACACAATAAACTGTATTGCTGGGAATTTCTATCCTACTCTGCACAAAAATACTGCTCTCGTGGGTTATTAAACTGGACACAAAATCTGACACAACAAAACATATAGCACAAGTCAAAACTATCCCAATAATAATGGCAGAAAGTCCAATTTTTGACCCAAATTTTGAACTATAAGAAGAATTTTTTTGCTTTTTTGACCTTTTTTTATAAAAACTTGACACTAAATCTTGAATCCACCTTTTTTGAGTTGTAAAATATAATTGAAAGCCTAAAAAATACAGAGAAACAACCACAAGACAGTATTTTGTTTTGTGGTTTTTGGCATGTTTATTTGTATGATTTTGGGCATATTTATATGAAAAAGGAGATAAAAAAATGAAATACGAACCACTATTTGACAGAGTTTTGGCACAAAGTATGGACGAAGAAGTGCAGACGGCTAGTGGCATTGTGCTGGGAAAGTCCAGCGAGCAAGGAGCAATAAAGGCAAAGGTAGAGTCAACTGGACATGGGACTTTTGAAGGCGGGATATTTGTGCCTATGTGTGTTCAAAAAGGAGATGTGATATTGTTTGAAGAACAATATGCTGTGGAAATTTTTGTGGAAGGACAAAAATATTATCTTGTAAAACAAACTGATATTTTAGCAAAAGAAAAAGGAGAAAGAAGATGAAAAAATGCATTGAAGGAGATTATTCTAGACAAAAATTATTGGCAGGAGTAAATAAAATTGCAAACGTAGTGAAATGCACACTTGGCCCAAAGGGACGCAATGTTGTGCTGGATAGAAAGTTTGGAACACCACTTATAACAAATGACGGAGTGAGCATAGCAAAGGAATTTGAGGTGGAAGAACCATTTGAAAATATGGGGGTAAAACTTGTTAAAGAAGTTTGCCAAAAGACCAATGACGTTGCAGGAGATGGCACAACGACTGCTATTGTTATGGCACAAAAAATGCTAGAAAAAGGGTTGGAATGTGCCCAAGAAATAAATCCGGTGATTATTAACAAAGCATTTTCCATGGCATGTGATGATGCTACAAATTACATAAAGTCTGTTGCAAAGGACATTTCTCAACCTCGTGATATTGAAAACATTGCCACAGTTTCTGCCCAAAGTGAGTATATAGGCGAATTGATTGCAGAGGCATATAAGTTGATTGGCACTGACGGTAGAATATCTCTGCAAGACTCCAAAACTGACAAGACTAGCCTTGTTTTGCAAGATGGGTTTGTGCTAAAAAGTGGATATGTTTCACCTTATTTATGCACCAATCTTCAAAAAGGATATGCGGAATTTGAAAATTGTCTTTTGCTGATAACAAGCAAAAGAATCAACACTTTTCAAGAAATTTTGCCTATATTTGAGCAACTAATAAAGGTTGCAAAGCCACTTGTAATATTATGCGATGACATAGATGCAGAGGCACTATCCCCTATTGTCGTAAATAAGATGCGTGGGGCTTTTTCGTGCGTAGTTGTCAAAGCCCCTATGTATGGCGACAAAAAATTGGCAACCCTGCATGATGTTGCCTGTGCTGTTGGGGGAGAAGTTTTGAGTGATAACAGTGGCAAAAGTTTTGCAGATATCAACATAAGTTCTCTATGTGAATTAAAACATGTAAAAATCACAAAAGATTCTACCATTTTTGTTGCTTCTAATTGCGACAGAACAAAACTGAATGATAGGATAAGACTGATAAAATCTCAAATAGAAAACTGCACTAGCAGTTTTGACAAAGACATGCTGGAAACTAGGCTATGCAATCTTGTGGGCGGAGTTGCAACAATTTTTGTAGGAGCAAACACCGAGATAGAACAAAAAGAATTGAAATTGCGAATTGAAGATGCAATAAATGCAACCACTGCTGGTCTAGCAGAAGGCATTGTTGCTGGAGGCGGAATTACCCTACTGAGAACTTCTGAAAAAATGCTTTCTAATACAAAGGCATTGTCAAAAGATGAGCAAAAGTGTTATGGCGCATTTTGTGAAGCACTGAAAGAGCCTTTTAGACAAATATTGCAAAATGCGGGCAAAAATATAACTGAAGTAGAAGAAAATGTGCTAAAAAACAAAGATTTTGGATATGGATATGATGCGATGAAAGATGAATACACCAATCTACTACAAAGGGGGATTGTGGACCCTGCAAAAGTTACTATACAAGCCCTGTGCAATGCAACAAGTGTAGTAAAAACAATGATAACTACGCAAGCCTTGTTGTGTGATGAAGAATAATAAAACAGAAAAACAGTCCAAAAAGGGCTGTTTTTTGCGTCAAAACTATATTTTGTTGAATTATAACTCGAGAATAATATAGAAGATATAAGTATTTAGCAATCTACTTTATAAAATTACAACTAAAACTACTATCCTAAAAAAATGATATAATATCAAATATATTTTTCTACATTAAAATCATTCCAAGGTTTTTGGTCGGCAGGAGGGATAACCTTAAATGTTACCCTTGCCTTTGACACTGGGTGGTCAAACTTCAATATTGTTGACCAAAGAGCCAAGTTACCCTTTTCACCTTTGTTGCCATATTTTTGGTCAAAACAAACTGGGCAACCTATTGTAGCAAATTGCACTCTGATTTGGTGACTTCTGCCCGTTTGCAAGTGAATCTTAACCAGCGAACGATTGTTTTTGGTTTCTAGCACTTGATAGTCTAGCACCGCTTCTTTTGCACCATCTTCCGTTTGTGTACAAACCTTGACTATATTGTTTTTTTCATCCTTTTTAAGATAATTGACTAGACGCATTTGCTTGAATCTAGGAACTCCCTCAACCACTGCAAAATAAGTCTTTTCGGTGGAATGAGATTTGAATTGCTGACTAAGTCTGTCGGCACTCTTTGAATTTTTGGCAAAGACCATAACACCGCCAGTTGGCCTATCCAATCTGTGAACAAGCCCCAGAAATGCTTTGCCTGGTTTGTTGTGTTCTTTGATAAGATAGTCCTTGAGCATAGTCAAGAAGTCTTTGTCTTCACTTTCGTCTTGTTGAACGGGCAGATTTTGAGGTTTTACTGCAACCAATATTTGATTGTCTTCAAAAATTACATCACACATTGTATTTTTCCCTTTTTATTGCTGTGATTTGATTATAAACCATTTTTTGTTGGTGTACAAGATTTATTTTTGCCATTATGCAAATTATTTGACCACTTTTAGTTTGATGATAACCTTTTCGTCTGCGACATCAACTTCCTTCTCTATATCAGCGACTGCAATACCCTTGTTGAAAGATGTTGCAAGCACTTCTTGTGCAATTTTGTCGCCATAGGTTTTGACCACTAAGTTTATAAATGGCGAGGTGGATACAACATCCATTTCTATTCTGTCAGAAATGTTAAACTCCGCCTCTTTCCTCAAAACTTGTGCACTGCGAACAAGTTCTCTGTATGCCCCTTCTAGCATAAGTGAGTTGTCTAATGTGGTGTCCAAAACGATCGTTATGCCATTTTCTGTGGAAATAACAAACTCTTCCTTTGCTTTGAAATTTAGAACAAATAGGTTGGCATCAAGTTCGCCATAAGGTTCTAGTGGAACTTTGCCTGCTTTGAACCCTTGCACAAATGCTGACATTTGTTCTGGTGAAGCATTTTGAAGCACAGATTTTACTGCCTGGACTCCATTTTTTAGCACAGCACCTGCGGTTTTGAAGTTGACAGTTAGGAATGGAATGTTAAATCTATCTGTGTTCTTTTCAAATTCTATATTTTTAACATTTATTTCCTCTTTGATGACATTTTCAAATGTTCTCACTGCTTTTTCTATCTTATCATCAGCAAGGACATACAATGTTCTGAGTGGTTGTTTTATCTTAAGGGCTTTTTCGTTCCTCAACCTCAAGGCACTGGCTATAACCTTTCTTGCGATATCCGCACTTTGCAAAATATCTTCTTGCGATAATCCTGCAATCTCTTGAGGGAATCCGCCCAGCATTATGCTCTCTGGGGCATCAAGTTCTGTTGCACGCACCATTTTTTGCCAAATATATTCTGTAAGGAAAGGAATAACTGGAGCCATAACCTGTGACATCGTTTTTACTGCATAATACAAGCAATAATATGCAGTCAACTGATCCATTTTGTCGTCGCTTTTCCAAAATCTACGTCTATTGACACGAATATAGAAGTTTGTTAGTTCGTCAACAAGTTCCTCAAAATCTTTAACCACAAGATAACTCTTGTCGTCGGCATAATTCTTTTTGCTGGCTGAAACAAAATCATTGAGTTTTGTAAGGAGCCATTTGTCAGTTGGGCAAAGAGATGAAACATCTAGTTTGTAGTTAGAAAAATCTGGTTTGTCTATAGTTGCGTAGGTGTTGTAGAAGATATAAGCATTCCAGAAATTCATAAGTTTTCTTCGTGCTTCGTCTGTGAGTGAATAACCAAAACGCATATCATTAGTTGGGTTTGCCCCGCCATAGAGATAACGTATTGTGTCCGCACCCACTTTGTCTGCGACTTTATCACATTCCAGCGAGTTACCCCCACTTTTGTGGAATTCGTTGCCATTTTCGTCTTTTACATATTGATATGTTACAACTTTTTCGTAAGGGGCACGACCGGTTAGAACCACACTCATAACAAGCATAGAATAGAACCAAAGTTTGAGTTGCTCTACCATTTCGCAGACATATTCGCTTGGGAAATTGTTTTTGAAAAACTCTGGGTCTTTGAGATATTTCTTGGTGCTAAATGGTGTTATGCCAGCATCAAGCCAACAATCGCCCACTTCTGTTGTTCTCGAAACAGTTTCGCCACAAGAAGTGCATTTGATTTTGATATTGTCTATCCAAGGGCGGTGCAAATTTGGAATTGTTGCTATATCTTCTGGGTTTACTGCTAATTTTTTCAATTCTTCCAAACTGCCCACTACATGCACTTTGCCACACTTTGGGCAGACATAAAATGGCAATGGCAAACCGTAGAATCTACTTCTAGAAATATTCCAGTCGCCCATATTCCTTAGCCAATCTGCCATACGCTTTTTGCCATACTCTGGTTGGAATTTTACACTTTCTATTGCGTCTAATAGTTGTGGACGAAGTTTGTCCATGGAGATATACCAAGTGGAAATAAGTTTGTAAACAAGGTCGGTCTTGCAACGCCAGCAATATGGATAACTGTGGGTGTATTTGTGAGAATAATAGAGTTTTCCATCTTTTTGGAGCCTATCAACCACAAGGTCAACGACTTCTGTTGTCTTTTTGCCCTTTAGGAAACCAGTGTTTTCAAGCATAACACCTTGCTCGTCTATTGGGCAAAGTTCAGGGAGCCCAAGTCTTTGACCCAGTTCGAAGTCCTCTGCGCCACAACCCGGAGCAATGTGAACAACACAACTTCCCTCTGTGGCATCAACTTCGTCCCATGCCACGACACTGTGAACAAAATTCTGCTCTGGGAGTTCTGGGAAGCAAGTTTCATAATGTAAGCCAACAAGTTTTTCTCCCTTGAAAGTGTTAAGAATTTTGTAATCTTCTTTGATAACCTTTAGAGCATCTTTGCCAAGCACAAGACGTTCTTTGGATTGATTGAGATAAATCTTTACATAATCTAGGTTTGGATTGACTGCTAGGGCCACATTGGCACTTAAAGTCCAAGGGGTAGTTGTCCATGCCAAAATTTTGAAATCTTCCATCATCACTGGGAATTTTGCAAAGATTGCGGTGTGTGTAACGTCATGATAACTCCCTGCCATCTCGTGTTCGGAAAGGCTTGTCCCGCAACGTGGACACCAAGCGATTGGTCTGTTTTTGCGGATGATATATCCCTTGTCGTTGCAAACTTTCAAGAAGTTCCATATAGCCAAAATATTTTCGTCAGAATTGGTATAATAACTGTTGTCCCAGTCCATCCATTGCCCCATACGGATAGATTGATTGGTGATTTCGTTGGCATAATATCTCACCCTGTCCATACATTTGTTGGTAAAGTTGTCTATGCCATATTTAACAATCTGTGGTTTGCCAGATAGACCAAGGTCCTTTTCTGCCTCTACTTCTACCCACATACCTTGGGCATCAAAGCCATTTTGATATTGGCAGTCTTCTCCCAAAAGTGCGTGATATTTGATAGTAATATCCTTAAGGGTTCTCCCCCAAATATGATGGACACCACATCTATTGTTGGCTGTGATTGGGCCATCAAGAAATCTAAAACGTCTGCCGTTTTTGTTCTTTTCTACGAGTTTGTGAAAGCAATCGTTGTCGTGCCAAAATTTTAGCACGTCCTTTTCCATTTTTATAAAATCTGGTTTTGAATCTTCTTTTTCCATTATGTTTTCCCCTAAAATCTAGTTGTTAATTATTTATTTTCTATCTTTGAATTTGTTTTTTTGCAACACTCTTTGAGCCTTTTTTCAATATTTCAGCTTTTTGAGTTGTGCTTGTTTTGGTTGTTTTGCTGGCCGTAGCATTTGTTTTGGTTGTACTTGTTTTGGCGGTTGATTTGCCTGATGTTGATTTTCTTGTTATGCTTTTTGCTGGCTCTTTGGTTGTGTTAATTTGTTCTTCCACAGGGTGAACTTGCTCGGTAGCAATGTTTTGCCTATCCTTTTTGCTGGTTGTCTTTTTTGGTGTAGATTGCTTTGCTTTTGGCTTGGCGACCTCATTCGAAGAAGACTTTTTGGCAGGTTTATTGTCTAGTTTGGTGGAAGAAGATATTTTTTCTATTGTCTTTTCAATTTCTTCTTCCTGCGCTTCTGTTTTGTCCTTAGATTTCTTCTCTGCCAGATATTCGGACAATTTTGGCATAGTATAATTTATACCCATTTTTTTTGCATTTTTTGTGGCAGAAAGATTTTGAACCAACCAGTCAAAGTCGGCTTGTTCCTTAAAATTTTCCTTTACCAAAATATATATTTTGCTTTGGTCTAGATAAATATAAGCAAAATCGGCGCAAAAGTCAACCCCCTCTACCTCAGAATATAAATGTTTTGCCTCAGAATACAATGTGCCACCTGGCAAATAACTATTGACAGTGAAATAATCGTCATAAAAGCAAAAACGGTCATAGGTGTTGAGGTAATTGGCGTTGAAACGGTTGATAAATGCCATAGATATCAGTCTGCTACACGAAAAAAAGGCGCTAAATAGGACAAAAAAGGTGGCAGAGATATATTTTCTGGTGCTGAAACAATATATGGCAATAATAAGCAAAACCACACCCAATACATAGTTTAGAATGACTGTTCGCTTCTTAAAAGTAATCGTATTGGCAAACTTATTAAAAAGTTTTTTGGTATAGACTGTAAATGATTTTATCATCATTTCCCCCTTAATAATTTTCCAAGACTTCATTCATATCCAAAATGTCGGCTGCAGTAACAACGCCTAGAGGTCGTTCGTTTTTTGTTCCATTTTCGGTGATTATGATTATTTGCAAACGGCGATTTAGATAGAAATAGTTGAGTGCTTGCTCTATTGTAAGATTTTTGCTGGAAACCCTAAAATCGCTGGTTTCATCTGTTGTGGAGATAATTTCCAGTGCGGTGGTTGTCTTGATAAAGTCAAAGATGTTTTCGCCATCAATAAGACAACGCCCCAATCTATCCAGCAGTTTTGAGCCAATAACCACCCCTTGCAAGCAGTCGCCCTCATACACAGGGATATTTTTATAGCCTGTTTGCGCCATTGTTTCAAGTACTTGCTTTACAGAAATATTACCCTGAATAGTCAGCACCTCTTGTCTGCACACCCTAGCCAATGCTGTAGGTGGAGTGGCAATAAGCCTGGCTATCTTTTCAAACTCGTCAACCACTTCATCGTGAGGCTCTGCTATCACGTAGTTTGGATTGGTCTTGTGGACAATGGAGTTGCGAAGCCTGCCATAATCTATCAGTTCATCTTCATACTTTCTAACAACACTATTAAGTGGTACTGCCTTACGGACAAGGTCTGCAAAACTGATGCTACGCTTGAAGCCATAGATGGTGCGTAGCGAATGGTCTATTTGGTTGTATGCAGATATAAAACGTTCTGCATTTGTTCTGTCAATATGTTTTTTTGCCATATCTTCTCCAAAAAAATATTCTAGCACATATTGTTTTGGGCATAGTGCCAACAATATGTATTATATATAACATATTTTTGTATAAAATCCAAGTGTTTGACATAAATTCCTTTTCTAAAAGGCAAATTTGCTGACAAAAAGCCCTATATGGAGTGTTTTATAGCAAAATATTTGATATATGCAAAATTTTCTTGATTTTTTTGATACAAAGTGTATAATATTTGTAGGAAGTGCTAGATGGGGAGCTAGTGGTGCCCTGTATCTACAATCCACTACAGTAGAGTTGAATGCTCTTTTGAGGGAGGGATTTGTGCTTCAAGTGGGTTAAGTCTTGGTGATGACGCCAAGGTCTTGTGCAACGGTTAATCATGAACCATGTCAGGGTCTGACGACAGCAGCATTAAGTGAACCTAACTGTGTGCCACAAGGAAACTTTGACCGAGCCACGCTTAATCAGGGCTAGAGTGCTGTCCTTTTCGAAAGGAGATGCACTTCCACCAAAAAATAAAAAGGTCTTCTTTTGAGGACCTTTTTTAGTTATCTTCTATTTGCCAGTCTATTGGCTTTTGATTAGAACTAACAAGAAGTTCGTTGCACTTTTTGAAATGCCCACAACCAAAGAACCCATTGTATGCAGAAAGTGGGCTTGGATGGGCACAAGTTAGGACATAGTGATTGGACAAATCTATATCCTTAACGATATTTCTCGCCCCAGCACCCCACAACAAAAAGACGACTGGGGTTTTCTTTTCGGCAATTTTTTTGACTACCTCGTGTGTAAATACTTCCCAACCTTTGTCCTTGTGGCTAAAACTTTTGCCCTTTTCGACAGTAAGCACACTGTTTAGTAGCAAAACACCCTGCTTTGCCCATTTAGTTAGATTGCCACTTTTTGGGATATAACAGCCCAATTCGTCATGCAATTCCTTATATATGTTTTTAAGGCTAGGAGGCAATGCTCCACCCTCCACCGAAAAACACAAGCCATGTGCCTGCCCTTCGTTGATATATGGGTCTTGCCCCAAAATAACAACTCTAACATCTTCGTATTTGGTTTGATTGAGGGCATTAAAAATTTTTTTGTCTTCTGGATATATTGTCTTTGTTTTATATTCTTCTGCCAAAAAGTCTTGCAAATGCCTAAAATAGTCTTTGTCAAACTCATTTTGCAAGAGATTATACCAATTTTTTGTTATATAAATCATTTTTTTACCTTAAATCTTTTGTTATATTGTGCCAATGTTTGCAATTTGCTATCACAATACAATGTTTTTTAGTTATCTATTTGTTTTGATATACTCAAATGCTTTGGTTGATGCAATCGCCCCATCAGAACAAGCGGTGATTATTTGCCTTAAAGGAGTGTTGCGAATATCTCCTATGGCAAAAACTCCATCAATGTTTGTCTTCATATTGCAATCTGTTTTGATATAGCCAGCATCTGTTAGTTGCAGTTGTCCCCCAAAGATATCTGTGTCTGGACCTCTGCCTATACATACAAAAAGCCCATCAACCGCAAGCGGAGTTTGTTGTTTACTTTCGAGGTTTTCTATAACAACACTGGACAATTTATCTTGCCCTTCAAGTGAGGTAACAACACTATTTAGGACAAAATGCACATTGTCCTTTTCTTTCAATTTGTTTACAAGATACTCCTGCCCTCGAAATTCCTCTCTCCTGTGGATAAGAAAAACATCACTTGCAAGATTGCTAAGATACAGCGCATCTTCCAATGCAGTGTTACCACCACCGACAACGGCGACTTTATGCCCCTTAAAGAAATTTCCATCACAAGTGGCACAGTAACTAATCCCCTTGCCAACAAATTTCTTTTCCCCCACAACGTCCAATCGTCTAACTGAAGCCCCTATGCCAATGATAATTGTTTTTGCAAAGATTTTTTGACCAAAGCACTCTACTTTTTTTGTTTCACCCAACAAATCTACCGACTTCACTTCGTCAAAAATAAATGGAATATCAAAAGACGTTGCATGTTCAAACATTTTGGTTGCCAAATCCATACCGGAGATTGACAAAAAACCAGTGTAATTGGAAATCTCTGGTGTGGTGGTTATTGCTCCACCTGGCATATTTTTTTCGATAACAACGACATCCAGCCCCGCTCTTTTGGCATAAATACTTGCCGTTATACCACCTGGACCACCGCCCAATATTGCTATATCATAAATTTTTTCCATAATACTCTCCAAAATTACACTATAATATTCTATTATTTTTTGTGCAAAATGACAAATAAATAAATTGATTTTCTAAAAAAAAATATTGTCAAGTATATTTGACAATATTTAGACGTATTATGCGAATACTATTTTGAAATATAAATCTTTGAACAATAAACAAAAATTGTTGATTACTTTTCAAAGTAAATATATACTTTCATTACTTATTTTCAGAGCAAATATATTTACTATATAACTTATTTTTCAAAGCAAACATTTCTTCTATATTGCTTACTTTTCAAAATAAATGAATCTCCTGCATTGTTCACATTCTAGATAACCGTTGTCCTTAAGTTTGCTGGTGGAAGCAGAGGCAAGCGACATACTGCACCCCCCGCAAGAGTTGTTGTTCAGTGGCACAAATACTGGGAAGATTTTATCTTGCCTAATACTTTTGTATTTTGCCAAAATCTTTGGGTCAATGTCCTTTTCCATATCTTGCATTTGCTTCTTTATATCATTGATTTGTGGGGCTATCTTCTCTTCTAGTTGTGAAAGGCGTTGTTTGTTCTCCGTAAACTTTTGCTTTGAAGACATAATACTTTGCTTGCAATACTCAAAATTTTTGAGAATATTGGAAATGGAATCTGCAAGAGAAGATATAGACCTTTCCAGAGAGCCTAGTTCGGTGGATAGTGAGTTGAGTTTGTCTATTTGTTCGTTGAGTTGGTCACTAGAAAGGTTTGATTTGTCTTGTTTGCTCAATTTGTCAATTTCATTGTGTGCTTCGGCAAAGCGCTTTTTATTTTTTTCAAAATCTGCAAGGGTTTTGCTGGCAAAAGAGTCCAGTTCGACCAATTTGTTTTGAAAATCTTTTGCTATTGCCATTGCGTTGTTGATATTCTGTTTTGCTGGATCTTTTTCCAGTTCTCTTTTGAGTTTGATGACTTTTGAGTCAAGATTTTGATATGCGAGTATTTGTTCAAACATTTTTTCTCCTTTATCTCCAAATAAAGTCATTTGGAAATGTTTTATAACATATTTATATCATTTTTTTGTTTTTTGGTCAACAACCAAAAACTATATCGCTTTATTGATAATCTTCTTGTAATTTTTATTGAAAATTTTATTGGTTTGCAATTAGTTAATAATTTTATTTGTTTTATTAAAAATCTTATTTTTGCAATCTATGTATGCTTGCAACTGGTCTTTTATCTCATTGTCCGAGGTGTTTTGCAAGATAGACGCAAACTTCTCTATCTTATAGTTGAGATAATTCTCAAAGTCTTTGGTGGGAGATAACAAGTTGGTCTTGCCAAATATTATTTGCTCTGGGGTAAGAAAAATTTTGCTATCCCTGCGAGTTGCCTGTATGATATTATAAAAAATCTTGCCCTCTTGCAAAATAAAATCCTTTTGGATATCAAAAAAATTATCTTGCAAAAACACTCGTAACTCTTGAGTGTTTTTCTGTGGTTGAAGGATAAATTTATTGAAAACTTTATCCTTGTCTTGCATAATTATTTTGATTATTTCCCTTCCACCCATGCCGGCAATCAATATTTGCTGTGGCAGTGGGCTAGTGTCAAACAAAGCCTCAATGCCATTACAAGTGACAAACTTTGTAAATTCTTCATATCCCTTTAGGTTGCATTTTGCCTTTTGGACACATTTATTGCTGATATCTGTAACATATACAAGGTCGCATTTTTTCTGCTGTAGGAGGATTTTTGGCACAAAGCCATGGTCACTGCCCACATCTGCAACCACCCTTTCTGCTACCAGTTGACACAATGCGTTTAGTCTTTTGTTTTGCTTAATCACAGAATCCTTCCAGTTTTTTGCTTCTATTTGGATGACGGAGTTTGCGTAATGCTTTTGCCTCGATTTGTCTTATACGTTCTCTAGTTACATCAAACTCTTTGCCAACTTCTTCAAGAGTCCTTGCGTGAGAGTCGTCCAAGCCATAACGCAAGCGAATAACCTTTTGTTCTCTAGGTGTTAGGGTGTCGATCGCAGCCATAAGTTGCTCTTTTAGGATAAGTTGAGAGGCTGTTTCTACTGGGGATTTTATGCTGTCATCTTCCACAAAATCTCCCATTTTGCTATCTTCTTCCTCACCAACTGGAGTTTCTAGAGAGAGTGGGTCTTGGGCGATTTTTTGGATTTCACACACACGTTGTTCGGATATTCCCATTTTCTCTGCAATTTCTTGTGCTGTTGGATCCCTACCCAGTGTTTGAAGCAGTTGCCTTTGCACACGGAGCATTTTGTTGATTGTTTCTACCATATGCACTGGGATACGGATTGTTCGGGCTTGGTCGGCGATGGCACGAGTGATAGATTGTCTTATCCACCAAGTTGCATAAGTGGAAAATCTAAAACCTTTGGTGTAGTCAAACTTTTCCACTGCACGCAAAAGCCCAAGGTTGCCCTCTTGGATAAGGTCCAAAAATTGCATACCTGTCCTGCCTACATATTTTTTGGCTATGCTTACGACCAGTCTAAGATTGGATTCGGAAAGTTTTTTGCGAGCATACTCATCACCTTCCGACATTCTTTTGGCATACTCCAATTCCTCCTCGCTGGACAAAAGTGGAACTCTGCCAATGTCTTTTAGATACATTTTGACTGGGTCATCCACCTGAACTTGACTGGCTATAACACTCAAGTCTTCCATTTCGTCTGCTTGAGAAACAATTTTTATACCGCTTTCTGCAAGGAATTTTTTTACTTCCTCTATATCACTTGCCGAAGCGTCATATTTTATTAGGCTAGAGAAAATAACGTCCTCATTGATACTTCCCTTTGTTTTTGCTACCTCCAAAAGTTTGTTTACTTCTGGTTGAAATTTTTGATCATACATTTTGTTTATCTCCATTATTTTTTAGTTCTTTTGCAAGTTGTCCCAGTTCACCCGCAATTTGCCTTCTGCGGTCGGAATCTCTTTCTTTTTTGAATTGTTGCATAAGGTCGTCTTGTCTTTGTTTAAGACTGACAGAATATAAATTTTCCAAACATTCGTCAAAGTATTTTTGCTTGTCGCCAGATACGTTGAAGAAGTTGAAGTTGATAATATCCATAATCCAACTATCTACATCTACATCAAAAACATCATACAAAGAGCCAACCGTCCAACTTTTACCTTGTAGATAGAGTGATTTGAGATAGTCAAACAACTTTTGATAACTTGAATTTTGAAATTGGATATTATATGAAAGGGCCTTTAGGGCATAAGGTTCTTTGTGAGCAATGCTAGAAAGCACAAATCTTGTTGCCTTTGTGTGCCCTTCAAGCCGTGTTGGTGGACTCTTGTCCTCTTCCTTTATCTTTATCTCTCCAACTTCACTTTCCCTCAAATCTCTCCTTAACACATCAACAGGAACATTTGCCTTGGTGGAAACGAGTTTGAGATAGATATCCTTTTGGGTATTGCTGTCTAGCGATGACAACACTTCCATTGATTCTGTTACAAATTTGTTGCGTTCGTAATTGTCTTTCAGATTATATTTTGTTGCCAAACTTTCAATTTTGTATTCAATATGGTCTAGCAAAGACGACAAACACTTGTCCAATTCTTCCTTGCCATATTTCTTTAGAATTTCGTCAGGGTCCAACCCATCTCGCAGTTTTGCTACCCTAACTTCCAGCCCTGCATCTGCCAGCACTTGAGTTGCTTTGTAGGTCGCTTTTTGCCCTGCACTATCTCCGTCTAGGCACAATATAACCTTGTCGGCATATCTTTTGAGCATACGTGCGTGAAAGGGTGTAATTGCTGTACCCATACACGCACAGGCATTTCTGTACCCTGCCTTGAACATAGCGATAACATCTATTTGCCCCTCGCAAATGATTATGCTGTCGATAGGTTTTTCTTTTTTCAGTTCTTTTATCATATTGATATTATAAACTGTTTTGCTCTTGTCAAAGACGATGGTCTGGGTGGAGTTGCGATACTTTGCAAACTTGCTCCCTGCCTCCAAAACCCTAGCCGAAAAGCCTATGCAATCGCCGTATGTATCTATGATTGGAAACATAAGTCTGCGGGCAAATACATCATAAGGCTTGCCACTTTCGTTTATCTCCACAAGCCCTGCATCTTTCATCGTTGCAAGGTCAAAGCCTTTGTTTTGCAGATATGTAATAACGCTTGTCCAGTCTGGGCTGTAGCCTATGTAAAAGTTTTTGAGGATACTGCCTGTAAATTGCCGAGAAATAACATAGTTTTGTGCAACTTTTGAAGTTGGGAGTCGAAGGGTTTGCATATAGAAGTCTTTTGCCAAATTTAGACATTCCAGCACCCGCTTTTTTTGTTTTAACTTTTGCTCCAATTCGTCGTTATGCTCTACGCTTGGCATAGCAAGCCCTGCACTTTCGGCAAGTTTTTTTATTGCCTCATAAAAGGATATATTGTCATATTTCATCACAAAGCGGATAACATCTCCGCCCTCGCCACAGCCATAACAATGGAAGTATTGCTCGTCTTCACTCACAGCAAAAGACGGTGTTTTTTCGTAATGAAAAGGACAGCAAGCCCAATGATAACGACCTTGCTTTTTCATAGTCAGCGACCGAGAAATCACCGATACTATGTCATTCCTTTGCTTTACTTCCTCAATAAACTCCAGAGGCAAACCATACTTTGTCAAACGCCACTCTCCCATATCTTTTGTGCAAATTGCACATATCCAACTACTATATATTATTTCACATAAAAATTGAATTTCCTTTAATTTTTCCAAAAATTTTTATTTTTTTTTGCAAAATGTGTTTTTTAAGGATTTTTTGTCGTTTTTTTTACAATTTTATCCGCAAAAAATCATTCTTTTATATATAAAAAAGCCTCTTGCAATAAGAGGTCTTTTTGTCGAAGTTTTTGAAAATGTAATAAAATGTTACTATACTTTTAATATCAATTTTTAATATTATAAACTATGTGATGTTAAATTTTGCTTTCACCAAAATTTAAGTTTTGTTTACACAAAACCAAGTAAAAACTAAAGTTTTTCCTTCATCACAGTTTGAATTATCATCAGTTGCTGGCAAGTATCCCTTTGGGCTGTTTGCCGACAACTTCCGATAATATTATAATACATCTAATTGAATAGTGAAGAGATAAACAGAACAAATCATATGCAAGCTATATGTTATTGCGTCTTTATATTTTTTACCATTATATAATTGTCTGTCTTATTTTATAATATAAGATTAGATAATTAAATATTAAATAATCAAATATTAAGGTAATAATTATTCCACAGAAAGAATGTAATAATACACTGGTTGTCCGCCACAAACTGCGTTAAACTCGCATTGTGGATAAACAGTTTGAAGTCTTTCTTGGAGGCTGACGGCATCTTCTTCTTTTACTTCTTGCCCATAGAAAAGTGTTACATTGACTGTGGTGTCGTCAATCAACTTTGCTAGCAAACCTTCCACTGTTTCTGGTATTTCGCTACCTTTTGCGAGGATTGCACTGTTGTCAAGACCGATTATTTCACCAACACTCAGGTCAAATCCGTCAACGTGAGTATCTCTAACTGCATAGGTTACACTGCCAGTTTTGACATTCTGCATAGACTCTTTCATAGCGCTTGTGTTTTCTTCCACCGATTCGTCTGGGTTGAATGCAAGACAAGCGGAAATGCCCTCTGGCACACTCTTTGTTGGGATAACTACTACATTTTTCTTTACAAGGTCTTTGGCTTGTTCTGCTGCAAGGACTATGTTCTTGTTGTTTGGCAAAACAAAAACAGTTTCGGCATTCACATGGTCTATTGCCTCTGCGATATCGCTGGCACTTGGGTTCATAGTTTGTCCACCTTTAATGACATGGTCAACCATCAAGTCTTTGAACAATGCCTCAAAGCCATCTCCAGCCGAAACGGATACTATGCCCATAGGTTTTGGTGGTTCTTTTTTAGATTGTTCTTCCAGCATTTTTCTGTGCTCTTCTAGCAAGTTTTCTATCTTAATATTGGATATTTCACCCAATTCCAAGCCAAAAGCCAATGCTTTGTTTGGTTCGTTGGTATGAACGTGAACTTTTACTAATTTCAAGTCGCCAATGCAAATGACCGAGTCGCCAATCTCCAGCAGTCTTTCTCTTAACTTGTCTATGTCGCTTTGGGTGGTCTTTTTGTGCATATTGATAACATTATACTCTACACAATAGCCAAATTGAATCTCCGCAAGGTCCATAAGTTTTTTGTGGAACTCTTCGTCTTTTTGATAAGCGGTCTGTGCATCTACATAATCGGCAGAAATTGCAGACTCGTCGTTGGTCAATGCCTTATAAAACCCTGTGAAAATGACTATAAGCCCTCTGCCACCAGCATCTACAACCCCTGCTTTTTTGAGCACAGGCAACAATTCTGGAGTTTGTAGCAACACTTCCTCGCCCTTGTCCAATATGTCTTTAAGGAAAACCTCAAAGTCGCTATTTTTCTTGCAGGAAATCAAAGCATACTCTGCCATAACACGAACAACTGTAAGGATTGTGCCTTCTTTTGGCTTGGTAACTGCTTTGTATGCCACGTCAGCGCCTTCCTTCATTGCACGAGCAAAATCCTTGGTCTTTATCTCTTGGCAGGTCCTCATAACAGTGCACATGCCCTTTAATATTTGCGACAAAATAACACCCGAATTGCCCCTTGCACCACGCAAAGCACCTTTGGTTACCGCCTCGGACAGCGAGTCAAAGTTGTTGTTTGGGCATTCGTTGACTTCCTTGGTTGCAGATTTGAATGTCAAATTCATATTGGTCCCGGTGTCGCCATCTGGCACTGGGAAAACATTCAAAGAGTCAACATATTTTCTATTTTCATCAAGCAATGTAGAAGCCGATAGAATCATTTTTCTGAACATTGCACCATTCACGGTTTTCTGCACTTCTATCCTCCAAAGATAAAACCTAAAGACAGGCATATTGCCCTCTTTTTGCTGTTAAATAAATATCAGACCCTCACCCCGATAACTCTAATATTCACAGCATCGACTATCATACCTGTAAACTTCTCCACGCTATACTTTACGGTGCTTTTTACACTGTCGCAAACGGCAGTGATAGAAACGCCATACTTCAGTATAACATTGAGATCCACAGTGATATGGTTGTCCAAACTCTGAATCTTTACGCCTCGAGAAAAGGATCTGGTCTTAAAGAGTTCGCCAAAACTTTCCTGTGTGCCCTTTGCAACAAGGTCCACCACACCATAACATTCAAGCGCGTTGAAACCCGCGACCACTGCAATAGCATTGTTGTCGATTGTTATGTCACCAAAAGCATTTGAAGTTTTAACAAACATAAATAACTATCCTTTTTAGCCAAAATAACAAATTTACACAATTATTTCAGGCTACAGGATATATAATACAATAAAATCTCATTTGATGCAAGTGAATAACGCAATTTTTTCAAATTTTTATTCTTCCATTTTTATGTAATGCTTTTTTAGTAGCAATTTTAAGAAGAGTTTTAGCCCCTTAGGAGCCTTTATACAATAAATTTTCATAATCAACCCCGCCTATATATATTATGCCCACCTCCCCCACTTTGACACAAAAACATATATCTACAACCACTTATCAATAACTTTCTTCAAAGGATAAACATTGTTTTTATAAAAAATCCCACACCCCAAAAGAGTGTGAGAAATATTTATAATATTGTCGTTAGTTTTGTGTCCATTGACCATACAATTTTGTATCCTCTGCCCTTATCCACGCACCACTGCTATCCGTATAGCCAGCCACTCCTTTTACCAATGAGCCATCAGCATTGTATATTTTTACCCCTCCCGAAGGTTGAGTATAATATCCATTAAAAGTAAACCCACTATAAGTCAACGGTGACACACTTCCCGGAGATGAAGAATAAGTTATATTCCTTGTTATATTAGTTGCCTCTGCAAATGTAAAATCTCTTACATACAATGGACCAGTAAAGCCATTCCTTACATAAAGCATAAAATATGCTTCTGTAATAGAAGTAAAGTTTTTAGTTGTCTTATGAAAACAAAGATCTACCCATCCTTTATTATAATTGTACATAAGGTTGTTATACCTATCAAGCATTGATTCCCCCCACTCCGAAACTCCATCAATAGTTCCACTCACTGGAATATGTAATAGAAGCTCTCCATTTGGACTTGATAACTTTAATTTTACCCCAACAATATAATCTGTATTTGCTTTTAATTTCCCTGTAATGTTTTGCCCAATCAAATCCGCGGATTCCCAAGACGGATCAAGAGTTGATTTTGTACATATTCTTCCATCTTCTGTTACTATTGTGTTACTAACATAATTAGACGTCCTTGTCCATACTGATATATCAGAACTCTTTGACAACTCTCCACCATTTAGAAGATTTTTATTTTCATATAAAGTAAGGGTGTAATTATTTTCAGACCACTGTGCATAGAGTTTTACATCATCAGCCTTTATCCATGCTCCATTACTATCAGTATAACCTGATACATTTTTTACAGCACTACAATCTGCATTGAATATTTTTATTCCACCAACTGGTTGAGTGTAATACCCTTGAAAAGTGTATCCAGTATGAGTTGGTTTCTCTATGTTGTAATTTACACTATCAAATGAAATTTTTCTATCTTTATTAGTTGCCTCTGCAAATGTAAAATTTCTTATATACAATGGACCAGTAAAGCCATTCCTTGCATAAATCATAAAATATGATTCAGCAATAGAAGTAAAGTTTTTAGTTGTCTTATGAAAACAAAGATCTACCCAGTCCTTATTGTAATTGCCCATCAAGCCAGTAGCCCCATCATTCATTACATCTCCCCACTCTGAAACTCCATCAATA
Organism: Christensenellales bacterium; assembly: GCA_051883495.1. GTDB lineage: Bacteria > Bacillota > Clostridia > Christensenellales > UBA1242 > UBA7862. Next base: position 36,627 of record JBJETV010000018.1, read on the forward strand.
GTTTTATCTGCAGGAATATGTAATAGAATCGCTCCATTTGGACTTGATAACTTTAGTTTCATTCCTGTAATATACTCTGTATTCGCTTTTAATTTTCCTGTAATGTCTTGTCCGATTAAATCTCCTTCTCCAGCTGGTGTATTAATAGTAGCTTTAGTACATGTTATTCCATCCTCCGTTACTATTGTATTAGTAGAATAACTAGAAGTCCTTGTCCAT
>JBJETV010000019.1:0-36697 GCA_051883495.1 Christensenellales bacterium
CAAAAAGAAAAATAGCCGAGTGTTAAAAAAAGAGGTTCGCTATTGGTTTACCACGCGACCTCTTTTTAACTCGGCTATTGTTTTGCTAACGAAAATTGTCTTTTGTAAATGTTTCTAAATTTAATAGTTATATTTTAACTATTTCACTTGCACATGTTATTTGTTTTATTTGAGTTTATTCGTATATTTTTTTTTTGATTTTGTATTATTTTTATTCAGTTATTTGATTTCATTTTTCTTTACGTGTGCTTGTCTTCGGTGGAGCGAAGCGACACCGACTTGTATCAAGACAAGCACACGTCTAAATGCCAAATTATAAAAAAATTGAAAAGTTGAAAAATATTAGCTCAAAATTCAATTTTGTATGCTATAATAATTAATATAAATATTGAAGGATTAAATTTATGAAAATTGTTAGTTTATTCTCTGGTGCTGGTGGCTTGGATTTAGGTTTTGAACAAGCGGGATTTGATATTATATATGCGAACGAATATGATAAAACCATTTGGGAAACATTTGAAAAAAATCACTCCGCATTTTTAGATAAAAGAGATATTAGAGATATAAAATCTGAAGAAATCCCTGATTGTGATGGAATTATTGGTGGTCCACCTTGTCAAAGCTGGAGTGAAGCTGGAAAAATGAAAGGTTTTGAAGATGCAAGAGGACAACTATTCTTTGAATTTATAAGAATTTTAAAAGATAAACAACCAAAATTCTTTGTAGCTGAAAATGTTGTCGGTATGCTTTCTTCTGCTCATGGTGATGCCGTTAAGAATATTTTAAAATTATTCGATGAAGCAAATTATGATGTTTCATTAACATTAGTAAACGCTTCTGATTATGGAGTCCCTCAAGATAGAAAAAGGGTCTTTTATATAGGCTTTAGAAAAGATTTAAACATTAAAGATTTTAAGTTAAATCTCGTAAAACAGCCTATTGTTCCACTAAAAGATGTAATTTGGGACTTACGGAATAATGTTTTGCCTGCAAAACCATTAAATAAAACTAATGGTGATGAATGTAAAATTCCAAATCACGAATATTTGACAGGCTCATTTTCAACTATTTTTATGTCAAGAAATAGGGTTAGGTCGTGGGAAGAACCTTCTTTCACTATTCAAGCAGGTGGTAGACATGCCCCAATTCATCCACAAGCACCAAAAATGTTGTTAATTGAGCAGAATAAACGAATTTTTGTTCCTGGCAAAGAAGATTTATATAGAAGATTAAGTGTTAGAGAATGTGCTAGAATACAAACATTCCCCGATGATTTTAAATTCTATTATAGAGATGTTGCAGATGGTTATAAAATGATTGGAAATGCTGTTCCTGTCAAATTGGCAAAACAAGTTGCCGATTGTATTATGAAAAAGTTAAAAGAAACAAAGGAGTAAAAATATGAGTGTTCAAAGTAATAACCAAGGTCGTGCCTATGAGTATATTTGTTTAATGACTCTACGAAATGAAATATCAAAATATCGTTCTGTAAAAATAGAATATAGCACTGCTTTTAATGCCTGTGCAACTGCTTACGAAAATGTAGATTTTGGCTTTCAAGAATTATTAAAAGAAAGTGCAAAATCGGCAGTAGCAACAATATTTGATATGGAACCAATGATATTAGAGCCAAGTGAAGATATTTTAACACTTAAACTACAAACAGATAATGAGGGTAAAGAAGGAGATGTTCGAGATATTGTAATTGCTCGCAAAGATGTAAAATGGGAAATTGGCTTAAGCATTAAACATAATCATTTCGCAGTAAAACATAGTCGTATCGGTCGCAATTTAGATTTTGGCAAAAAGTGGTTTGGCGTTCCTTGTTCTGAAAATTATTGGAATAACATAAAACCTGTATTCGACTATTTGGCAGAGCAAATTTCACAAGATAAAAATTGGAATGAATTGACAACTAAAAATGTAGATGTTTATATTCCTCTATTAAATGCTTTTATTAATGAAATAAAAGAAAGCACAAAACTTAACCCTGATGTACCTCAAAAAATGGTTGAATATTTACTCGGGGAATTTGATTTTTACAAAGTTATTAGTATAGATTCAAAAAGAATTACACAAATTCAATCTTACAATTTACATGGAAATTTAAATAAATCAACAAAAACTATAAGTCCAAAAATAAAAATCCCTGTCGTTATGTTGCCAAAAAGAATTGTAAGTTTCGATTTTAAGCCAAATAGTTCTAATACTGTTGAGTTATATATGGACGGTGGCTGGCAATTTAATTTCAGAATACATAACGCTTCAACAAAAGTTGAGCAAAGTTTAAAATTTGATATACAAATAATAGGAATGCCAACAACAATAATTTCAATAAATTGTAGTTGGAAATAAAGGAGATTATTATGACAATAAGTGATTTAGCCCCTTGGATTGCTATATCGATTACATTGGCTCTTTCTATTTTGGTTCCTTTGTTTACACAAATAGCAAATAATAAGCACCAAAGACAATTACAGAAAGACAAATTTGAATATGAGAAAATGCAAAAGAAAAATAAAGTATTTGAAGATTTTTTACTAAATGTTGGAGGCGCTATAACATATGCAAAACAAGAAAATTTAATTAGTGCAGGTTCATCTTTGTATAATATTTATTTATACGCACCAAAAGAATGGTATGCTGATTTAGATGAATTGGCTGTTTTAATTCAAAAATATGAATGGGATAAAGCAACAATAATAATACAGAAAATATCAAGGCTTATGGCAGAAGAATTGAATAAATAAAAATAAATCGTTTTACGTTACAAACCTTCCGCCATAAAAATTGCGAGTTCGGACCAATGAAATTTGGCCCGATTTTTTTCGGGGCTTCGAATTTGTTTTGACATAGGAAAGCAGGAAATATGTGATAGAATTGACTCTTCTTATATGAAAAAAGGTCTTTTTAGTTGATAACAACATAATTAACAAGCAGATAAAGACAAATTATCGTTGGTTATTTAGATGTTTTTCTTTTAAGTTTATTTAAGATGCTCTTCATTACATCAAGCATATAATTAAATTCAGAGGCCTTAAAAAATATAGCGACCAATAAAATTGTTGGGATAAAAATGCAAATAAATATTTTTAGTATAAAATTAACTAGCAAACTAAAATGCAATAAACTGCACACAAAGTATGTAAGGCCACCAATAAGGGTCAAAATAACCGTATTGCTTATATATTTTTTGAAATATTCCCAAAGATTTTTGTTAAAATAATGTTTGAATAAGGTTCGGGGTATCATCCAGAATGGCGCGATGAGAGTAGAAAGTAGTGTGCCAATAAAAACTCCTTCAACTCCAAGCAATAGGCAAAATATAATTGATAAACAAATATTTGTAACTCCTTGAATAACTGGTGAAAGTTTATCGAACCACATCAAACCAGCCCCATTCTTAAACATATATGTTACACCAAGAGATTCTTTAGAATAAAAGGCTAATACTATAATTACAACGGTGCTGAAAGAGAGCAAGTAGTCTGTTCCTTTTGTCCATAATTGAATAAAATCTTGAAATAAACAAATTAGGCAAATGGCACACCATCCAACAAAAATTACAAAAATAAAGTTAAGATTGTTATATAACTTGTAAACATCTTCTTTTGGAGATGAAGCTATTTTATTCCCAATGCTTGCCTGAGTTGCAGAAATCAATAAAGAGAAAATAGAAATCAAACTGGTAAGAATTAAATTGTAGTTTGTATATACTCCTACTACAGATAGCCCAAAAATAACGGACAAAAGAATGTTGTCTGTAGATGTGACAAAAACTCCACCTATTTGGTGCATACTCATAGCGACTACATTTTTTTTAATTTCAGATTTTAGTTTGTCATCTAATCCTTCTTTATTTTCTGCAATATGAAAGAGCCTTTTTGATTTTATTGAAACTAATATACTTTCTAAAATTGTAAAAAGTGGTAATACAGCAATGTATATATTGTATGATTTAAATATAAGCAAAAGGATTATCTGAGTGATATTTAACAAAAACAAACACAGGATTTTGATTTTGTTTTCAATATCGTTTCTTTGATTTGCAAATAACAATGCTCTTTTGTGAGCCATAAAATAGCTGATTAAGGTATTTGTTAAATAAGAAAAGTAAATGATGTAGATATTTACATTTTCAGGATAGCCACCATTTGCCAAATTTGGTAGAAAGGGAACGAGAAGTAGTCCAATAACAGCAACAGTTAGAGCAATGTAGTAATAACATTTTTTATAAAAGTATAATAATTTCCCAATAACTTCCTTATCATCATCTTTAATTGGTTTATACATAGAGAATACAATTGCAGAGCCTATGCCAAGTTCTGCCAAACTAAGCATTCCTATGATATTAGAAAACAGCCCACTTAAACCTACATATTCTTTGCCGAGAACATAAATTAAGATGGTTCTAATTACAAATTGAAAAATAATTTGAATTAAAAATTTTAGAATACCTATTTGGGAATTTCTAATTGAATTATGTGTTCTTGTTGTCATAAATCCTCATTTTGCGTTATTACTACATTTTTTATGCAAAAAAAATGTAATAGTTTTTCAACCTTATCTTTATCTTTTTTATCTATTATAACTTTACCAAAACCCATTTCCATTTCTTTCATAAAATTATTATAAAATTCTGGAAGGTTGTTTTGAAGTATTAGTTTGTTAAAAATTCTAATATCGCTTCCAACAAAAATTTTCTCAGGCAAATCCTTAAGTTCAATTGCTCTGTCATTTTTATTATTTTTATAAAAGTCGAGTATTGATTTGTAATAGGGAAATTGACAAATTTGTTTAGGAAGAATAGATTTTATAGACTTAAACTTATTCTTTGTTGGTCTCTTAATAAAAAATGCATGCATCAGGTCAGCGTTCTTTAATTTTAGACATATTTTGTATAATAATCTCTGTAATTTGAAAAACGGAAAGTTGTATTGTTCGGTTGCATCAACAAATGTTCTTAATACTCCGTTATACACGTTTAGCATTCCAAGTTCAGTGTTTATATAGTTTTCCTCAAAAACTCTATACTTAAAAAAAGGGAATTCAACTGTTTTTAGAAGCAGAGACTTACCTTTTTCAATGTCAGCCCAGAAAGGCCTGTTCCATGTTAAATAATTGTAAAATACATTAGTTAAGAATAACGCTGTTTTAACAAATGCAGTATCTATAAATAGATTGTTGCCTCCAGATAAAATAAGTTCTTTAATGTAGTTCTTATTTTTCTTAAATTCTCTTACTTTTTGTATTTTTGTTTGAATGCCATCTTTGTTGATGATAGGCAAATATCTAGGTATAAAAGCATCAACTTCAGGGTTGTCATTACATTCTGCTACAATTTTAGACAAAACTAAATTATCATCAAAAATGTCGTCTGAATGTAGAATATAAACATAGTCTCCTGTTATATATTCAGATGCTTTTTTTAATGCGTTAAGTTGGTCAGCGTTTTCCTCGTAATGATAAATAAATTTGTTTTCGAGTTTATGTTGTTTTATGTATTTTTTTATAATATCATCACTGTTATCAGTGGAGCCATCGTTTACTATAATGAGTTCATAATTTTTGTAAGTTTGATTTATTACCGAATCAAATGTTTCAGTTATTGTTTTGTCATCATTATATGTAGGCATTAAAATTGAAATCTTTATATTTTTCATCAGTTATTTCTCTCTTCTCACTTTTTCATATAGACTATCATAATTAACATTTATTTTTGATGCTTTTTCATGCCTTTTTTTCATAATTTTTTCATAATTTTTCTTTCCCACAAAAAATCTTATAATTTTTTTTGCAAAACTTTTTAAGTGATTTTTTTTTGATTTTTCTTTTTTATAACCCTCTGGGAGCCAAGAGGAAGCAAAATGATGAATTGTAGCAGTGTTTTCTGTAGCAAGTGGCTGACCTTCATCTAGATAAGGACAAAAAAAATCGTTTGGATAAAAAACTATATCATCTAAATCTTGAAGGGTATTGTCGAGTTTAATGTTGTAATTTTGACAGGTTAACTCTGTCATAAACAAAACATTTGGGATAAGATGTAAGGAGCCGTCCTCATGAACAAAATGTTTATCTTTATAATATTCTAACATTAATTTAATCCAAGGATTATGCTTTTCGGAAGCGATAATTCCTGTAGGGATCTTCATTGTGCACTCAAAACCTGAGAAGGCTTTGTGTTTTAGAAAGTCATCCAGTGATTTTGTTACTTCGACATCACTGTCCATATAAATGCCACCTTCTTCATATAGCACCTTAAGCCTTATATAATCAGAGACAAACGCCCATTTTTTATTTTCATAAGCTTCTTTACAAAAAACATTTTCATTTATATCAAAGTTGCTTTCATCCCATCTTTTTATTTCGTAGTCAGGACAATAGGCTTTCCAACTTTTAATACATTTTTCTGCAAGTGGTGTAAGTGGATTGCCACCAACCCATACATAATGAATAACTTTTGGTATCATAAACTACTCCTACAATTTTTCTTCAAGTATATCTGCAATTCGCTTGCTGGCAAAGCCATCTCCATATGGATTTTGAGCTTTACTCATTTTTTCATATTCATTTTTATCCTCAAGCAAAAGCTTAAAATTATTATAAATATTATCTTCATCCGTTCCAACTAGTTTGAGAGTGCCGGCATTAACACCCTCTGGCCTTTCAGTAGTATCACGCATAACAAGGACAGGTTTTCCAAGTGAAGGAGCTTCTTCCTGCACACCACCGCTATCAGTTAAAATCATATAACTTCTCGCTAGAAAGTTATGAAAATCAACAACTTCAAGAGGTTCGATTATTCTAATCCTTTCTTCTTGTCCCAAAATTTCATAGGCTGTTTCTCTAACGACGGGGTTAAGGTGTATTGGGTAAATAACCTTTACATCTTCATGTTCATCAACAATTCTTTTTATTGCCCTAAACATATGCTTCATCGCTTCACCCAAATTTTCACGTCGGTGGGCAGTCAACATAATAAGTTTTGAGCCTTTTGCCCAGTCAAGTTCTGGGTGAGAATAATCTTCTCTAATTGTTGTTTTGAGTGCATCGATAGCAGTATTTCCAGTAACAAAAATATTATTTGGATTTTTTTTCTCATCTAAAAGGTGTTGTTTTGCCATTTCTGTTGGAGCAAAATTAAATTCACTAATCATTGAAACTGCTTGTCTGTTAAATTCTTCTGGGTAAGGTGATTGCAAATTATAAGTCCTTAATCCTGCTTCCACATGTCCCACCGGTATTTGCAAATAAAAGCAGGCAAGGGCGGTGACAAAGGTGGTAGAAGTATCTCCATGTACAAGGACGACATCTGGTTTTTCTACTTCTAACACAGATTTGATTTTTTCTAAAATGTTAACAGTAACATCAAATAATGTTTGCTTACTTTTCATGATGTCTAAATCATAATCTGGAACAACTTCAAATACATTTAATACTTGATGCAACATTTCTCTATGCTGTCCAGTGACGCAGACTATAGTTTTAATGTTTTTTCTTGCTTTAAGCTCTTTGACAAGCGGGCACATCTTTATTGCCTCTGGTCTTGTTCCAAATACTAACATCACTTTTTTCATAATTACCTCTCTATAATAAACTTTTTAATTTTTCTTTGATAGTCGTATTATCATAATAATAATTTTCTAGTTTAGTTTTGAAATCATTTATTTGTTTTGGCTTTTGCAGTATATTTTCTAGGGAATGATAAATTCCATCAAGACTGTTTTCACAAACAACCCCATAACTTCCAACTACTTCTTTAGCAGAAATTGTATTTGTAGTAAAAACGGGAACTCCTAGAAGCATAGATTCTATCAGTGTTAAGCCAAAAGATTCATTGTAGGAGTTTAGCATCAACATATCGCATTGTTTGATATATGGATAAGGATTCGACTTCTCTCCATACAATTTTACAACATTTTGTAACCCCAATTCAACAACTTTCTTTTTAATAGTTTCTTTTTGTGGCCCATCTCCAATAATGTGCCAAAAAAAACTAAAATTATTGTCGTATAGCTTTTTTATTGCGTCAAGGGTTCGCAAGTAGCCCTTTTCCTCACTCAATCTCGAAACAGAGATGATATTTAGCCCTTCTTTCCTAATTACATCACATTGGTCATTGGATTTTAGAATAATTGATTTGCTATCCACAAAATTATATAATGTTTGTGTTTTCCCGGCAAACTCTCCAAAATTATTCAAAAATGATTTTTCACAACTTTTCGAAACAAACCAAATATTGTCAAATCTTGATAATAATTTATAACTATTAGAATTGTTCAATCCGCTATTTACGTAGTCATTGTGTATATAAACTACTTTATTTTTAGCATTACACTTTTCCAATATTAGTTCACTCCAGCCAGCATACATACTTTTATCGGATATTGACATTGCATATGATATCGCAACATCATAATCTCCAAGAAATATTTGTTTTTTCAAAGCACACTTTATAGGTAATTTATTGCTAAAGACTTTGCACCAAACAGCAGTTATACTTCTTTTCAAATAAATAAACTTATTCTTTTGTTTTGCTTCATTATTAGATAGTCCAAACTTTTTGAATAATTTGTTTGGAGTAATAATTTCAACATTCTTACTAATTAATTTATTCAAAGGACCATCTGGGTTTAGAACCAACAAGGTTATTTTGTATTTGTTAGAATTGATTTCAGGTTCTAACTGATTAAGCAATTCTATCAAACTTCTTTGGACTCCACCAATATTCAAATCTCTAATTGATATTAAAATTTTTTTCATAATTTCTCAACATACTCATATAAATTTTTTATTCTTTTTTTCATCTCATCCCAAGAAAAGTAATCAATATATGCCTTATGACCCTGGTTCCCAAGTTTTTTCATTATAGCTTGATTTTTGGACAAGTAGTTGACTGCACTATAGAACTCATCAGCATTATATTTTACAACTAATCCTGTATTATATTCTTTTACTGGTTCATCAATCCCAGTGCCTTCACAAACGATTATAGGCTTGGACAATGCTCCCGCTTCATAAAATTTATTTGGTGCGGAATATTTGTGATTCGCAATTTTTGGATTGTATGTAGCAAAAAGAACATCACATTTTTTTTCTAGCGCAAGGACATCTTGGTAATTCATAGAGCCATAAAAATAAATATTAGACTGTTTTTTTTCTAGATTTTGGATATATTCTTTGTATACTCCAAGTCCACCTATGTGCAACTCAATATTTTCATAATTTTTAGAGGCATCAAAAATCTCTTTTAATAGACGATTTTCTGCAAGAACTCCAACGTAAGCAACTTTTATTTTCTTACTATTGGACTTTAGTTGGAATATGTCTTTGACATCTTCTATGTTGGGACTGTTATGTATGATAAATAATTTTTTTGGTTTTGATTTGGCAATTTGAACTTTTCTTTGTTCTGAACATATAACGACTGCATCTGATTTATTTATCAAACTGTTTTCCCTTTTTGCAAAAAAATGTCGTATAAATTTTGGTAAATTTCTTGATTCTGAATAATAGTCAAAAATATCGTAAATGAATTTTTTATTCTTTTTTACCCTATAAGCAATATCGCCAGTGTCAAAATCACAAGAGTGAATTATATAATCGTCCTTCCTTCCTTTAACTTGCTTTTTTATCCAACTTCTAAACCTTACAAAATTGAAAATATTCTTTAACCCGGCCCCATATGGACAATATCTTTTGAAAAGGTAAATCTTTGCAGTATTGCCTCCATATTGATATTCTAAAATACTATCTCCATATTCTCCTTGTCTGTCCCATCCCAAAATTTCAACTTCATATCCCAAACTGAGAAGTTCGTTTATCAATTTTATTGTTCGAGAGTCCTTAAAAATTGATGTTGATCTAATTATTAGTACCTTTGATTTCATTATTATCTATCCCTTTTTATCGCTTTAGTTGAATATACTTAGAAAATGCACAAATTGTGTTATAGCGATGAAAACTTATAATATAACCTAACAAAGTTATTTAATCATTTTGAAGTTTTATAGCCGAATGGAACTCTAAAAATCAATTTTAGAATGTAATTTTTATTTAGGGTTACATTGAAAAATAGAAAGATTTTTGTTTATTAAAGCGCCACAAGAGTTATGTCGCTAATTGGTCATATTATATTGTAGTATTAAACATAAAAAGTGTATCATTTTATAACAAATTTATCAATTAAATAACATAGATATATTTTATTTGTTTTATCAATTTACAAATTTTTTTTATTCAACTTCAACTTATCTTGTTGTTTAACATTCTCAATTGATTGCCTCCTTTTAACAAAAATCGTGTAATGAAAATCAATCATTACACGAATATGAGAGATAATATATACATGCAATGGTGTATTAACTATTTTTTTAATACACATATTGTAAAATAACAATTTCTTTTTATTTGGCGAATTTGTATATTGAAAATCTTTTTGGGGTGTGGTAAAATATTGTTGAAGATTTAAGTTGGAGGGGGATAATGGACGACTTAAAGTATTTGAAGTTGCATTATGGCGAGGATTTTGCTCACCTGTGCAGGTCGCTTTTCCCAATTATATTAAAAGATCAGGGACGATTGGTAAATATTATAGAGTCTAGATTTGCGCATAGCAAGTTTCTTGCCAAGGACTTAAAAGGTATGGAGAAGACCTTTAAGGACTATATTTATGATATTTATGAGCAAAACTATAACAAAATAAAGTTCAAATTGCTAAACAAAAAAACACCAGAGGAATTGATGGACGAGGCTGGGTATATATTATATCCAGAATGTAGGACAGAGGAAGATATCCAAAAGTTTAGAAAGTATTGGTATAGACCTGATGGCAAAAAGATTGAGTATAATGGTGAAATACCAGAAAAGACTGCTGGAGATGAACTTTGCACATTTGATGGGGGGAGATTGAACAACTGTAGAGTTTGGTTTGCGATAAAAAAGGATATTGATAGTATCAAGAGGGAAGATTATGCTATTGAAAAGGAAAATCCATATGATGTCAGCGCCCTTAGTATTCAAGTTGACAAGGTTGGCAGGCCAAATCTTTCGATAAAAGGTAGATATAACCACTCTGTATGTTATCCTGATGTTACTTTTGACAATAATCTAGATAATATTATACCAGGGCTTGCAGAGTCCTTTGGGATAACAAATGATATTCCTAGGTCAAAATTAAAATTAGATAAATATGTTTTGGCAGATGATGGCAGATATTACAGGATATTTGGCAGTAGTTTTGCTACCTATTTTTGTGAGAATGGTTATATTATTGACGAGGGCAGAATTTTTCGCTTTGACCCAGATAGATTTGTAGTGACAAATGATGGCTATATTTTTGATTCGAAGACCAAACAGATAAAGTTGTTTGTTACAAGTTTTATCAATGAATTTGGCTCGCAGGAAATGATGTTGGAGAGTGATGCCTTTACAAAAACTTATGAAAATGCCAAAAAAATTGATTTTGAAAAGAACAAGAAAGGTGAAAGAAAGATTATTCTTGCTCAAGAAGAAAAAAGTCCTGTTGTATTTGAATTGAACGACCAAAATGGAATAAAAAGCATTCACGACCCAAACACTGTAATACTGAAAGAAGGATTTCTTAATCAAGCCATCTCATTGGAACAAATTGAGATGGAAAATGTAAAAATTATTGATAACAATTGCTTTGAAAATGTTGCACTTCTAAAAGAGGCATATTTTCCAAAATTATTGCAAACTATGGATAATTGCTTTATTTGGGTGCAAAAACTAAAACATTTTGAAGCAAATCAATTGCGAACGATAGGAGATTACAACTTCGTGTGGCTTAATGAACTAAAAAAGTTTCAAGCAAAAAATTTGAAGGCTATTGGTGCATACTGTTTTGGCTCGTTAACCAATGTCAATTTGCTTGACGCACCAAAATTAAAGAAGATTGGTTTTAACAGTTTTCTCGGTTATGAAAACGTAAAGAAATTAGGAGAATCCCATTACGATGAAGATGAATTGGTGGATGATTACTTTGAAATGTAAAAGCCTTATCCTTATGGATAGGGTTTTTATTTTTTTATATTAGGAAAAGAAATATTTGAAGTAGTTTTTTGATGAAGAGATATTTTTTTAGTAGAAAATATGCGATAAAGAAAGCTTTTAGAAGCCAAATTTCGTCAAATTTTGCAAATTTGCTTGAAAAAAATTTAGTAAAAATATATAATATGAACGGCTTATTAAAAGTAAAATTGTTATAAGTCGAGATTTTTTTTGAGATTTATTTTTATATTTTATAGGAGGAATAATATGAAAAAGTATCGTTGTAAACTATGTGGAGAAGTGTTTGAAGTGGCAGAAGGACAAGAACCTGTTTGCCCAAGATGTGGAATGAAAGGTGAATATTTGGAATTGATAGAAGAACCTATAACAAACAAATATGCCGGCACTCAAACAGAGAAAAACTTGCACACAGCCTTTGCTGGTGAAAGCCAAGCAAGAAACAAATATACATATTTTGCATCTGTTGCAAAGAAAGAAGGGTACGAGCAAATTGCAAGTATATTTGAACAAACAGCAAACAATGAAAAAGAACACGCAAAAATGTGGTTTAAGGAACTAAACGGCATTGGCAACACTGCAGAAAACCTAAAGAGTGCGGGTGATGGCGAAAATTATGAATGGACAGATATGTATGCTGGCTTTGCAAAGACTGCAGATGAAGAAGGCTTTCATGAATTGGCAGAAAAATTTAGAGCAGTTGCTGACATCGAAAAGCATCACGAAGAAAGATACAGAGCCCTTCTTCATAATGTAGAAACCAAAACTGTATTTGAAAAATCTGAAGTGAAGATTTGGGAATGCAGAAATTGTGGGCATATTGTGGTTGGGACAAAAGCTCCAGAAGTTTGCCCAGTGTGCAATCATCCACAGAGTTATTTTGAAATCAATGCCAAAAATTATTGATAATTTGGGGTAAAGTAGGGTAGTTTTTTGGATATATCAAGGAAGTTGCACTTGATAGAAATATTTTAGGAGGAAAAATGATTATTAAAAGATGTAAAAAATGCGGGGCTACAGTGGAAGTTTTGCAAGACTGCCATTGTGACGATTGCGGAATAGTTTGTTGCGGACAACCAATGGAGGAAGTCCTTCCAAATTCGGTTGATGCTTCAAAAGAAAAACATTTGCCTACATATGAAATTGTGGGAAATTATGTTGTTGTAACAGTGCCTCACGTGATGGAAGAAGAACATTTTATTGAATATATTGCTTTGTATTCAAACAATATCCAAGCGAAAAAATTCTTCAAACCAGGAGAAACAGCAAAGGCAGTGTTCCCTTATGTAAGAGGAGCAAGATTGGTGTCTAGTTGCAACAAGCATGGTTTGTGGGAAGTTGAACTGAGATAATATATTTTTTGTTTGATAGACATATATCAGCCAAGAGATATATACAAATGATGTATACACAGAGTATGCAATAATAAATAGGAGAAAATATGGAACATTTAAGTCAAAATATAAGAGTAGCAATAGACAAGGACAATCCTTCTGTGGAAAGGATAGAAGATAGATGTATCAAGTGTGGTCAGTGTGCTAGAGTATGCAATGAATTTGTTAGCGTAAACAACAATTACGACCTGCAAAAAACTTGCGGAAAATCCATTTGTGTAAATTGTGGGCAGTGCATAAAGGTTTGCCCAACCAATTCGCTGGTTGTAAAGCAGGAGTATCAAAAGGTAAGGGATATTATCTCTGCTGGCAACAAAATTGTAGTTGTGTCCACCTCTCCATCTGTTAGGGTGGGTCTGGGAGAAGAATTTGGTTTGCCTTTTGGGAGTTTTGTGCAAGGCAAGATGGTCGCTTTGCTCAAAAAATTAGGCTTTAACTATGTCCTTGACACCAATTTTGCTGCAGATTTGACAATTTGCGAAGAGGCGAGTGAACTGATAGAAAGAGTAAAAAACAATGGGCCATTCCCACAATTTACCAGTTGTTGCCCAGCGTGGATAAAGTTTGCTGAAACTTTTTATCCAGAAATGTTGAAGAATATTTCCACTTGCAAAAGTCCAATAGGGATGCAAGGGCCAGTGATTAAGACTTATTTTGCAAAAAAGATGTCAATAGACCCAAGAAATATTGTAAATGTGGCACTAACACCTTGCGTTGCAAAAAAGTTTGAGATAAGACGAGAGGAAATGAATATTTCTGCAAAGATAAATAATGTGGAAGATATGCGTGATATGGATTATGTGATAACAACCACAGAACTTGCCGAATGGGCAAAAGAAATGAACATCGACTTCAACTCTTTGAAAGAAGAAAACTTTGATAATCTCTTAGGAGAGGCAAGTGGGGCTGGGGTGATATTTGGCAATACAGGTGGAGTTATGGAAGCCGCTGTTAGAACAGCATATTCCTACCTCACAAATAGTCAACCTCCAGAGCAAATATTAGACCTTCAACCAGTAAGGGGTTATGAAGGTATAAGAGAGGCCGAAGTAGAAATTGCAGGCAACAAGATTAAGGTGGCAGTAGCCTATGGCTTGGCAAATGCAAGGGTTATCCTTGATAAGATAAAGAAGGGCGAGAAATATCACTTTGTCGAAATAATGACTTGCCCAGGAGGTTGCATTGGAGGGGGCGGACAGCCAAAGCATTTTGCAAATGACGAAGAAGCCCAAAAACAGAGAATAAAATCTTTGTATAATAAGGACAAATCTATGAAAAATCGTCTTTCGCACGAAAACAAAGAGATACAAGCCCTTTACAAAGATTATTTGCTAAAGCCACATAGTGATTTGGCTCTTGAATTGTTGCATACAGTATATTTTGATAGAAGCAAGGACTTGAATAGTTGATATTTTATACACAAAATCTAATAACTTGCAAAATAATATTCCTGTAGGTGTTTTTGGATACTAAAGGATAAAATATTATTTGCATACTAGCAAAAAGAAAAACAGCATTGTGATATATGCTGTTTTTTATATTGGGGTAAAAATAATGATAAATTTGTTGTAAAAATGCAAAAAAGGGAGTATAATTAGCCCATGTCGAAATTTGTATTATTGGATAGTAATACAGGTTATTAGCAATTTATTGCGGGGAGGGAGTATGCTTAAACTAAAGAATATTACTAAAACATACAAGATGGGAGATTTGGAAACAAAGGCATTAAGGGGTATCAACTTGGAGTTTAGAAAGAGTGAATTTGTTTCTATCTTAGGTCCATCTGGCTGTGGCAAAACCACTATGCTAAATATCATCGGCGGATTGGACAAATATACAGATGGAGATTTGACCATCAATGGCAAATCTACCAAGGAATATAAAGATAAAGATTGGGATGCTTATCGAAATCACTCTGTAGGCTTTGTCTTCCAGAGTTACAACCTTATCCCTCATCAAACTGTGCTGGAAAATGTGGAACTGGCGCTTACTTTGTCGGGTGTTTCTAAGGAAGAAAGAAGAAAAAGAGCAACTCGAGTGCTAAAAAAGGTTGGATTGGGAGATAAATTAAAAAACAGACCAAATCAACTGTCTGGTGGGCAGATGCAAAGGGTGGCTATTGCTCGTGCATTGGTCAACGACCCAGAGATTATCTTGGCAGATGAGCCAACTGGCGCTTTGGACACCAAGAGCAGTGTGCAAATTATGGAATTGCTTAAGGAAATCTCCAACGACAAACTTATTATTATGGTTACTCACAACCCAGAACTAGCCAAGCAGTATTCTACAAGAATTGTCAATTTGCTGGATGGTGAGGTGGTGGGAGATAACAACCCTTATGATAGTAGCAAGGAAGAAGATGGTCAACTGCTTTCTGTGGCAGACGAAGCGACTCTCAGCAAAAGTGAAATTAGGAAGAAAAATAAGAAAAAGAGAATGTCATTTTTTACTGCACTATCTCTCAGTTTCAAAAATCTTATGACCAAAAAGGCAAGGACAGCGCTAGTTATTTTTGCAGGCTCTATTGGGATAATAGGCATTGCTCTTGTGCTTGCACTTTCTAGTGGATTTTCTACCTATGTCAACAAAATTCAGCAAGAAACACTTTCCACTTATCCAATCACAATAAAGAGCAATAGTTATGATATGGCGTCCTTGATGCAAATTTTTATGGGAAACGAGGACGACAAAGTGGTGGCAGATGACGGCAAGGTCCACACACGAGATGAACTGAATGAAATGCTGGCAAAGTTTAATGCTTCCAGTGCAAGCAACGACCTCAAACCACTAAAGCACTATCTGGATAACGAAGCAAAAGATGACCTTAAAAAATACGCAACTGCAATAAAATATGAATATAACACCAGCATAAATGCCTACTACAATAGCCCAACAAACGGACTTGTGCCAACTAGCACATCTACGGTGTTTGCTGATATTATTTCTGCATATCCATATTCTCACCCTATGGAGCCAGGTTCCGACCAATACAAGAGATATGGGCTACTTAGTATGATGTTTGGTTCTGGTTCAAGTTATTTTTCCAACACATTTTGGTCAGAAATGTTGAACAACGAAAGTTTTATTCAATCTCAATATGAACTGGTTGGAGAAAACAGTAAATGGGCAACGGAGTATGACGAAGTTATGATAGTTGTGGATAAGTATGGCAAAATAACCGACTACACACTGTATGGGTTGGGACTATTAGACCAAAGCAGGCTAGAAACACTTTTGGACAACTACATAAATGGCAGAAACAACGAGCCAAATACAGAAACGTTTGAATATGATGACTTGCTAAATTTGCAATATAAAGTGTTGTTGGAAACAGATTTTTATGAGTTGCAAGAAGACAATACTTATCTTGATATAAGGACATTAAGAACAACCAACAACGCACTGTATAAATCGAAGTTGCAAAATTTGTATGACACAAAGGGAATAAATGTAAAAGTTGCCGGTATTATTAAAGAAAAGAAAAATGTAGATTCCTTCTGCCTAGACACCAATGTTGTATATTCTTATAAATTGACAGAATATATCATACAGCAAAACAACAATAGTCAATTGATGCAACTTCAATTGTCTAGTGATAGGAATATTCTCTCCAATACAGATTTTGACACTACAAATACCAAGCAAAAAGTGTTGTCAAAGTTAAATTATATTGATATATCAACCCCAACAGAGATAAAGATTTTCCCAATAGATTTTGAAGCCAAAGGGAAAATTTCTAGCATTATAGACTCCTACAATCAAATGCAAATGTCTAGTGATAATCAGGACAAAATAATATCTTACACAGACAATGTGGGAACGATGATGAGCACTATCTCTACAATAATTTCTGCCATAACATATGTTCTTATTGCATTTGTTAGTGTATCCTTGGTTGTAAGTTCAATTATGATAGGCATTATTACATATATTTCCGTCATCGAAAGGACAAAAGAAATTGGTGTGTTGCGCAGTGTGGGTGCTTCAAAGAGAGATATCAGCAGAGTGTTCACCGCCGAGAGTTTTATAATAGGTCTTGCAAGTGGATTGCTGGGTATTGCAGTATCTCTGTTGCTTATCATTCCTGCAAATATCATTTTGTCGGCATACACCAACATCTCTGGCTTGGCATCACTTCCTGTTGTGGGGGCAATTGTCTTGATAACAATTTCTGTTGTGCTAACACTGCTGGCGGGATTGTTCCCATCAAGAATTGCCTCAAAGAAAGACCCAGTGGTTGCATTAAGAGAAAACTAAACAGAACTTCAAAACAATATTTGTAATCATATTTTTACAATAATGGATTAAAAAAGAGCATCTATTTATTAGATGTTCTTTTATTATAAACTATGTGATGTTAAATTTTGCTTTCACCAAAATTTAAGTTTTGTTTACACAAAACAAAGCAAAAACTAAGATTTTTCTTTCATCACAGTTTGAATTATCATCAGTTGCTGGCAAGTATCCCTTTGGGCTGTTTGCCGACAACTTCCGATAATATAATGTTTGTTATTTATTTTTCATCACTTGTAAGAAGAAGTATCTTTTCTTCCAATTCGTTTGCTTGCCTTATTGTTTCTTTCAGGACATTTTGTGGGGTATCATCTAAGGTTCTGTAATGCATCAATATTTCATAATCTAGGCAGATATTTGGGTTGTTCTTTGCTATCTTTTGAGCGACAATATCCCAATCTATATTGCCATATTTATTTAGTGTGTGGTCATCTTTTAGTCCTTTGTTGTCGTGCAAATGCACACATGCAAGTTTGTCGCCATACAGGGACATATAGTCAATATCCTTGGAGTAAACATTGCTATGGCCACAATCCCAGCAGAATTTGAGATAGTCATCTTTTATGTTCGAAAAAACATAATTAAAAATATTGTAGTCGTTAATGTTTTCTATTGCAAGTGGGATATGTAATCTGTGGCATAGTTTTAGCACTCGTTTTAGTCTTTTCAATCCTATCTCTGATGGGGAACCGTAAAGATGCACAACAACTTCCTTAAAACCATATTTATGAGCAATTTTTACATCTTTTTTTAGTCTTTTTTCTTGCAAATCTCCCTCTTTTGACGCTGTCCAAAACATTGGTAAAGTGGGGTCAGAGTAGGTCATATGCAGGCTGGACAACTCTAGATTGTATTTTTTGAACAATTTTATTTGATTTTTTATAGAACTATTTTGGTCATCAAACATTGGGTCTGCACTGGCGATCACGCAATCAAATCCAGCATCTTTTATGGCTTTCACTCTTTCTTCTGCGGGCACGTCAAAACCAAAATAGAAACATATTCCTTTTTTCATCATAAGCTCCTTTGTGTATCACTTTTGTATACCAAAAGATAATAACATATTAAATTTTTATTGTAAAATCATTTGCATATTTTAGATTGTTATTGCAATAAATCTTTTCTAAAAACTATTTCAAAACTTTTGGCAATAAAATTAAATGTGTTATAATAATAAAAACATTTTGTAGCATAGCAAATTGTTTTATTTAATAGTTAAAGGAGAGAAAAATGAGACTTACAGCAGAAGAAAAAGGTATTCTTGAAGGTAAGGAAGGCAAAACCAAAGCAAAAATTATGCAAACTCTTGTGGAGTTTGGTGAGGTGTTTGGGGCAAAAAGACTGGTAAAGGTTACAGCAAACGGACACTTGGTTACTTCGTTTGGTATAGGATTGTTGAAGCCTGTGTATAGGATTATGGACGAAATTATTGATGCTGGGCTAAAGACCAAATATCCATTTACGGTGGACCCACGACCAATAGACTACAAAAATGTAAAATGTGGGCTGTTGAACAAGTTGATTTTTAGCAAGGTGATGTATTCTCAACAAAAACATTATGAGGAACAACTGTCAAAGATTGGCTTGAGGAATAAAGATTCGTTTACTTGCACGACATATCTATCCCAAGTGGGCAATGTGCCAAAGTATGGAGATGTTCTGTCTTGGGCAGAAAGCAGTGCTGTTGTGTTTGCCAACTCCGTCCTTGGTGCAAGGTGCAACAGAAATAGCGGAATGTTGGATATTTTTGGTGCTATATTGGGCAAAGTGCCAGAGTTTGGACTTTTGACAGACGAAGGACGCAAAGCCACATGGAAGATAGAGTTGAAGACCAAAACTTTGCCAGAGGCGCAAATATTGGGTAGTGCTATTGGTATGAAGGTTATGGAAGAAGTTCCATACATAGTGGGCTTGGACAAATTTTTGGGCAAGGAATTGAATGACGATGTAATATCCTATCTCAAAGACTTTGGTGCGGCGACTGCCTCAAATGGTGCTGTGGGACTTTATCATATAGAAAACTTAACTCCAGAAGCAAAGAAAATGGGCAAGAAATTGCTGACAGAAAATGTAAAGACATATGTCATTGACGACAAGGAGTTGGAAAGGGTTTATAAGAGTTATCCAGTTATGTGGAAAAATCAAAATGCAAAACCTTCACTTTGCTTTATTGGTTGCCCACATTTGTCTTTTGGACAACTGAAAAGTTGGACAAAACTCATAGAAGAAAATCTGCAAAAGAGTGGAAGGACAAAGGTCGCTGTAAGGACTATTATGACCTGTGCTCCAGATGTTTTGAAAGAGTTTGAGAAGACGGAAGAGTATCAAAAATTGCTTTCTTACAAGGTCAAAATTTCTTCTATATGTCCATTGATGTATACCAACAATCCAATAGCAGGTGGCAAGCCAATCATCACCAACAGCAACAAACTAAGGACATATTCTAAGGCAAGATATTACAAAGACCAAGATATAGTAAAAATAATTTGTGGGGTGAAATAATTATGAGTAAAAAAGTTTTCAAAGGAAGAGTTATTTGCAAGGGAAGTTATGAGGGTGAAGCGGTTGTTTCTAGACAAGGAGTAAATACTCTTGCAACATTTCAAAAATCAGCACTGAAAAATGCAAAGCAAGTTATTTGTTCTGACCAAAACAACAAAGACCTTTATGGCAAAAATTTAACAGGGGTAGCACTTATTTTGCCACAAACCATTGGTTCTACAACTGGTGGGTTGGTTATACAAACAGTTTGCCAAATGGGCATAAATCCATCGGCATTGCTATTTAGTCAAGAGATAGATTCTCTCGCTGCAAGCGGAGTTATATTGGCAAAAAATTGGGAAAACTCCAAAATAATTGCAATAGACAAATTGGGTGATGATATACTTACCAGTATAAAAACAGGAGATAGAATATCCATTGCAGAAGACGGAACGGTTACATTGCTATAATGCTGTTGCATAAAAACATCACCGCAATCAAATTATTGTTGGAAGAAATTATATTGCAACAATAGAAAACATACTGCAATGATAGAAAAAATACTGCATCAATAGAAAATTTACTGCAACAACAGAAAAAATACTGCAACAATAGAAAATTTACTGCAATAATAGAAAAAAAATACTTCTATAATAAGGTATAAAACGAAAAATAAACCACTGAAATTATCCAGTGGTTTATTTATGTATATTACTAAAAAATAATTTTCTATTTTTCATTTTCAATCAAATACTTTTTAAGTTTTTTGATATAATGTTTGTTTTTTAGCACAAAGAATTTGTCTTTTAGTTTGAAAGCAAATTTTCTTATGCTACGGGCAACAACTTTGCCGGGATAACCCACATAGCCAAAGTCGTCGTGATGATTATCCTCCATATCCAGCAGCCATTTGTAGTCTTTGTTTTGTTTGTTCTTTATAGTGTTGTAATAATACACTACACAGATTTCTGGAATATTTTTGTTGTCTTGATTTAGGCTTTGATAAGCAATTTTTTCAAATTTTTCAAAAATCTTATCTTGCAAATCTTTTACATATTTATCATACACTATTTTATCATCAGCAACATCTAATATTGGATTGACGGAATCATTTTCTACAGAGTATCCAAGGCATCTGCCATGGTCAGCCCGTAGTATTTGTTCATAATTAAAGGAATCATATTTGGTGATTTTAGAGCCAAAAAGTTTTTTGTTGTTGCTATCCCCTAGCAGTCCAAACTTTTGATTGTCTAAATTTTGCTCGGCTCTGCTTTTTAGAAAATATCCACATATTTTGACTTTGTTGTCAAAAAACTTGAAAATCAAGTCTTGCATTGTTCCATGATAGCCAATATCTACAAAAACCAAACCATCTTTTTTGTAATCAACTCCAAAAGACTTCATATACAAATCAAAAGATTGAGATTGAAGTTTTCTATTGCTTTCGTATATCTCAACAAAGTCTTTGTTTTCTCGCAGTTCCTTAAAAATTTTTGATTTTTTTAGATTGAAACAAGTTTTGTCAAGTTTGTCGCCAAAAGACTGTTTTACCTGTTCAACTTGTTCTTTGGAAAATCCAATGCTTATCAAAAACTTTCTTGCATTCATAAAATAGTTGAAAAATCTAAAAAGATAATCAAAGTGTTCCTCTTGCAAAGGCTTTGTGCTGGCGGTAAAGACGGAGTTGCGTGAGCCATAAAAATAATGGGTGCGGATATTGGCTACATCTTTATTCAGTTCTTTTCTTATTTCGCAATATCTTTCAAATAGTTTTTTCAAAAATTGTCCTTCTCTTGACATAAATAAAACGTCATGAGTATCTGTTTTTTCTAGGCAGTCATACAACCTCATTGTAAACAAATATAACGGAAAGGCAAAATTTGTTAGGTTGTTTTCGCCATAACAATCAAATATTTCATCATATTTGCACAAAATTGTATTATTTTTTGACTCTTTTTCTTCATTTCCCATAGTTTTATCCTCTAAAAGTTATTTTTTTTGCTTTTATTTTGCAAATTCTTGCCATCAAAACATCAGACCAGCCGTTATCACCCAACATAATTACATCTTTGGGGTTTATTTCAAGTGTTTTGAGCAAATGTCTATAAAGTTTGGTTGTAGATTTTTCTTTGTCAAAATCGCAAGAACTGAAAATGTCGTCAAACAAATTTTCAATTTGCAAATGACAAAGCCAATTTCTCAAAAATTCTTTTGGACAGTAAAAATCTGATACTAGATAAATTTTTTTTCCATTTTCCTTTTCCCTTGTCAGCAGTTCTACAATTTGTTTGTTTGCCATATGGCTAATCATTTCCTGTCCAATATAATTTTCCTTTGCCGACTGTATAAAATCTTCTTTTGGCAAATCTTTGTATTTTTTTTGCAATTTCTGGTGTAATTTTTCAAGCACTATCTCAAAATGCTCTTGCAAAACTAATTTTGTAAATATTTTTTTGAAACAAAGATTAAAATTTGTATTTTTATACCCCTTGCAAATATCTTGCCATGGGATATTGTATTTTTGCCCTAATATCTCTGCCCAAGATCTCAATATGTCTTTATTTTTTTTATTTCTTATAATCACTGTATTAAAGCAATCTACAAAGATTATTTTCTTATCAATTTTTTCTTCTATCACTCTTTACTGCTCCCAAGAGTATATTGTAACTTTTTGTAAAAGATTATATGAATGTTAAATATTATCACTTTGTTGCATCCATCTCCAAAGAGGTTTGTTGCATTTTGGACAGCCTTGCATAAGCAATCTTCAATTTTGGCAAGTTGTAACGCAAAACCATTGTGGACATGGAGTTGAGAAAAACATTAACTAGAGCAACTGGCACACCAACAGTCCAAACATATCTAGGATACAAAAGAATGTCAAAAAATCCAAATACAATACGCAGTAGGTGGTCCAAAATACCCTTGTGCGATTCTACGATAAAAGTTTGCATATATTCTTTGCTGTGTGGGTCGGCCACTTTACTTTTACTAAACCCACCAGCCATTCCGCCCAGTTCCCAAACCTTGTCTTTCCATTTTCTTATGTGAATTTTTTCATAAAACTTGCGTTCGCCATTTGAAACAGAGAACAATTTATTGTTTACTCCAAACCATTTATTTGGCAACAAAAGGACAACAACTGGCAATACAAAATTCAAAATGATTACAAAAAGAAAGGAGTTGAAAACCGCCTCTATCATATGCCAAGCACCAGTGCCAAAAATAGAAGTTGCTACAAGTGAGTTGAATAACAACAAAATAATCATTGCAATTACAATAACGGATAAATATAAAAACATAAATCAAGTCCTCTAATGTATTTATGATACCTTTACTGTAAGAAAAAGTCAAGAAAAGAAACAATTTATTTGCAATATATAAAATGGCAAAAGAAATAAAATAGCAAAAGAAATAAAAGGACAAAAGAAAAGGATAAAAGAAATAAAAGGATAAAACAAATAAAATAACACAGCAAATAAAATGAAAAAACAAATTGTTGTGATAGTTTTTCTAAAAAAAGGCACAAGCCAAAAGCGACTTGCACCTAAAATATTTTATGTAAATTTTGAAAATTACAACTTTGTTGCAATATCCCATGCTCTCCAAATAACCGTTCTCAAGTTGCCAACTTTGTATGCGTCACCAACAATATGAACTTTTTTGCCATTTGATGCCAGTGGGGCAGGGTTATAACCGATACATGTAATTATGTCATCTGCCTTAAGAGTTGTAGTTTTGTTTTCTTTGTCTATTATTTCAACAGATTTTGGCATAATCTTTGTTAGTTTGCTTTCTAAATAAACAGGTGTCTTTTTGTATTTGAAATAATCTCTTAGGAATGATGAATTGGCAAGACACAATCCAGGACCTACCATTAGGTCATCTCTAACTTCCACAATAGAAGGCTTTTTGCCTTTTAATATTAGGTCATAAGCAATTTCACAACCGCTAAGTCCACCACCTACTATCACCACATTGTCGCCAACTTCTTTGCCGTTTAGATAATCTATTGCATCAATACATCTTTCAGCACCTTCCATTTTTAGTTTGCGAGCAGTAGAGCCAGTTGCGACTACTATTTCGTCTCCTTCCACTTGGATTAGGTCTGTTATTGTTGTGTTAAACTTGATATCTATCTTCAGTTGCTTCATTTGTCTTTTGAACCAAGCAATAAGTTGTCTGTCCTTTTCCTTAAACGATGGAGCCGCAGCGCTAACAAACACTCCACCAAGGTCATTTGATTTTTCATAAATAGTAACTTTGTGTCCACGCATTGTTGCCACCCTTGCCACTTCCATTCCGCCTATGCCACCACCAATTACGGCGATAGTTTTCTTTGTCTTGGCAGGAGCAAAATCATACTTGCCACCGTCCATTGTTTGTGGGTTTAGGGCACATCTTGCCATATGAGAAGAGTCTTCCATGCTGGCATCACAAGCGACACCCTTGTAGTGAGCCATAGGGAAGCACCCATTATGACAACAAATGCAAGGCATAATATCTTCTAGTCTATCTTCTTTCAATTTTGTAACCCAATGACTATCTGTCAAGAATTGTCTTGCAACACCCATAGCATCAATCTTGCCCTCGGCTATTGCTTGTGAAGCAGTGCCAGGTTCCATTCGTCCTGCACAAACTACAGGGATATTTACAAATTGCTTTATGTGTGCCACATCTTCTAGATTGCAGTTTTGTGGCATATATGCTGGTGGATGAGCCCAATACCAAGCGTCATAAGTGCCATTGTCTGCATTCAGCATATCATAGCCAGCGTCTTGAAGGTATTTTGCGGCCTTTTCGCTTTCTTTCATATCTCTGCCCACTTCATGATATTTTTCGCCAGGCACAGCCCCTTCACAAAAGCCTTTTGTTTTGCTTTCTACAGAATATCTCAAAGAAACAGGGAAGTCTTGCCCACATTCCTTTTTGATTGCTTTTACCACTTCTGTTGCAAAGCGATATCTATTTTCAAAACTGCCACCATACTCATCTGTTCTGTTGTTGGTATATTTGGTTGTAAACTGGTCAAGCAGATAACCTTCATGTACTGCATGTACTTCTACACCATCAACCCCGGCATCTTTGCACATTTTTGCAGTTTTGGCGAAGCCGTCAATCATTTGCTCTATTTCTTCAATAGTCAAAGCCCTGCAAGTATATCCAGCCAGCCATCTTGATGGCAAAGCACTTGGAGAAGCCGTCAGCCTGTCTATGTCAATTACAGGTTTTATCAAACCTCTCAAGAATTTGTTTTTCGCTATTGGAGATATTGATTGTGGGATAGAAAATGCTCTGCCAAATCCAGCAGTCAGTTGAACAAACAACTTTGCTCCTGTTTTGTGAATTTCTTCCATATAAGGTTTCAATTTGGCGAAAGCACCCTTTGCTTTATATAGCCAGCCGTTGCCAATCATATTTCTCAGTGGAGCAATACCAGGGATAATAAGCCCCGCATCGTGTTTTGCGATGTCCAGAAAAAATTCTCCTGCATCTTTGTCAAAGTGATGACCTTCCATCCAACCAAAAAGAGATGTCCCACCCATTGGGCAAACTACAATCCTATTTTTGATTTCGCAGTTGCCGACTTTGAAAGGGGTGAACAATGGTTTGTACAATTTATTCATAATTCCTCCTAAATGTTATCTAATTGTCATACAATTTGCAAAATTTGTCAAATAAATGAGGAATATTTATCAACTCAATCGTTAGTAAATTTGTAAGTAAATAAAAAAAACAACCTCAAAAGGTTGTTTTGGTTGGGCTATTACATATTTTGACTTTCTTCTGTGGAAGATTGCCCCATTTCGGTTGTTGAATCCTCACTAATTGTATAATTTTCGGAAGTTGCATTATCTGTGTTTTCTGCAAGGCTTTCATCTTCGTTATAACTATTGATATAATCTTGCACAAGCGACTTCAATTCTTCTTCACTGTTGTAGCAATAGTATTTTTGTGAATAGGCAAATTTATCTTGCGCAGAGGAGTTGAATCCAGTTTTTTCAAGGAAGTCTAACAGACTCTCTGCAGTAAATCTATCCACTTGCTTTTTAACTTTATTTATTTTGAGTTCAATAGCTTTGTTCTCTTTGCTGAGAGAATCTATTTCTCTGCTTAAAGTTCTTATCGTCTTCATAATTGTTGGCTTAAAAAAGTAAAAACTATTAGATTTTAGCTGTTCAATTGTTGATATATCAATAAAAATCTTAGTGCTATTGGCTCGTAGCTTTTCCTTAAGGGTTTCCATTTTATTGTTTTGAATTTGTAATCCTTTGTCTATTAACAAATTTGAAAAATCATCTATAATGGTGTGTAATTGTTCATCTTCAATATTGCTAAATTGCACACTTACTCTGTTTAAGTCACACTTTATATCATTGTTATAAAAAATTTCTGATTCAATCATTTTTTTATCTCCTAGTAGATTATAACATTGTTTTATTTCAATTTCAACTGTCATTTTTCACAAAAATATATTTACAAAACAATTTTTTTTAGGGAATATGAATAATTTTTGTCAAATTTTTCTTTCCATAGTTATTCCGTCATGGAAGGCACATTTGCTCCTGCAATCAAATCCAGCCAGACAACGTGCACCTTTGGTGTATGGGGTTAGCATTTCAATAATCGCTGGGTCATCGGTGTTTTCTAGATATTTTTGCAAGGTTTTTTGTGTTTGGTCGCATATTTCCAGTTGGGCGCAAGTGCAAAGCCTTTCTCTCATTTTAAGCACAAAAGCTTCTGGAGTGCCACGTTCGTAAATTTGAACCATACTTCCTTGTGGGGTAAATTCCTGAACCTTTAACATATCTGTTAGCCATTCTTCACACAATTTGTCGTCTTTTTGCACAAGTGGTGGGATATAAAATTCTGGCGTTGGCAATTCTGCCATTTGATAGGTAAGTGAACGGTGTCTTTCTGCCTGTGCGTATTGAGCAAAAGAGCCTTTGTATTTGGTGCAATAAACATCTCCAAAATATTCTTGCATATCTCTTTTTGCCATAAGACTGAAATCTCTTGCTTTGCCGTAGGCGACAAGGTCAGGGTCAACAAGGTTCAAGTCTTCGAGATTTTTACAAAATTCGTCTGCGGTGTCTGCCAAAGGGGATAGCAGAGGAGAAGTTTCTTGTTGCAGTTTGCCAAGCCACGCATAGAGGTAGTTTAGTTGCCTAAAGGATACTGTGTAGGCAAGGCTGGTTGGGGTGTAAACAGAGAGGAATAGCCTGGCGTTTTCAAGGGCAAGTTTGCGTATGCGCTTGTTGTCAAAATATTGCTCATTGCCATAAGCGTCTTTTATCAATTTTTCAAGGATTTTTGACCACTTGGTATAAAGATCGGCTTGCATGCCAACTGTGGTCATCTTGGTATAACGCCCACTTTTTTCGCTGGTGTTGTATGCACGTTCGTTGTTTAGGAGCATTGCAAACATTTTTGGCACATCTTCTAGATAAAGGGTAACATATTCGTGGTCAAAAACACTGTGGTGTCCTCCGTCTTTTACTATCCCTGCACGAGATAGTTTGCGGTCTAATGGTTGATTTTTTACATCTTCAAAGGTGTGTGGCATATAGCATATGCCAGCAAGTTCTCCACCAAGTTCATTAAATTCTTCTCTAAAACTAGGAAGTTGTCTTGATGTCGAGGCGACAATTTCTACTTTCATATTTCCTCCAAAAAAAGTTTATTTCAAAAACATTATACAATAAAACCCAATTTTTGCAACAACTTTTTGTAGCAGTGAGGAAAATAAAAATTGTAAAAATCTTTTGATTATACAAAAAATTATATCAGCATAAAAGCAAAGCGATATTACTTTTGCATAAAACATAAAATGAATTTTTGAAAGGTTAATTTTGAATTTTTTTAGGGTAAAAAGGCTTTATATATATTTCTTTTGCAATAGAAAAGTATTTTTGCACAAGATAATTATGACATATCGCATGAAATAACTTGTTTTTTATTTTGTTTTTTTGATTTATTATGTTAAGATATAAAAAATTATGGGGAAGATTGTATGAGTACAGTTATCTATTACTCCATTTCTCTTGCTGTTGTGGTTGCTTTTGGGCTGAGTTATGTTTTTTGGGGGAGAAAGAAGGGGGAAAATCAACAACTTTTTTTTAAGATTTTGTCAAGTGTGTTGGCAATTATTTTTGTTTTGAGATATATGACTGGGGATGACCTTATCGAACAGGCCACAAGACTAGAATTTGCAGAACTTGGCAGTCCGGCACTTACATTTATTTCTTTGGTAGTCAACTGGTTTATGATAGGCGTGGAGTGGGTGATTATTCTTTTCCCATTCTTTGACAAAAATTATACAAAGAATATAATCAAATTTTTTGTGCTTCCCGTTGCCATAATTTCTATGTTTTTTATGCCTTTTGCAATCAAGGGAATTGTGGGTGTTGGCGGATACGATTCACTTCATTTTAGGGCAATTTTGATGGCGGTGGAGTTTGCTGTTATTTTGGGGTATAGTGTTGCTGTGTTTTGGGATTTTGGCAAATTTCAAGTGGAAAAAAGAGAAGCACTAAAACTCTTGTGTATCGTTCCATTGATGCTTCTTGCAGTTATGCCATGCTATATGATAAAGGGCTTGTTTGGATATTCCAATGTTTCTGTGGAAATAAAAGAATTGAATGTTTATCACAGAATGATTATCTATCTTGGGTTTATCATTCCTGTAATCCTTTACTTCTTGTTGCGCAAAAAGGACACCGAATACAAAAGGCTTTGTCTTCTTTACATTGCAATAGGCACATTGATATCTTTTTCGTTGTATCACAAATTTGCTACCTTCCTTGATATCACCGCATGGCCATTTCACTTGTGTAACACTGCAATGTATATTATGGTCCTTTGTCTTTTGTTCAAATGGAATGGGTTGTTTTACTTTTCACTGTTTATAAATGTCTTGGGTGCATTTTTTGCAATGGTTATGCCAAACTATTCCAGTTCACTCAACCTATTTAGCCCAAGAATTGTGGAGTTTTACATAAATCACTATATAGCATTCTTTATGCCTATTCTCATTGTGGCACTTCGTGTTTATAAACGACCAAAACTTAAACAATTTTTGCAAAGTATTGCAGGTTTTGCGGGATACTTTGTGGCAGTGCTTTTTATCAACTCGTGGTTTACAGGAATAATAGAGGCTGGTCTGATGACTGGCGAAGTGGATTACTTCTTTATAAATAGCAATTTTATTGCAGATAAACTTGGCACTTGGGCGGAGAGGTTGCGAGATGTGGTGGTTACTTTTAATATAGGTGGCATCAATTTCACTATCTATCCAGTGTATCAAGTGTTGTATTTCTTGGTGTATATCGGTCTGGGTGCTGGGATGTGGTTTTTGTATGAGTGGGCGTATCAATCGGCAGATTTACTGTATGAGATTGCCGACAGAAAACGCAAAATAAAAATGGACGAACAACTATTAAGATTAGCATTAAATGGAAGAGGAGCAAACGAACCAATGAAAGAACAAAATAAAAACAAACTGGTTATTGAAAACTTTACAAAAAGATATGGGGCTAGCAAGGTGTATGCAGTAAAAGACGCCAATCTTGTGATAAATGGTGGAGAAATATTTGGATTCTTGGGACCAAACGGTGCCGGCAAAAGCACAATAATAAAAAGTATTGTGGGCATTCAACCTATAACTGATGGCGAAATATCTGTGTGCGGATATGATGTGGACAAGCAGTCTGTTATGGCAAAAAAGCAAATTGGTTTTGTTCCAGACCATTATGCCTTGTATGAAAAACTTACTGGCAGGGAGTATATAAATTATGTTGCCGACCTTTATGGAGTTAGCAAAGAAGATAGGGACAAAGCGATTGCAAAATATGTTGACTTGCTCCAAATGACAGATGCCTTTGACAATCAGATGCAGACATACTCTCATGGTATGAAACAGAAAATTTCTATTATCTCTGCTCTTGTTCACAACCCAAGGGTATGGATATTGGACGAACCACTTATTGGTCTTGACCCAACAAGCATTTATCAGGTTAAGGAATGTATGAAGCAACATGCAAAGCAAGGCAACATTGTGTTTTTTAGTAGTCATATTATAGACGTTGTAGAAAGAGTGTGCAATAAGGTTGCAATTATTAAAAAAGGTCATATTTTGGATTGCCAAAGGGTAGAGGATATCGAGAAGACAATGACCTTGGAAGAATATTATCTTAAAACAATCAAAGAAAATAATGTAGAAGCAACACGAGTTTCTAGACAAGAGTTGATTGCAGAAAAAGGGCTGAAAAAGGGAAGACGTCAAAAAGCAAAGCAAGAACGAAAAGAATTGAAAGAACAAAAGAAACAACAAAAAATGCAATCAAAGATTGAAAAACAGAAGCAAAAAGGTGAAAAGAAAAAAAATATAAAAATAGTAGATTGAAAAAACTTAATAATTTATAGATTTTGAAGAAATATCAAAGCAGTTTTGCTATTAAAATTATTAAAAATACAAAAGGGAGAGAAAAATGAACGGGCTTAAGACTCTTGTAATGATGCAACTGAAAGACAAATTGGATTTGTCCTTTGCAAAAAGTGTCAAGCAGACAATATTTAGAATAGTGTTTAGTTTGCTAAAATTTGCTGTCATAACGGCAGTGATTCTTCTTGCATTCTATTTTTTGTCGGTACTCAGACTCACTTCTCTCAACAGTGGTATCCCAACCAATTTCTTTTCCATTATTTTTAGCATTATGATTATTTTGAGTATTGCGGTTGAGGTCGTAGGACTTACAAAAAGTCTTTATCTTGCCAAGGATAATCAAGTGCTTCTTACTATGCCAACATCCAGACAAACGGTGTTTTTTAGCAAAATGATTGTGTATTTGTGCTATGAATTTGTGAGAAATATCTTTTATATTATGCCTCTGCTTGTTGCCTATGGAATGATAAATAATATGCCAATTTTCTACTACTTGTGGCTGGTTGTTGCCAATTTAATAATAACATTATTTACAACCAGCATTGCGTCTTTGCTTTCTATCCCATTCTTGTTTTTGTCCTTGTTCCTAAAAAGAGTAAAAGTGTTGGAATATTTGGTGGTGGGGTGTGTGCTTGGTGGTTTGCTTACGCTTATCATATTGATTATCAATGCAATCCCAGAGAATATAGATATACTCGGTAACTGGGGAACAATATTCTGGGAGCTTCAGGATATATTTACTCAATACACGTCAAAGTTCTACATATTATATAGGTTCACTATGGCATTCGTTGGGTTTAGATATGGATTGTCCAATGTATTGTTTGGTGGGGTTCAGGTGCAAACACTTCTCATTGTCTGTGCAATCACTGCCATAACACTTGTCGCAACATATTTTATAATAAGACCATTATATTTCCGCATGGCAAGCAAACCTTTTGAATTTACCAAAAAAGCCAACACGACTTACAAAAAGAATATCTTTCACTCATCATTTGTGGGTAGTCTAAAAAAAGAATTTATTATGACCTCTAGGAGTAGTGAAAAATTCAACCCATTGATATTGACCACAGTGTTTTTGCCACTGGCAATATTCCTTATGAACAAAATTTTTGGAGCAATGGATACAAGACTTGCTGGGACATATATGGCAATGTCGTTTAACATTTTGCTTATTCTCCTTGTAGTGCTTTCCAGCAACGCAGTAGTTGCAAAATTATACAGCGAGGAGGGACTTTCGGGATTTATAAACAAAACAGTGCCAGCCAAATACACCAAGGTCTTGTTTTCAAAACTTGTTGTGTATGCAGTGTGCATGGGATTATCTATTTTGGCATCAACTGTGATATTTTCTGCATTCTCCAACTTTACTGTTTTGCAAGGGACAATTGTCTTTTTGTCCTTGCTCGGCATTTATCTTGGCCATATGTTTTGGAGTGCCTCACTGGATATAATGAATCCCCAAACGGAACAATATGCAACCACCGGCACACATACCAGCAACCCAAACGAAACGAAATCCACTCTCATTGCCTTCCTTATATCTGCAGTTATTACATTTGTTTTTTACTTCCTCATAACTGAAAATGCACAACTCGTATTTGCCAAAATCTTTGGCATTGCACTCTTATATTTTGCATGGAATTTGTATATGTATTTGAGCAAGATAAAAACTTTCTTCAAGGAGAAATGATATGAAAAAGTCGGTTATGATTATTATTGGAATAATATATGTTGCTTCCATCGTTGCAATTAACTTTTTTGGAATGAAAATATTTGTTTATAACAAAACAATAGACGTAGAACATATTGTTTGCCTTAACAAAACAGATGAAGAAAAGGGCATAGTTGTATCTGCATTCGAGTCTTACAATGGTGAAACTGGCACTGCAATAACAATTAAATTTGACCAGCCTGCCAACAAAAACCTTATGACCGGAACAATGCTTCAACTAGACTTGAGGGTTTTGCCAGACAATGCAACCAAAAAGGAATTATCTTTTACATCAACAGACTCCGAAAATGTTGAGTTTTTTACAGATGAAACAGGTCAGCAAACAGGGTTGATATTATTTTACAATCCGACAAGTATTTTTGAGGTGTTGGTCAAGTCCACAGACAATTCAAATATTACATTAAGATTAAAAATCTGGGCAAAAGCATAACAAATTTTGTTTGGAAATGATTTTTTGGCATTTTATGCTTATACTATCATTATCCAAACATTTTTATTTTGAATATTTATGCAAAAAAATAAATATTGAGAGCAAATCATTTTGTTTTTTTGTCCAAATATGTTAGGATATAGTATATTTTAGAAGTTTTTGAATCGACTAACTTTTATCAGTAGAACTTCGTAAAAGGAGATTGTTTATGAAAAGCAAAAAAAGATTGTTGCCAGCATTGATGGTGTTTGTGGTTGCATTTTGTTGTTTGTTACTTGCTGGTTGCACCAGAAATCCTGCAGACATAGAGATTTTGTCTGGCGAAATTGTTTGTGAGGTTAATGCAGAGGACATTCAACCAGACTGGTCTAGCGTAAGGGCAAAGATTACTTTTGAAGACGGCACGCAAGAAACCGTTGGTGGTGCGGACCTTGTTTTTTCGCACATTGACGTGTCAACAGCTGGTCAAAAAGTGGTGCAGGTAGGCTACAAAGAAGGCTCTTTCCGCAAGAATTTAATTATATATGTGGTGGAGTCAAAGACTATCAATGCCACAGTAACTGGCTACAATGCCACTTATGATGGTTCATCTCACCCAGCAGTTACGGTGCAAGGGACATTGTCTGGCGACAATATTATGTATAAGTTGGAAGGCAGTTCAACTTGGGTGCAAAGTTGCCCTGAGGTCAAAAATGCTGGAGAAACAACTGTTATGGTGAGGGTTACAAGAGAGCATTGTCAAGACTTTGAAACAACTGTAAAAGCAACAGTTGCCAAGAAAAATGCAAAAATAAAAGGAAGATATTATACCTATACATTTGGACAAAGTATTCCTACAACATTTGCATATGACATAGAAGGCCTTGTGGATGGCGAAACAAAAGATGTGTGGAGCAAGCAACCAACAATATCGACTAATATAGAAGATTCTGACAAGGTTGCTGATAAGGTTAAGGTTGGGTATTATTCTGTAATATTTAGCGGAGCAGAAGCGGATAACTATGTTTTTGAATATCTAAACGGAACTATAGTTGTTGAAAAAGCGTCTTATAATATGAGTGATGTTAGATGGAGCGATACAACAATAGAATATGAAGAAGGTGTGGAAAAGGAAGTAACATTGCTAAACCTTCCAGAAGGGGTAATTGCAACATACACAGGTAACAAGGCTACTAATATTGGTGATTACACAGCAACCGCAGAACTTCAGTATGACAGTGAAAATTATAACGCTCCAAGATTGCCAGATGGAGTAGAATTGACTCATGATTGGAGCATTGCAGAATATGTTGACTACACCAAAATTGCTATGCCAACAGCAAACACAACTATATTCACTTACAACGGACAAGACCAAACATATTTGCCAAATGGCTTTGATGATAGCAAAATGTATATATCAAACAATGTTCATAAAACTGCCAATGAAACAGGTTATACAGTAACTATTTCTCTCAAAGATGGTTTTGCTTGGGAAGATGCAAATGTTGGCGAGGGAAGAAAAAATTTGACATTCAACTTTGCAATAAACAAACTTACAGCACAACTTTCTTGGGGAGAAACAATACTCTATTATACTGGTGAAATTCAATCTCCAACTTGCACAGTTACAAATGTTTGTGAGGGCGATACTTGCAATGTAATAGTAAGTGGTGGGCAAACAAATGCCAACGCATCATATGAAGGCGCTATTTATGTTGATGGCGAAAGATACACCGCAACAGCAAGTTCTTTGGACAATGATAATTATAAACTTCCAGAGGGAGAAAATGCTACCCAATTTGATATCCGTCAGGCAGAAAATAGTTGGACAACAACTCCAAGCATTGAGGTATCAAAAATTGATGGGGTGCTTACACCAATATATACAGGGAATGCAAGATTTGGTTATGAAGAAGAAACTGTAAAACATTCTTTCAAATTATCAACAGCAGAAGATTCCACTTATTCGGAAGCCTTGCCAAGTGAAGACGGAGAATACTTTGTAAAATTTGTCATCGAGGGAACAAGCAACTATACAGAGATTGTATCAACCTGCAAATTTTATATAAGCAATGCAGTGGTTGAAAGTATGTATAGCGATCTTTTGGCTACGAGAAACTCAAATCTTGGTGTTGAAAGTGAAAATTTTGAAGACAAGACAAGACCAATCTTTGCTGGTCAACAAAATTATTTTGATTTCCAAATGATTGGCAATGTAAATGGGGAATCTGGCATCAAGGAAATTGTAGAATTTTCAACCACAATAAAGGCATATATCAAAGGTGAAGATAGCAGTTATACAGAACTTGATTCCACTTCTCTTTCAACTTATATTTCCGAAATAAACAACTTCAAAAACTATGTAGTATTCAATGAAGAAGCAATCGGTAAGACATTCAAATTTGAAATTGCAAAAGCCGGCATAACTGGAATAACAATGGAAGTTCAAGTTGTAAATGGCTACAACGCTTACAATGCAGACGACTTGTGTGTTATAAATAACAAAGTGGACACCAGTAATAATGAAGTTCGTGGTTGGGCTGACAAAAAAGCAGGAACAAAATACGATGGTTTGACAGTAAATTCTATTGTTTTGCAAAAAGATATAACAATAGCAGACAGTAACATTCCTAGTGAGTTCTTCTATACAGCGGAAGAAGCAAGTGGAATATCCGCAACAACCAACCTTACAATCGTTGGCTCTATGAAAGACGGAGATGGCAATGGCGCTGGTGGCAACGGCAGAGCAATTTACGAAAGAAATGTAGTAGAAGGCGAAACATTCTCCATTTATGGCAACTACTTCACAATAGACTATTCAGGTCTTACTCGTTGTGTGGTAGAGAGTGGAAATAAGTCCGCAATCAACACAGATGATGTAAATGGTAAAAATGAAACTCTTATCACAACTCATGCAACAGTATTCAAATTTAATGGCTTGGATACTACCGCTGGTCAAACAGGCGAAAATGCAGGCACAGTAAATTTCCTTGATGTTAGAATAAAAGGAAATGGCGAAAGAAGCAACAGGTCAATATATAGTGGCGGAATTATGGCAGGCAAACTTAATCATATCAATGCCAATGTAACCAATAGTATCTACAAAAACACTTTTATTGGTTTCCTTATAGATGATGCTTGTGCCAATGGTTCTCAAACAAGAACAACATTCTTAAACACCAAAGGTTATGACTGCTACAACACACTTATCTATTCATATGGAGTTTCCAACTTTACAATAAAAGGTGGTGAATATCTGAGGGCTGGTGGACCAGTAATGATTGTTGACCATGTTGGCGGTAGCAAGGTCGATGGCACTGGTGGAATTCCATCCAATGTAACTGTGATAGGCGCAAAGATGGAAAGTTTTGTAACAGGCAACGAGCCATGGTTCGTAAGTTATGGTGCAACCGCTCTTTTCCCTCAAATTGTTGCAAGAAACAATAATTATTTGGAAAATGGTTCAACATTCCTAATTAAAGAAAATGGAATATCTAACCTAATGAATCTCAAAGTTGTTTACAAATCTTCTTCTGCAGAGGGACTAACGGCTCAACCTGTTAGAGGGGAGGTAATATTCTACGATTCTCAAGAAGAATATGATGCTTGTATTAAGGGAGATGTAAACAGGTATGGTCTAAATATGACCTCATACTCTAAATTATCTAGCGCAGACAATTCAAACAGGTTCCAAAATTCTTACAATGCAGAAATGCTCGGTGCTACTACATATCTTCTTGTTCCAAATCTATCAGACACAAGTACTTCTTTTGTAGTAAAATTTGCTAATATAATGGCATTCCAAGCTGCTGCTACAGAAAAGAAACTAGATTATATCGAGGGGTATGTAATAGGTGGAAATCTACTGTGGGGTAAAGATCCAGCAACCCCAACTAAGACAGAATCAG
>JBJETV010000020.1:0-6940 GCA_051883495.1 Christensenellales bacterium
TGCTGGGTTGCGCCAAAGATGAGAGTGGCAAGGATTAACATGGTGGTTATGTATAACACACATATTGTTATGCGGTTGCACTTTCTATAAAGTCTATTACACCATGCGACAAATCTCTCCCTCCTTGTCATAACTATCTCCTCAGTTTTTATAGTAATTTGTATCAAACATACAGTTATATTTTATACAGAATTTGAAAAATTTAGTAATTGTAAACAAAATTCTTTGTCATTTCAATTTTTTGTAATTTCAAGTGTTTTTTATTGAAATTAAAAGTTTTAATAATAGCAATTATTTCTTTTGTAGTAATTATAATTTTTAATAACTTCAATTATTTTTATTTTTTAATTAAATTTTTGATTATCGGTAAATTTTTTGCAACTGCAATTAAACTTTTAATTGATAAATATATTATTTTACAACCAAATTGAAGTGTGATGTGATGCCAGAGAACAATTTTACTTCCACTTTGTAAGAACCTGTGGCTTTTATGTTGCTTTCCAGCACAATTTGCCTTTTGTCAACATCAATGTTTGCTTCTCGCAAAGTATCAGCGATTTCCTTTGATGTTATTGCGCCAAACAATTTGCCATTTTCGCCCACTTTCGCATTGATAGTAAAAGTCTTTCCCTTAAGCAAATTTGCCTTGTTTTGAGCATCTTCTTTTTGAAGCATAATGTTCCTTTCGGCACTCGCTTGCTGGCTTGCCTTTTCACACATAACGGCTTTGTCCGCTGGTTTTGCTAGGTTTTTTTTGATGAGAAAGTTCTTTGCATAGCCATCATTTACCTCAATAATATCTCCCTTTTTTCCACTGCCCTTTACATCTTGAAGTAGCAAAACTTTCATAACATTCCTCCGTCTAGTCTAACAATAATCTAGCACAAAAGGGCTTATTCGTCAAATATTTTCACTATAAAATAGCAGATTTTATCTCAAAAAAGGGTTTAACTTGCTCAAAATTGAATGATATATGACATTTTGGCAATAATCCCTGCGAGGTGAAATATGGATTTGAGATGTAGAAAAACAACATGCAAATACAATAAAGATTTAACTTGTATGGCAAAAAATGTGGACATAACACAAAAACTGGTTTGCAAAACTTTTGAACTGGATAAAGGAAAGGAAGAACAAGACTTCAGCAAGTTGATTTTTTCCGAAAACCCACCAAAGATTGCAGATTATAGGCATCTTAGAGATATGTGTCTAAAATGCAACGCAAAATGCCTTTTTAACAACGAGGGTGCTTGCCTTGCCAACGGAATAACAATCAATGCAAGTATGCAAAAAGAGCCAAAATGTATGACTTATCTAAAGCCTTAACTTTGAATAAGTGTAACAATAAGTTGCTCATAATGAATGAAAGCGTAAAAACAACTTTTATATAAAAATTATCTAAAAATTTATACAGAAATTTTATCATAAAAAAACCACTCACCGAATGGAAATTCAATGAGTGGTAATTTTTGTTGCAATTACTTAAGTTCGACTGTTGCGCCAGCTTCCTTAAATTTAGCTTCCATAACTTTTGCTTCTTCTGCTGGAACATTTTCTTTGATTGTAGAAGGTGCTCCGTCAACGAGTGCTTTTGCTTCGGAAAGTCCAAGTCCTGTTGCTTCACGTGCTGCTTTGATAACTTGGATTTTGTTTGGTCCAACTTCCTTAAGGACCACTGTAAATTCTGTTTTTTCTTCTGCTGCTGGGGCTGCTGCTCCGCCTGCAACTGGTGCTGCTACTGCTGCTGCAGCGCTAACGCCAAATTCTTCTTCAAGTTTTTTTACAAGTTCACTAACTTCGATAAGTGAAAGTTTTTTGATTTCTTCGACAAGATTTTCGATTGCCATTTTAATTTTCTCCTTTTTAATTTCAAACAATTTATTTTTGCCTTTTACAAGGCGAGTTTGCATATGTTATGCAGATTTTTTTGCCACTGCGTCAAGCACACGTGCAAGTGCTGCAACTGGTGCATTGAGCATGCCAAGAAGCATTGCAATAAGAACTTCTTTGCTTGGGATTTTGGATAGTTCTTCTACCTTTGCACTGTCAACGATTTCCCCGTTTACAATGCCAAACTTTGCTTCAAGCATTTTCACTTCTTTCTTTGCCCCAAACAACACGTTAGCTGCGCCAACTTCATCTTTGCCAAAAGCAACAGAAGTTGTTCCTTCAAGGTTGGCTGGGTCATAGCCTGTAACACCGAGTTCGTCAAGAGCAATTTTAAGTAGTCTGTTTTTGTAGATTTTGTATTCCACATCTCTTTCTCTAAAACTCTTTCTTAGTTTGGTGTCTTGAGCAACATTTATGCCCTTGTAATTGATGAAGATAACACTCTTTGCTTCTTTGTATTTTGCTTTGATTTCTTCAACAATTGCCTTTTTGGCTTCTTTGATTTCTTTAGACATTTCTTCTCCTTTTAAGAATTAAAAAAACCTTATACCAGGTTAAGTATAAGGCGAATTCTCAAAAGAAATCTCTCCCTAAACTTACCTCGGCAAGCCCGCAAAAGCGAGTTACGAACAATTCACTTGCTGTCTTAAGTAACTTAAAGGTTTCATTAAAACAAGGGTATTATACCACAAAAACAATTTTTGTCAACAATAATTTCACCGTTATTTGCAGTTTTATACTTTTTGTTTTAACTTGTTTATCTTTTTAATTCAATTCATATTTTAATTATTATTTTTATTGCTATTATTTTTAATTGTCATTATACCTTAATTGTTATTTTATCGGTTTTTTAATAGATACATTATTCAAAATATTTTGAATTAAATGGTTCAACTTTCCCTTTTTTCGTTATGTGAAATTTATTTTTGCACAGTTTAAGCATTGGAATATCCGATGTGGAGTCGCTGTAACCATTTTCAAAGGAAGTAAGACCCAACTTTGCAAGGCGTCTTACCTTTTCTTCCCCTTTGCAGTTTACCTCTCCGTTTTCTATCTTTGATGTAAGCATATCTATATCCGAGCAAACAAGTTTTGCTGTTGGGTTTATTCTTTTTAACACTGGCTCTATGATATACAGCGGAGACGCCGAGCACACCACGTCATCAGGTTTCTTTTGGTCAAGATACCATTGGAATATATTTTTTTGTTCCCTATCCCAAAAAAGTTCAATCTCTTTTTCTGGATTTTTAATATGCGACATAAAAGTTAAAAACTTTTGCTTGAAAGTGGTTAGGTTTATAACATTAAGCCCACGCAACACACCAAAAAATCCTGCCTTTAACACGTGCCACCAAAGTTTTGGATGACGAGAAAGAACAAACAAATATAGCCTTAAGGAACATTCTCCATTATAAATGGTTTTGTCAAAATCATACAAATTCATAATGTTAGTATATCAATTTTGTGGATATATAACAACAGATTTTGCATAGTTTGAGGTTTTGTGTTGACTAAATTTGTTTTATAGGGTATTATGGACAAGGATAATATGGTGAAAGAGGGTTGCACCTCGCTATCTCGTCTTTCACAAAGGAGAATTTATGTTACAAGTTGTTGATGTTTCTCTCAATTTTGGGAGTAGAAAACTTTTTAGCGAAGTCAATTTGAAATTCACCAAAGGCAACTGCTATGGTGTTATTGGAGCAAACGGTGCTGGCAAGTCCACCTTTTTGAAACTGCTTTCTGGCGAGATAGAAACCACCAAGGGATATATCACCCACGACAAAAACGAACGTATGTCTGTTTTGCAACAAAACCAAAATGCCTATGACAATGAAACAGTGTTAAGAACTGTGCTTTTGGGACACAAAAGGCTGATGGAAGTGTGGGACCAAAAAGATAAATTGTATATGAAGGAAGATTTTTCTGAAGAAGATGGCATTTTGGCAGGCGAATTGGAGCAAGA
This sequence comes from Christensenellales bacterium, assembly GCA_051883495.1. Lineage (GTDB taxonomy): Bacteria > Bacillota > Clostridia > Christensenellales > UBA1242 > UBA7862. The sequence continues at coordinate 3,857 of JBJETV010000020.1, forward strand.
GTTTGCCGACCTTGGCGGTTGGGAAGCAGAAAGCAACGCACAGACACTTTTGTCAGATATCGGCATAGAAAGCAAGTATTTTGATACCCTTATGAAAGATTTGGACAGCAAGTTGAAGGTAAAAGTGCTACTGGCACAGGCATTGTTTGGCAACCCAGACATTTTGCTACTAGACGAACCTACCAACAACTTGGATATAAAAACTATCGCATGGCTGGAGAACTTTCTATTAAATTACGAAAACACAGTCATCACAGTGTCGCACAACAGACACTTTTTGAACAAGGTTTGCACGCATATCTGCGATGTGGACTATGGCAAAATATCAATATTTGTGGGCAACTACGACTTTTGGTATGAAAGCAGTCAGTTGATACTCCGTCAGCAAAAAGAGGCCAACAAAAAAGCAGAAGCAAGGGCAAAAGAATTGCAAGACTTTATCGCAAGATTTTCTGCCAATGCCAGCAAATCAAAACAAGCAACCAGCAGGAAAAAGGAACTAGAAAAACTTACCATCGAAGACATCAAACCATCTTCCAGAAGATATCCTTACATTGCCTTTTCTTCCGAAAGACCAATTGGCAACGATGTTTTGGTGGTGGAAAAGTTGACCAAAAAAGGCTTTTTTGAAAATGTTAGTTTCATTGTGGATAGAAATGATAAAATAGCCTTTCTATCTGACAATGTAAACACAATCTCTGCCCTGTTTGACATTCTTTCTGGCAAAGACACCGACTACACAGGCAAAGTGAAATGGGGCAAAACAATCACTCACTCTTACCTACCAAAAGAATACAACGAAATGTTTGCAACCAACCTCTCTCTTACCGATTGGCTGGGGCAATTTTCAAAAGAAAAAGACCAAACATTCCTTAGAAGTTGGCTAGGAAGAATGTTATTTTCAGGTGAAGAAGCCCTAAAACCTGCCAATGTGCTTAGCGGTGGCGAAAAGGTGAGATGTATGCTCTCCAAGATTATGCTGGAGCAAGGCAATGTGATTATCCTTGACGAACCAACCAACCACCTTGACCTAGAAAGCATCACCGCCCTGAACAAAGGAATGTCCAACTTCAACGGTGTCCTACTTTTTGCCTCCTCTGACCAAGAACTTACCCAAACCGTTGCAAATAGAATAATCAAAATAGATTCCACCAAATCTTTTGACAGATATATCACCTATGACGAATATCTAGAAAAATATGCAAAATAAAATCACCCCCACTACAAAATTGTTGTGGGGGGATTTTTATATCTAATTTTTTTTGTATATATCAATATAATTGCAAAAATCCTATAACAACCAAAAAATATCTAAATGTGTGTGGATAAAATTTCAACGCAATTGCAATTATCCTACACCAATAATCTTTGAAAACCAAATACACACCTTTTATTATCAATTCTGTGTCCACTGTCCATACAATTTTGTATCTTCTGCCCTTATCCATGCACCACTGCTGTCCGTATAACCAGCCACACCACTCACCAGTGAGCCATCAGCATTATATATCTTTACCCCACCCACAGGTTGCGTGTAGTACCCATTAAATGTAAACCCACTATATGTCAACGGCGACACACTCCCAGAGTTAGAACTATATTTCACGGATCTAGTAGTTTTAGTCGCAGGAGCAATAGAAAAATCTCTAAAATATATATCTCCTGTACAATCGCGAACAAATACTATGGCATCTGTTTGAAAAACAAACGATACTTCTTGGATAGTAATGAAATGATAAAAAACATCTTTCCATCCATTGCCAGAATAATCGCTTAATATATGTGATCCTCCAGGATCTAACCATGTGTTTGTCCCATTATTATAATACCAACCGTTAGTGTGTATTCCAAGAAATGGCTCTGTTGGACCAGCGACATAATTTACTACCTTTGCCTTGATTCCGCATATATATTCAGTATTGCTTGATATTTTATTCAAAATACTTTGAGAAAAATATTTAGTTGTACCAAATTGTCCAGATATTTTGGTGCAAACAAGTCCATCTTCTGTCACAATACTTCCATTACCACCGCCAACCCATGCACTAAGATCTGACGAAGTTGTCAATCTTCCACCGTTAAGAATATTTTTGTTTTCATATAATGTAAGTGTGTAATTATTCTCAGTCCACTGTGCGTAGAGTTTAACATTGCCAGCCTTTATCCATGCTCCATTGCTATCTGTGTAACCTGATACATTCTTCACAACACTGCAATCTGCATTGAATATCTTTGTTCCACCCACAGGTTGTGTATAATAACCTTGAAAGGTATAACCCACATATGTTGGTTTTGCGATGCTATAATTTGAACTATCAAATGAAACAATTTTATTTGTATTGGTTGCAGGAGCAATAGAAAAATCTCTAAAATATATATCTCCTGTACAATCGCGAACAAATACTATGGCATCTGTTTGAAAAACAAACGATACTTCTTGGATAGTAATGAAATGATAAAAAACATCTTTCCATCCATTGCCAGAATAATCGCTTAATATATGTGATCCTCCAGGATCTAACCATGTGTTTGTCCCATTATTATAATACCAACCGTTAGTGTGTATTCCAAGAAATGGCTCTGTTGGACCAGCGACATAATTTACTACCTTTGCCTTGATTCCGCATATATATTCAGTATTGCTTGATATTTTATTCAAAATACTTTGAGAAAAATATTTAGTTGTACCAAATTGTCCAGATATTTTGGTGCAAACAAGTCCATCTTCTGTCACTAAGCTTGCTTTTTTATTGTCATTCCACATATACAAATCTTGAGTTGTTGTTAGCTCTCCGCCATTAAGGATATTTTTATTTTCATACAGTGTAAGAGTGTAATTGTTAGCAGTCCAATTTGCAGTGAGGGTATGGTCGCCTATGGTGGTATTTTGGGTGGTGGAAGTTACGGCTGTGCCGTCTGAATTTTTCCAACTATTAAAGGTATACCCAGTCCTTGTTGGAGTGGGCAAATCGCCGTAATTATCGCCTAATTTAACGGTTTTAGAGCTGGGAGATACCCCCCCCCCCTGCTGGGTCAAAGGTAACGGTGTATGAGGGTCTAGAGTAGTTTACAGTGATGTTTGAG
>JBJETV010000021.1:0-6365 GCA_051883495.1 Christensenellales bacterium
CTGTGGACGGAAAAATTTATTCCGCAGGTGACATATACATTGTTCGCACAGGCACTCACTTTGAAGCAGTATTTTCTAGTGAATAATTGCTAGGCTTCACAATAAAGCATTAAATTTGCAACAAAAATGATTTTTATACAAAATTTTGAACTATTTGTTGCAAAAATGTTTGAAAAGGCTACTTTTGTAGCATAATTGAAATATCTAATAGGGAAATAGTGGGGGAATCTTTCTCCCACAAAACCCATTTAGAAGATAATAAGCAAAAGAATAGATTTAGGAGAATATAATGAAAAAATTTATTAAAATGCTAGCCTTAGTATGCTGTTTCATATTAGGTTGTGGACTTATGCTGGTTGGTTGTGGTGGTGGCTCTCAACCAGCAGAAGATACTACCTTTAATCTCACTCTTGACTACACTCAAGGGTTGTTTGCAGATATGGAAAGGTGGCAATGCGGACCCAAATCTGATGATATTGTAGTTCCGATGACGTTTGACGAGCAGAGTAAATCTACAACATTTAGTTTTGACGCAAATTCTTCCTATGTAGAGCAAATTTATCTTTCATTGCCAATGGAAACTGGCTGGAAATATACATGGGAATTTTCTTATCAAGGTTCTGCAAGCCTAGTGGGAGATAACAAAGTTTCTGCACAAATCTTCGACCAACCATTAACTAATGAAGATAGTATTTTGCCAGTTGCAGAGAAAAATGTTCTTCCATCCACATCAAAGCTATCGGATAAATTGGAGTATCAATGTTCGCAGACCAAAGATTATTATGTAGTTGTTCAATTCAGCATAGCAGAGCAAACTTCGGCATTTACACTAAATGTAAGCGGACTAAAACTTTCTGCACAAAAATCTTTTGACAAAAGTGCAGTAAGTTATGCTGGGCTTCCAACCCCAGAAGTTGTGTATCTAAGAGAAACAGAAAGCGAATATAACGACTATTTTGCAGGTTCTGGTTACGACAATGTGGAGTTTGAAGGGTGGAAACTATCTCTCAGCGACACAGAATTTGTCCAAAATGGCGATAGTTTTTCACAAAAGGCAGACCATACACTACTTGCAGTGTGGAAACCATCTCTCAAAAAACAAGAAGGCGACTCTGTGATAAGTGGTTGTATAGTATTTGGCACACCTGTTATGTTGGCAGATGGAAGTTATAAAAACATAGAAGATATTTCCTTCTTTGACAGAATTTTCCGCTATAATCACGATTTGGGAACTATTGACACTGGCTATTGTCATTGGTTAAATAAACACAGCCAAACAGACGGAACTCAAGAAGTGGTAAAAGTTACTTTTAGTGATGGCGGAGAACTTACATTTGTTCCACCACATGCGATGTTTACAAGGAATAAAAACGATGATGACGAGTATGTTTATGAGTATGCAGCGATAACTGATAGCGAAAAATTCCACGCTGGCACTGAAGTTGTAAAAATGTCTTACAACAATGGCGCACCAACATGGATTTGGGTAACTGTTACAAGTGTTTCCGTTTCGCATGATGTTGTGCAATATTGCCAACCAATTATGGGGCAAATGTGGAATTTCTTTGCAAATGGCTATCTAACCAATGAGGCTGACGCATTGGGCTTCCATAATATGTATGGCTTCAACGAAGATTTGGTTTATGCTCATCCACTAAGGCAAATGGTTTTGCAAGAGGATTATCTTCGTGACGAAGGTGGGAATTTGATTTATGGTGCTGGTTTGGACGCAGATGGCAACCCAACGGGCCTGGACAAAGATGGAAATCCAATACCAGGTGGAGATGTGTCATACACACTTCTAGACAGTTTTACTTTTGCTCCTGATATTGAACTTCCAGTGCATCTTTACACTGAAGAAACCATGAAAACCTACTTCAATATGACCAAAAGGGATATGCTGGGCTATCGTGGTTCAGAGTGGCAAATCTTGGTGGAATGGTGCGATGTTCTTTATCAATGTGGCATAACACCTGAGCCAGAATTTACAAAAGAACTTATAAAATATGCAATTATTCGTGATACTGTCAACAGTGAAAATCACAAAATGGACACAATAAAAAACAGCAAAGGGGAAGAAATTTGGATTGTTACTACAGACAATGAACCTTTTGAAAGGATAACCACTCCAACTACCTCAGATGACATTGAAGAATTTGCAAAAAGAAAAGATGTGTTCACCACTGGCTCAACTTATACAGTGCCAGAATACACTGGTAAAAACGCAGAAAACTTCTCTCATTGGTATTGTTCTGCTGACAGCAAAACTTACAAGCCAGGAGATACAATAGAAGTTCTTTATAGCACACATTTTACAGCGATATTCAAGTAAATCTATATAGTAAAACATATTTTATTATAAACAAAACCTGAAATTTGAATATAAGCAATAACATTTCAAATAAATATTTATAAAAATGAGTTCGGTTTTTTACTGGGCTCATTTTTATTTTGAAGTTTTTGCACATTTAAGAGGTTGTTACTATAACAACCTCTTTTAACACCTAAGTAGATTTTATCCTATCAGTTATTTGCTTAATATTTAATTTTAAGTGGAGTTTTAACAATTAACTTTTAACAATTTGAACGGATTTTGAATAAAAAGTATAAAGGGCAAACTGTCTTTGCTCTAAGGAGATAACTTATGAATATTGCTATTGTTGGTGTCACTGGCAAAGTCGGTGGCAAGTTTGTAGAAGTTCTGCATGAAAGGAATATTCAAGCAGACCAATTTTTTCTGTATGCAAGTGCAAAAAGCACTGGTAAAAAAATAAAAATTTTTGGAAAAGAGGTAGAGGTTTTGGAACTTAAAGAAGAAAACATTGTGGGCAAAAAGATAGACTATGCGTTGTTTTCGTGCGGGGGAGAATTGTCCAAAAAATTTGTTCCAAAATTTGTAGAACAGGGAGCAGTGGTTATTGATAATTCTAGTGCATGGCGTATGAATAATGATGTTCCTCTCGTTGTGCCAGAAGTAAACAAGGAGGATATTTTTTGCCACCATGGCATTATTTCCAACCCAAATTGCTCCACCATTCAGGCTGTGTTGCCCCTGAAGGCTCTTGACGCAAAATTTGGCATCAAACGGGTTATATTTTCCACTTATCAGTCTGTTTCTGGTGCTGGGCAAAGGGGAGTTGAAGACCTAAAAACTGGCATAAATGGAGGAAAACCAAAGAAATTTTTGTATCCTATTTTCTCAAATGTTATCCCTCATATTGATATATTTGAGAAAAATGGCTATACAAAAGAAGAAAACAAGATGATACTGGAAACTCGAAAAATTTTGCACAAAAAGAATCTAAAAATAACTGCAACAACTGTAAGAGTGCCTGTGTTTGATTGTCATAGTGAAAGTGTAAATGTCGAACTCAAAAAGCCATTTAAGATGACAGAAATAAGGAAGTGTTTGTCTGAATTTGAAAATATCGTTGTGATTGATGACATCAAGAAAAATCTTTACCCAATGCCATTGTTTTGCAGAGAGTGCGACGAGGTGTTTGTGGGGAGGATTAGGCGAGATTCTTCTTGCAAAAATGCCATAAATTTGTGGATTGTCGCAGATAACATACGAAAAGGCGCTGCTACAAATGCTGTTCAAATTTTGCAAGAACTGATAAAAGTAAAGGATAAGAAATAATTGTTTTATAGAGTAGAAATATGGGAAGGAGTTATTGATTAAATAATTCCATACTTTGAAGATTTTGCGTATAAGATAGTTTTTAGAAAAAAAATGAATGAATAAAAAATTTGGAGGGGAAGATGAAATTTGTTTTTGAAGGGAGTGGGGTGGCCATTGCGACTCCATTTAGGGAAGGAAAAGTAGATTTTGAGGCGTTTGGCAGAATGATAGACTTTCAAGTTGCAAGTGGTACAGATGCAATCATTGTGCTGGGGACAACAGGCGAGGCAGTAACACTGACGCAAGAGGAAAGGTGTGAGGTTATAAATTTTGCCAAAAATGCAATAGCAAACAGGGCAAAGTTTATTGTTGGCGCTGGTTCAAACAACACAAAAACTGCCATAGAAAACTCTCTTTTGGCACAAAAATATGGCGCAGATGGGGTGCTTGTCGTTACACCATTTTACAACAAATGCACACAAAATGGCTTGGTGGAACATTACAAAGCGATTTCTGATGAGATAAATATACCAATAATCGCCTACAATGTGCCAGGGAGAACGGGAGTGAATATTTTGCCAGAAACTGCCGAGAAATTGGCTGAAATTAAGAATATTTGTGGAATAAAAGAAGCCAGCGGAAATATGACCCAAATTGCCGAACTTTGCCACAGACTTAGGGGTAAAATGGCAGTGTATTCTGGTGATGACGGATTAAACTTGCCGTTTATGTTGCTAGGGGCAAAAGGTGCTATTAGTGTTACTGCCAATATTTTGCCAAAAAAAGTGAAAGAGTTGATTCGCTTTGCCCAAAAGGGAAAATTTGAAAAGGCGGTTGCTTTGCATGAGGAATTGTGGGAGATAAATAAAGCGATGTTTGTAGAAGTCAACCCAATCCCTGTAAAATTTGCCTTAAGTTATATGAAATTGTGTGAAAACGAGGTTAGGTTGCCACTGACTCCACTAGAAAAAAAGAACGAGCAAGTTGTGATAAACGCCCTTGAAAAAGTTCTGTAATAATATTTGAAGTTGCTTTTTGAAAAAAATTTGACGCCCCCAAAAACCTTTTTTGAGATAATTTAATACAATGTGATATGGGTAGAAAAATGAAGGAATTGGTTTGTAAATTTGGGGGCTCATCTCTGGCAGACGCCAATAGAGTGATGCAAGTTGCAAAAATTGTAAACAATAGCCCTGCAAGGTTTGTGGTGGTTTCTGCGCCTGGCAAAAGGAACAAGCAAGATATTAAGATAACAGATATTTTGTTGTCTTGCTACAAAAAGGCAGAAGCAAAGGAAAGTTTTGATGTTGAATTCAACTTATTTGCAACTAGAATGGAAGAATTGGACAAAGAACTGGGCACAGGCATAAATATAAGGGAAATGCTGAAAAATTTTTACACAGAGATTGCTGGCGGAGCAACTGAAAGTTATGTTGCTAGTCGTGGAGAATACTTCTCGGCAAAAATTGTCAGCAAATATCTGGGTTACAACTTTTTGGATGCAAAAGATTTCATCACTTTCAGTAGTAATGGCAAAGTGGACTTTGAGATATCCAAAATGAAGTTTGTTTCGCACACAAACAATTGGGATAAATATGTTATCCCTGGCTTTTATGGAGCAGACGCAAACGGAAATGTCAAAATATTTTCTCGTGGCGGGTCAGACATCACTGGGGCGGTGGTGGCAGTGCTATGTGGGGCAAAAGTTTACGAAAACTGGACAGATGTAGATGGCTTTTTGCAATGCGACCCAAGATTTTCAAAAAATCCAAAACTTATTGCAAAGATTAGTTATGCAGAACTAAGAGAGTTGAGTTATGCCGGGGCAAATGTCTTGCATCCAGATTGCACTAGATTTTTGCGAGAAAACAACATAGTTCTCAACCTACGCAACACATTCAATCCTACCTGCAAAGGAAGTTTTATTATGCCAAAATGCAAACAAAAAAAGTTGACAGGAATTGCTGGACAGAAAGGCTTTTGTATCATTTCTTTTGAAAAGTTTAACATAAATTCTTCTCTAAATTTTGTTTGGGAAGTTTACAATGCTTTTGCGAAAAACGGGGTTGGGGTGGAGCATATCCCAACTGGTATCGACAATATCTCAGTGGTCGCACGACAAAATGAAATAACAGACGACAAATTGAAAAAAATCGTGGAGCAAATCTCCCAAAAATGTGCTTTAGACGGAGTTAGTATAACAAAAGACGTTGCCTTGGTATCGGTGGTGGGGGCAATGCTCAATCAAAAGACAGAGAGAAATGTCATAGAGCAAATATACACACTAGGCACAAAAATTTTTATGCTGAACAAAAGCACACAAGGATTGTCTATTATATTTGCCTTCCCACAAAAAGACTTTGAAAAAGTGCTAAAAACACTGCACAAAAACCTTTTTTGCGATAAGTAAAAGTCAATAAATGGTATAAAAAAAGACTGACGACAGAATTTTTGCCGTCAGTTTTTGCGTTATTATTAAAAATTTGCGAAAATGTCGTTATTTTCTTGACAAATTATCAGTAAAAAGCGAATAATAAATATAGAAAAATTTTATTTGAAAGGGGAGAGAAGATGACTCGCAAGGAAAGGTTTGTGCTGTGGCTCAACAAAGTGGGCAGAGGGTGCAATCGAATAACGATATGTGTGCTATACATAACCACTATGATAATCCTTGCCACTCTCATCTACGGCGCAACCCAGCAAAAAGCCACCTCAAACATCACTGTAAACTACTCTAGACCCT
>JBJETV010000022.1:0-32278 GCA_051883495.1 Christensenellales bacterium
CTTTGAAACAAATTTCATATTTGCTGTCTTGCGTGTAGAACAACTCCTTGCAATGACGTTCTATTTTTGTTATCAAGTCTTCAAACAAAGGCAATGTTTCGTCTGACGAAAGCAGTTTGAATTGAACCATCTCTGTTTTGTTCTTTCTGTTTGTTTTTTTGTTTTGAACATTCAGTTTTTCTTGCTTAATCTCCACTTTCAGCCCGCCATAGCCATATAGTTTGCGGATTTCTTGTGTGGATTTGACTATCATCACCACTCTCATCTGTGCAAACAACTTGTCTGGGTCAAATTGCAGTGTAGTCGAAAACATAGAATTGAGTGCATTGTTTAGAAAGAAGAAATGCTTTGAAAGGCTGTCGTGCACACCCACTTCCCTTTCCCTTTCGTGACTACGAAGATTGTCGGAATAATAAAATTGTGGACTGAAGTATCTTCTCTTTATTTTCAGTTGTGCCTTGCCACCTGCTACACGCTTTCTGAGAAGCAACTCATTTTGCTCCAAGAGAGAGTTTGGGCTATCGTAATAATAGTCCACGACTTTGGTTTTGGTAATGTCGTCCATGGTGTAGGTGGTCATAGTGCCAAGCAATTTGATAAGGTGCGAATATGAGGAACTGTCGAACACAGTATATCGTCTTTCTTGTTTTAATATATTTAACATAATTATCTCCGTATATATTTTAGTAGAAATTTTGTAAAAGAGCAAACGAATTTGACTTAAAGAATATAAAATCTCATTATTAGTTTGCCCAAATGGTGAATAAAATCTCCTTTTGTGGTAAAAATTGCTTTGAAGGAGAAAAACACATTATGGATTTTGAAAATTCACAAACAAAATTGAACCTTGCACGTGCATTTGCTGGAGAGTGTCAAGGCGGGGCAAGATATCAATTTATTGCTCAAAAAGCAACCAAAGAAGGCAAAAACAACATACAAATTTTGTTTAAGGGGTTGGCAAAAAACGAAATGGCTCACGCAAAGGTTTTTTGGGACCTTTTGGGCAAGCATGCCACCCAGCCACAGAAAAATATTGAAATAAAGGCGGGATATCCCTTTGAAGATGGAGATTTGATGCAACTTATCAAATCTGCCTCCAATAACGAAAAAAGTGAAAACACCACCATTTATCCCAGTTTTGCAAAGATTGCCGAAGACGAAGGCTTTTGCGATGTTGCAGAAAAGTTCAAGTTGATTGCTCTAGTGGAAAACGACCATTTTATGATATTAGATGACCTTTACAACAAGTTGAAATCCAAAGAACTATACTCTGCTGGCAAGGAAATGATATGGAAATGCGACCACTGTGGGCACACGCACCTAGGCAAAGAAGCCTACAAAACTTGCCCTCTTTGCGACCTAGACCAAAATTATATTGCACTGGATATGTTGGATAAGAGATAATATTACAAAAAAGTAAAAACCTCACAATCTTTGCCATTTACAATTTACATCAGTTTTGTGGCAAGGATATGAGGTTTTTTTGCAAATAATTTAGTTAAAATTTGGTATGAATGACAATTTGTCCTATTGATTATCCAAAAATTATTAAATAGCAATTCTTCTTATTGATTAACCAAAAATTATTAAATGACAATTTGTCTTGTTTGTTGACTAAAACGATTTGCACCTTTTACATACAATTTTGCAAATCAGTTGTTGCATTAACTTGCTTTCAACTAAAACTTGAAAAGTGAGAGAGTAATAGGCACAAAGGTTTTGATTGCCAAAGGAAAGGCGTCAAAGAAAATTATTTGGCTGGTTGCTTATTCTTTTTGGATTGCTGGACATAGTAGAATATTTTTTCAAACAGCCACCTTAAACCTGTGTATGCTAGATAAATGCAGAACAATGTTATGCCTAGGAATATCACTTCTCTTGTGCCGAGAGTGAGATATTTGAAGAAACTTGCAGGGATAACGGCAAGGATAAGCACCGCAAAAATCAGCATAGAAAATGTTACTGCCGAACGATATTTGTCCAAAGGCAAACTGAGGTTGAGTAGCACGAAGAATGCGCCGAAAGTAACGGAAAGAGAAATAAGTGTAGTCACCATCTCTGGCTGACCAGTTAGGGCGCAGAAAACATAACATGCCATGCTGGCTAGGAACAAAACAAATGCTCCTGGTAGAGATTTGGACGACAAACTGGATAAAAATGAGCCTTTGATGCGGTCTTTGCTAGGTTGAAGGGAAAGGAAAAATGCTGGTATGCCGATAAATGCGTTTTCCCATATAAATATTTGGTTTGGTTGCAAAGGATAACTGTATTTGGTGGAGATAAGGGCAAAAATGGTTAGGAACATGGCAAAGAATGTTTTGGTAAGGAAAAGTGCTGATGCCTTGGAAATGTTGTTGATAACCCTTCTCCCTTCTGCAACGATACTTGGCATGGCGGAAAAATTGTTTTCCATCATAATAAGGTTGCTGGCACTCCTTGTGGCTTCGCTTCCACTTGCCATTGCTATGGAGCAATCTGCCTCTTTCAGTGCCAAAATATCATTTACTCCGTCGCCAGTCATTGCCACCTTGTTGCCTTGTGCTTTTAATGATTTTACAATTATGCTCTTTTGCTCTGGGGTTACTCTGCCAAAAACGGTGTATTCTTTGGCTATTTTTTCTAGGTCTTCGTTGGAAACGTTTTCCAAACTTATACATTTGTCGTAATTTTTTACACCAACTTTTCTGGAAATATTGCTAACGGTGTCCACATTGTCGCCAGAGATAATTTTTACTTCCACGTCGTTGGAGTTGAACCATTCTATTGTTGATTTTGCGTCTGGGCGGATATTGTCTTCGATGACTATTATTGATAGCGGTGTATTTTGCCTGCTCATGTCTTCGCCCACATTTTTTTCGTCAGACTTGCATAGCAACAACACTCGATAGCCTTCTTGTGCTAGGGCTTTGATTGTTTGGCTGGATTCTTTGTCTAGGTTGGTGGTTACAAATTCTGGCGCACCCAACATATATACTCCCAGTTCCCCTAGGTTGACAGCGGAAAATTTCTTTTCGCTATTAAACTCCATAACGTCCACAGCAGGAGTAATCTTGGTATCTTCTGCCCAAAAATATTTGTCTATCGCAATGGCGGTAGAGTTTTGGGTTTTGGTCGCCTTGGCATAACTTTGCATTATTTCAAACACTTTTTCGCTGGCAACTCCCAGAGGGATAACATTTTTCACAGACATTGTTCCGTCTGTCAATGTTCCCGTTTTGTCTAGGCACAAAACATTTACTCTTGCCAATGTTTCGATGCTATATAAGTCCTGCACCAAAGTCTTTTTGCGTGCAAGGTTAAGAACACCCACAACAAGCGCCACAGAAGTAAGCAAAAACATACCCGCAGGCATCATTCCAATAACCGAGCCAGAAGTAACTTTGATGGCTTGATAGACATTGCCGTTGCTGTAAGTGTCCAAAAATGTAAATATCCCCAGTGGCACCAACAGCACTCCAATAACTTTGATTATAAAGTTGAGAGTTCTTAGGATATCACTTTGAGGGGCTTTGAGTTGACGAGCCTTTTTTATTAGGCTGGAACTGTATGTGTTCAATCCCACCTTTTCTGCACAAGCAACGCACTCTCCGCTGACTACATAACTACCGCCAAGCAGTGTGTCGCCAGCAATCTTTTTTATTGGTTTACTTTCACCTGTAAGCAGGCTTTCGTTCACTTCCACCGAACCGTCTAGCACCACTAGGTCTGCGCAAACTTGCTCGCCCAGCCTTAGTGTAATCACATCTCCCAACACCACCTTATCTGTTGGAATGCTAGTATGTTGACCATCTCTTAACACATCAACTTTGGAGGCATTTATCACCGAGATTTTGTCCACCATATGTTTTGCACGAATTTCTTGTATAATGCCAATGCAAAGATTTGCCAAAAAGACTACTATAAATGTTACATTTTCAAAACTGCCAATGGAGATAAGCACTCCGGCAATAAAAAAGCAAATAATATTGAACCAAGTAAAAATATTTTTGAAAAATATTTGAGCATAACTCTTTGACGTTTTGGTGAGAGTTGTGTTGACCAAACCTTTTTGCATTTGCTCTTTTACTTGATGGCTGGTCAGCCCCACTATTGACTTTTCGTTGTCCATAATAACACCTTATGATTGAAATTTAATGATTACCGTTTAGTTGAGTTGTTTTGCGACACAAGAGCAAAGGTCTTCTACAAACATTTTGCTTTCTTCACTCTCGAGGTCGTAGTTACTGTCTATTTCTTCACTCAAACTGCCAATAATTCCGCAAAAGGCAAAGTTCATTCTTACATCATCAATTTTAAAAAGTGTGCCTTCTTCCTCGCCCTTTTCACAAATTTGATTGAACAGCGAAAAGACCACCTCTCTGCATTTATACAACATTTCGGTGATGGTGTCGGCGTCTTGTTCTTGAAGGAATGGTGCATAGTTGTCGATAAAGGTCCATGGCATAACCATCCAATAGTTTGCCTTCATTGTAATTATAACCGCCTTGATAAAAGTCCTAAGGCTAGTCCTAAAGGTCGTTATCTTAAAACTGTTGGAGAAGAACTTTATCATTTTGTTTAGATAATAGATGATACTATTGAACACCATCTCGTCCTTGCTAGAAAAATATTCATAAATTGTGCTCTTGCCCATATTGCAACGCTTGGCAACTTCGGCAAGTGTTATGGACTTGTAGTCCACTCGGTCGTTGAGCATAGCCAACACTTCTTCGTATATCATTTCTTTTTTCATAATCTACCTCTCGAATTTTCGGTCGTATTCGTCAAAATTATAACCAAAAAATCCCTATTTGTCTAGCATTTTTCAATAGAATGATTGGTTTTTGTATAATTTTTTTTGATAATTTTTTGACGCAAAATATTTTGTAAACCGCACAGTTTGATTTTTCGCTTTTAATATATTTATCCATTGATATTTTATGCAAGGAAAAAGTTATTTTTCATTCCAAAAGTTGCAATTTTCAACTTTTTGTTAAAATTTAGTAGATAAAATTTGCAAAGTTGATTATAATCTACCTGTTGGAATTAAAATGGATTTCAATAAATTTGGAATATATTTCAATGATTTTTGTAAATAGATTTCAATAAATAACATTTGGGCTTTTATAATGTATAGATTTTAGCCTAAAAAATTGACTTGCAAACGACATAGTAATACTAGGAATAGTTTTAGCAAAAGACGTAGAATAAAAAATATATTAGATATAGGAGAAAGATTTATGAAAAAAACAAAAATGGTTTGCACAATAGGTCCAGCCAGCAACAATTATGACACAATAGTAAAACTGTTGCGTGCGGGGATGAATGTTGCTAGGCTTAATATGAGCCATGGGAATATTGCCCACCATCAACAAACATTAAACCTTGTCCTAAAGGCACGAAAAGATTTGAATATCCCTTGTGCAATTATGGTGGATACTTGCGGACCGGAGATTCGGATAGGAGAGTTTGAAGATGGCAAGGTGTCGCTGAATAAGGGAGATTTGTTCACTTTTTGCACAGACCACACAATCGGAACAGATAAATATGTATCTTGCCCTTATCCAGAACTGACCAAAATACTCAAACCAAAACAAAAGATTTATGCCAACAATGGACTGTTGGAGTTTACTGTAAGAAATGTGGAAGAAAGAAACATTGTTTGCGTGGTAAACATAGGTGGAGAGTTGTCCAATCACAAGAGCATATCTATCCCTCACACCAGATTGCCACTGCCATTTATCAGCAAAAAAGACGAAGAAAATATCCGTTTTGCAGTAAGAAATGACGTGGAGTATATTTCCGCTTCTTTTGTGAATACCCCAGAGAATGTCCAAGAAATGCAACAACTCATATCCTCTTTGGGTGGCAGACAACAGATAATCTCCAAGATAGAGAGTGTTGAAGGCATAAAAAATTTGGACAAAATAATTGATGTAAGCGACGGCATTATGGTTGCTCGTGGAGATATGGGTACAGAAGTTCCTATAGAACATATCCCTGCTATCCAAAAAATGATGATAGAAAAATGTGTCAAAAAGGGCAAAAAAGTGATTGTCGCTACAGAAATGTTGGAGTCGATGACACACCGCAGAAGACCAACAAGAGCCGAAACAACAGATGTAGCACAAGCCATTTATGACAAGACTGGGGCGACAATGCTTTCTGGCGAAACTGCCAGTGGGGTGTTCCCTGTAGAGAGTGCAACCACAATGAGCAAGATTGCACTTGCCACCGAAAGACAAGTGGATTATGACAAAGAGTTTGATATAGAATGTAGCAAAACCCCACTAGATGCCATTGCTCACTCTGCCTGTGAAACGGCAAGAAGTGTGAGTGCAAAAGCCATTGTTTGCTGGACTGATTGTGGCAAAACTGCCTGTGCAATATCCAAATTTCGCCCACAAGCAAGCGTGATTGCCCTAACTCATGACGAATGGACGAAAAATAGCCTTGCTCTTTGCTGGGGGATAATGCCTATGGTCGTGGAGCAACAACAGTCGCTTGATGACCTGATTGCCTATGCTTCAAAATTGGTTGTGGAGCAAAAAATTGCAAAAAAAGGAGATAAAATTGTAGTAACATTTGGAGTGCCAAACTCCACCTCTACCCCAACCAATAGTATAAATATTTGTGTTGTGCAATAACAATAAAAAAATTCTTTGCAAAAAATTTTTGCAAAAAGACTTGATTTCTTAAGCGAACTATGGCATAATATTACCGCAAGTGGAGTTCTGCTCTCTTGACCTTCACTTGCAACCCCTCTTTTTTTTGGGCAATTAACTCAGTTGGTAGAGTGTCACTTTGACGTAGTGGAAGTCAGGAGTTCGAGTCTCTTATTGCCCACCACATAGACCTAATTAGGTCTTTTTTTTTGTAAAAAAACAACTACACTTATGATAATGTATACTATGTAATGTTAAAATTTGTGGCGAATATAACTTTTTATTCGTGCAGAGAAAATTTGCAACCACAATAGTTTTGACGATAGAGTGAATATTTTTGCGATAGACGGATACTTTTTAGATAGCCGTCTTGTTTTTTGAAGTCTGCAACAAGATAATCTATGTTGTATTTTTGGGCAATGTTTAGTCCAATTTCGTTTATCACTTTTGCATTTTTGTGCGGACTGACTGTTAGGGTGGTGGCAAAAATATCATAGCCGTTTTGCTTTGCATATTGTGCTGTTTTATCCAACCTGTATGCAAAACACACCGAGCATCTTGCCCCACCTTCTTTTTCCTTTTCCAACCCTACACAATGACTTTCAAAATCGGCGTTGTCGTCATATTTTCCGTCCACAACCACAATGTCTAGCCCAATAAGACGAACATACTTTTGTTGCTCTGCTAGGCGTTTTTGATACTCTTCTTGTGGGTAGATGTTTGGATTGTAATAAAAAATAGTGAGGTCATACTCATCTTTCAATCTATCTATAACTGATGTGGAACATGGTCCACAACAACTGTGAAGCAACATTTTCTTTTTCATATTACAATTATATCACTTGTCAATTTGTTTTTCAAGGCAATTCGTTTGACTAGTGTGTCCAAAACAAGTAAAATATTTTTTGTGAGGTAATATGCAACTAAAACTACTTAATTTTCACAAAGTTTTATCGCTGTTTGCGTCCAACATTGTTGGGGCATTTATTGCGCTGATTATATATCAAAGCACACAGAGTTTTGCGTGGGCTTTTACGTATATGATTGGCTTTCAGTTGCTAAAAGTTTTGTTTTCACAGATACTCTACAAACCTATGCAACGCAAGCCTCAACTCTTCCTTTTGCTTACCGTTATACCTTTCCTCATATATTCCCTATCCATTCTGCTACTGGACACCGACTTTATGATTTTGGGCATTTTTCTTGTGCTTATCTTCCAATCACTGTCGGATACATTCAAAGAACTTCCTATGGATTTTGTTTACAATTATTGCAGTAAAGGTTCTTCCAGTTCCACAGGGTTGACAAGGTTTTTTGAATATTTGGGCAAAATTATCGCCTTTTTTGTTGGTGGCTTGCTACTGGATAATTTGGAAAAATGGATTGTGGTCATTGTGGCTTGCATAACATATCTTATATCTGTTATCCCACTGTATGTTTATTATCTCAAAAACAAAAACAAAAGCGGATTTAACGTGGAAGGGATATCCAATGCAGTGGAGAGTTTTAGAAAAATCCGCATAAAGAAAAGACAATTCAACGTGATTTCAAAAAAAGTTTTGGCAACATATTTTTTTGTTTATTTTGTTTTTTGCGCATTTGACGCAATGCAAATGATTTTCAGCCTTTATCTTTTTAAGGTTTCGGCAGAAAGTTATAGTTATTCCTCATACATTCAAATTGCTTGCACTGTGGCACTGGCCATTGGAATATTCCTTTCGGGTAAGTGGGATGAGAAAAAGGACCTTACAAAATATGTTTGCATTTGCAGTGTGGTGGTGGGAGTGTTGAGCATTATTGTTCCATTTGTAACTAAAACAATGTGGCTGGTTGTTGTGTTGTTTGCAATTATGGGATTTTTCCTATCCACAATCAGTTTGTTTTGCTACTCTCGAATGGTTTCTCGATGCACCATTTTGGGCAAAAGTAACACTGCCCTTTTGATAAGAATGCAGTCGTCTAGGATTTCTCAAATATTTATCTATATCATAGCCACCATATTTTCTGCCACCATTATCCCTGCATTTTTTGCCATAGGAACAATGATGATATCCGGCGCTTATGTTATCCCACAAGGCGAAGAATACACCCGAAAAATGATGGTGGACTATCTCAACAACAACAAAATGTATTGAAAATTGCTTTCCTAACAAAATTTATTGTTAAGCGTTTTTCAAAATAACAAAAATATTTTGATAATTATTTCTATAAAATATATCTAGTGTTAAATTTTTCACTAAATAATAAAATGTATTGAATATGAAAAGCTCAATACATTTTTATTTAATTTATTTATAATTGGAAATTTTATCAAAAATATAATAATTAAAAAAATTGTATTTAATAAATAGTAAAAAACTTTAGACATTATCTAGACATAAAAAAACCTCCTGAATGGAGGCTTTTTGCAAGATTACACATTGAGAAGTCTGCAAATCTTTTTCTTCATAATCATAAAGACCAAGTCAAGAACCCAAATGATTGTGAAACCAAATACAAGTCTGATAAGTCCAGCAACGATTTTGCCTTCCATAAATCTTGTAACGGCTCCGCAAATCCAGGATGTGAATGGAATGATTGCAAGGATAAGACTTACAATATATCCCAAACCAAAGTAATCACTTTTCTTTGCCATATTTATCTCCCCTTTTATATAAATATACGTAAATATTATAATGTTATTCCTATTTTTTGTCAATTTTTTATACAAAATTGTTACAAAAAACTAGTTTTTTCATTATAATATCCCACAAAATTCTTTTTCTAAATTTTTATTTTTTCTACTCTATTTGTTCTTCTAATTTTTGTCAATTTTTATACAAAATTGTTACAAAAAACTAGATTTTTCATTATAATATCCCACAAAACTCTTTTTCTAAAATATAAGTTTTATCTAATCTATTCTTCTTCTAATTTTTTGTCAATCTTCTGAGTAAAATCGTTACAAAAATATTTTTTTATTTATGATATGTCATAAAACTGTATTTTGACAAACAAAATTTTTTTGCTTTATTTTTTTTATAATTTTTCCATAACTTTATACTTCAACAACTCTAATTGCTCAAAAAAAATATTTTTTCTGGAACAGTAATTGCATTTCAATCTAAAAAAATCACCAAAAATACAATATTTAGTATTATAACTTATAAGTATAACTTTTTAGTATTTCAAAGTAAAAGTTTGTGGATTGTTCTCATACTCGCAAACTATTTGGCTGGCGGAATTTTTGATGGAATCTATATCCCTTTGCATCTTCTTTATGCAAACAAATTGATACACTATGCCCACCACCAAAAGAGCAATTATTGAAATAAGCATTGTCAAAAATAATTTAGTCTTTTTTTCTTTGTCCATACACACCTCAAATTTTGCAGTTTTATCAGCAATAAGAATTTATTGCAAACTTACTTGTGTTGTTAATTTTATCTTTTTGTAGTTTTTTTTGTATTGTCATATCGCTTTATATTTATTTGTTTTTGTTTGTTGTTTTGATTTTTTGTTTGTGTTTTATGTTTTAATTTGTATTTCTATTTGTATTTTCTATTTGTATTTTCTTTTTGTATTTCTATTTGTATTTCTATTTGTATTTCTATTTATAATTTGTTTTTCAACTATTTTGCTACAACTTTTTTGTTCTTAAATTTATTATAGATGTATAGAAAAATATTGGCAAGCGATTTGAGAAAATATTTTGAAATAACAAATGCACCCAGCCATAATGCAATGTAGGGTGGTGAAAGTATGCCATAGTTAAAGTGCAAATTTACTAAAAGGCTAACAACAATCACTCCGCACAAGGTAGAAATTAAAATAATTTCGGTTGAGAATTTTACTACAAATTTCCACAAAAGCAAACAAAATGTGTGTAACTTTTTGAAAAGAATTTTATAATTTTTCTTTTTATTTTCTCTTTTTTTATCTTTTCGACTATTTTTTTTGTCATAATATCTGTTATTTGCTTGTTTTTTGTTGTTTTTTATATTTTTTTTGTTGTTTTTATCCTGATTTTTGTCGTTATTTATCCCTTTTTTGACATCTTTTCTGTTATTTTTGTTATTTTTTTGGATACTTGCTTTATTAGGTTGACGGTGGGGGTGGCTGTTTAGATATGTTGCGAGTGAATAACTAGCAAAAAAAATTATCCCAGACAAAAAGCCCAAATAACAAAAGAGCCACACACTCCACCCTTGTTGCAATGTAGAAAATAAAATCATTTGAATAATCTCTTGAACAGTCCACTTTTGTCTGTTGTGGAAGTGTATTTGATGCTGTCCACCTTGCCAACAACTTCTATTACACCAGTGGAAGTGTCCAGTCTTGCTACATTTAGGTCAGTGCCTATAACAATCATTATGCTCCCTGCAACTTTCAGTTGAAGCCTTTGTGGGTTGGATTCGTAAACCTTTTCCACCCCAGAAACTTTTAGATTTTGTCTGTTTAGCAGTGTTAGTTCACTGTTTTGAAAAGTTTTTTCTACTTCTTTTTTGTTTTGTTCCATAAAACCTCCAAAAATGCAAAAATTTTGTCGCAAAATAACAAAATTGGTGTTTTTTTCAAATAATTTTGACTATTTTATAATAAATTTAGCCTTTCTTATAATAAGTTTAACCCTTTTTTATAATAAGTTTAACCTTTTTTTGTAATAAGTTGAGCCTATTTGTAGTAGGTTATTACTTTTTTTAATAGGTTATTACTTTTTGTTTTATTTGCTACATTTTTGCATTTTACTCCTAACAAAATATATGTAAAAGGACAAGTTTTTATGAGAAAACAGCAGTTTTTAGGAGAGAAAAACTATGGATAAGAAATAAATTTATAAAAAGTTGTTTGAAAATTTTGTGTGATAAATTTAAGGAGTAAAATTGTGTCATAAAACTTTTTTGAAAAGTAATTGAGTTGTTAGAAACTTTTGTGTGATAAATTTTAAGTGATAAAATTGTATCATAATACCTTTTTGAAAAGTGATTGATAATTTATACATAAAAATGAATAAGAAATTGATAAATAATTATAAAAAATTTTATTTGCATAAATGTTTAATAAAAAATACAAAAATAGCATCATAAAAAAACACCACACCAAATTGGTGTGATGTTTTATATTTTATTTCATTAGATATCTTCTGTATGTTCACCTTGTTTTGAATGAGTAGAAAGACTTCCTGTGATATTATTGTGCAAATCTCCCATATAGACTTAATTGAAAACTATACTCTATTTGTTTATAAGTGTTATCATGAAAAAGTGTTTTATGAAGTAAATGTTTTTATGAAGAAGTTTATTCGTCTGTTGGTAATTTATCTTCTACAAATTGGCTTTCTTCAAGTATGTTTTCATTGTTTAACAAATTTTCTTCTACTGATACATTTTCTTCTGCTGATAGAGTTCCCTCAGAAGATAGATTTGCTTCTGAAGAATTGTTTTCTTCTGATTGTTCGTTTTCATCAGGTTGTTGCTCTTGGTGAATTGCTACCGAGGCACAGACGATTTTGGAGTTTTTATCTCGCAAGCGCATAATTTTTACACCTTGAGAATTTCTGCCTAGAATATTGAGTGAACTGGCTTCAAAACGGATAATTGTGCCACTTTCGGACATCAAAATTATGTCTTGGTCAGGTGCAACTTGTTTTAGACAGACCAATTTACCTGTTTTGTCGTTTAGGATACTGGCTTTTATACCCATTCCGCCACGAGATTGAATACGATAATCTTCTACTCTGCTGCGTTTGCCGTAGCCTTTTTCGGTGATTGTGAGCAGGTCGTAGCCACGTTTTAGCACGCACATATCCACCACATAATCGTTCCCTGACAGTTTCATACTCTTAACTCCGCGAGAACTTCTGCCCAGTTTCCTTATCTTCCCTTCGCTGAACCTTATACATTTGCCTTCGTGGGTTGCCAAAATCACTTCGTCAAGGCCTGTTGCTTCTTGCACAGATATAAGCCTATCCCCTTCGTCCAATGCTATGGCTTTTTTGCCGTTTTTGTTGATATGGACAAATTCTTGCATATCCGTTTTCTTAATCACACCCAACTTGGTTGCCATAATCAGTGAACCTTTGGCTTCTTTGTCAAAACGGACAATTTCGGTAACAGTTTCGTCATTTGCCAGTTGCAAAAGGTTTATCATTGCTCTGCCTTTGGTGTTCTTTTGTGCCTCTGGGAGCATATATGCCTTTTGCGAGAATACTCTGCCAAGACTGGTGAAGAATAGTAGTTGGTCGTGCGAATTGGCAACAAACATCTTTACAACGAAGTCGTCTTCTTTGGTTTTGTGCCCAGAAACACCCACTCCGCCACGTTTTTGGGCGTGATATTCTGATACAGGTTGTCTTTTTACATAACCAGAGTTGGTAAGAGAAATGACCACATCTTGCCTGTCGATAAAGTCTTCTATATTAAGGTCGCTATAATCCACTCCTATCTCTGTTTGTCTTGGTTTGGCATATTTGTCTTTTATTTCCAAAATTTCTTTTTTGATTATGTCCAAAACTTTCTGCTCGCTAGCAAGGATAGATTTGTATTCGTCAATTTGCACTTTGATTGCCTGCAATTCATCTCTTATTTTGTTGACTTCTAGACTGGTTAATCTTTGAAGACGCATTTCGAGTATTGCGGTGGCTTGCTTTTCGGTGAGAAGGAATTTTTCGCACAATTTTGCATTGGCGTCATATTTATCTTCACTTTTCTTGATAATTTGCACCACTTCGTCCACATTGGCCAGTGCTATCACCAAGCCTTCCAAAATGTGAGCCCTTTCCTGTGCTTTTTCGAGGTCATAACGTGTTCTGCGAATGATAACGTCTTTTTGGTGTTCGAGATAATAGTAAAGTATTTCTTTAAGGTTCAAAATCTTTGGCTCGCCATTGACCAGGGCTAGGAATATTATGCCATAACTGGTTTGAAGTGGGGTGTGTTTGTAGAGCAAATTGAGCACCACTTGTGCGTTGGCATCTCTTTTTACATCAACGACAACACGCATACCTGTTCTGTCCGATTCTTCCTTTATATCTGAAATACCCTCTATTCTTTTATCTTTGACAAGGTTGGCGATTTGCTCTATTAGTTTTGCTTTGTTTACTTGATAAGGCAGTTCGGTTATTACAATTCTGTTGTGTTTGTTGTCTTCTTCTATCTCTGCCCTTCCACGCAAAATGATAGAGCCACGACCTGTTTTGTAGGCTTGTTTTGCACCGTTGCGCCCCAGCATTATGGCTTTGGTTGGGAAATCTGGCGCAGGGATAATCTTTATCAAGTCATCTATGTCTATCTGTGGGTTGTCTATCAGTGCCACCACACCGTCTATTACTTCGCCCAAGTTGTGTGGTGGGATATATGTCGCCATGCCCACTGCGATACCGTCCGAGCCATTTACAAGCAAGTTGGGAAAACGCGCTGGCAAGACTGCTGGTTGTTGCAACGTTCCGTCAAAGTTTGGATAAAAATCTACAGTTTCCTTGTCGATATCCCTCAGCATTTCTCCCGAAATTTTGGAAAGTTTTGCCTCGGTGTAACGATAGGCTGCTGGAGGATCGCCGTCTATACTGCCAAAGTTACCCTGTCCATCAATCAATGGCTGGTTGATAGAAAAGTCTTGTGCAAGACGAACCAGTGCATCATAAACACTGCTGTCGCCATGTGGGTGGAATTTGCCCAACACATCACCAACGATACGAGCACATTTCTTGTACCCCTTTTCGTAAGTTATCCCAAGGTCGCCCATATCATACAAAATTCTCCTATGAACAGGCTTCAATCCATCTCTCACGTCAGGGATTGCACGACTAACATTCACCGCCATTGCATAAGAGATAAAGGATTTCTTCATTTCGTCGTTTAGGTGGACCTTGACATATTTTGTATTGTCAACCAAATCTTCCAGTTGTTTTGAATAATCTTGCTTTTTCATTTTTTTCCCTTTTTATATTGTTTTTTTTGTAAAATAATTGTGTTATTTATAAATTCTTGTCGTAAAGTGATATTATAGTGCAAATTTTTGGCTAAAATGTATATTTTTGCAATAAAATGTCTTGTTATACGTCCAAATCTTTGACTATTGTTGCGTTTTCTTCTATAAATGTTCGTCTTAACTCTGGATTTTCGCCCATAAGAGTATTGAAAATGGCATCTGCTTCCACTGCGTCTTCCATTTTTACTTGGAGCATTGTTCTATGCTCTGGGCTCATAGTTGTTTCCCAAAGTTGTTCGGCTGTCATTTCGCCAAGACCTTTGTAACGTTGAATAGACACTGGTTTGCCAGCCAAACGAGCAAGTTCGGCATTTAGTTCGTCGTCATTGTAGAAATATGCCACATTTTTGTTACATTCCACCTTATAAAGTGGTGGTTGGGCTATATAAACATGGCCTAGTTCCAGCAATGGACGCATAAAGCGGTAGAAGAATGTGAGCAAAAGTATCCTGATATGACTGCCGTCCACATCAGCATCGGTCATGCAAATAATCTTGTCATAACGCAATTTTTGTTCGTTGAATTCGTCGTGTATTCCGCATCCAAAGGCGGTTATCATTGCTTTGATTTCTTCATTTTCCAACACACGAGATAGTCTTGCTTTTTCCACATTCAAAATCTTTCCACGCAATGGCAAAATAGCCTGAAAACGTCTATCTCTCCCTTGTTTCGCTGTGCCACCAGCACTGTCGCCCTCTACAAGAAATATCTCGCAACGAGATGAGTCTTTGGAGGTGCAATCTGCCAATTTGCCTGGCAAAGTGGTTGTTTCTAACACACCTTTTCTGCGGGTTAGTTCTCTTGCGTTCCTTGCTGCTTCTCTGGCTCTTTGGGCGGTGAGAGATTTCATAATAAGTTCTCTTGCTATGTTTGGATTTTCTTCCAAATAATCGCCAAAGTTGTCTATCATAACCTTTTCCACCAGCGAACGCATAAAGGAGTTGCCTAGTTTGGTCTTTGTTTGACCTTCAAATTGAGGCTCTTGCAGTTTTACACTGATAACTGCAGTAAGACCTTCTCTGCAATCTTCGCCAGATAATTTTTCGTTTGGCTTGAGCATTTTGTTTTTGGTTGCATAGTCGGTGATGACTTTTGTCAATGCGTTTTTGAAGCCCACCAGGTGAGTTCCGCCTTCTTCGGTGTTGATGTTGTTGGCATAGGCATTTATAACTTCGCTGTAACTATCGTTGTATTGAAAACTTATTTCCACTTCGCTGGTTTTGTCCACCTTGTTGGCATAAAATGCTTGAGGGAAAACTGTTTGACGGCCTTTGTTTAGGAAATCTACAAATTCCACAATTCCGCCCTTAAATTGAAAGACTTCGCTCCTTTCCTTGCCGGCACGCTTGTCCGTAAGGGAGATTGTTAGGCCTTTGTTTAGGAAGGCAATCTCTCTAAATCTTGCTTTGAGAGTGTCGTAATTGAATGTTGTGGTTTCGAATATCATATCGTCTGGGCGGAAAGTGATAGTTGTTCCACGAGATACTGTGGAGCCAACAATTTTGAGAGGATATTGTGGGATACCACGTTTATATTCCTGCTGATAATGGTTGCCATTTTGAAAGACGTCAACTTTTAGATATTCACTGAGTGCGTTGACGCAAGAAAGCCCCACACCATGCAAACCGCCAGAAATTTTGTATCCACTGCCACCAAACTTGCCACCTGCGTGAAGTTTGGTCAAAACTACCTCAACAGCACTCTTACCCTCTGTCTTGTGAATGCCTGTTGGGATACCACGACCATTGTCAGCAACGGACAAACTGCCATCTTCCAGAATAGTTACATCTATATTGGTGCAATGCCCGGCAATCGCTTCATCTATCGAATTGTCCACTATCTCTATAACAAGGTGATGCAAGCCTCTTTCGTCTGTAGAACCGATATACATACCTGGTCTTTTCCTAACAGGCTCCAAACCGTCTAGCACCTGTATATCTTCTTCGGTGTATTTGGTGGTTTTGGTTAGTTGCCCTTCCAGTTCTCTTGCTTTCAAAAATTCTTCTTCATGCTCTGCCTGCCATTTTTCCCCTTCTTCTCGTTTCAATTCGTTAAGACGTTCCTTTTCCAAAAGTTCTTCTTGTGAGAGTTTTTCGTCAGCCATTTTCTTTCCCCTTTATTATATATATAATATATTATGTATATAATATAACATATGTAATATGAAAAAACAACCACTTAAATCACTTTTTTTCAAAAAATTTTTTCGACAGAAATTTCCACAAAATATTGTTTATAAAATTTGTTTATAAAATTCATTTGTAAGATTTGTTTGTAATTTTTGTATGTAAGAAAAATTAAATATTTTTTAGTAAAATAATTTTTTTTTACAAATACAAATTAAAATTTTTAATAAGTTAATTTTTTTTGATAGATAAAAGTTAATGTCATTTAATAAATTAAACACTCTTTTATAATTATAATTTTCCACCCATTCAAAAATTATAAAATTTAATAAGGATAAAAACTTTGAAGATAAAAAATAAAAACTTTGATAATCAAAAAAATTATTCACTAAATAACTAAAAATTTTGATAGGTAAAATTGTAAACAAAAAAATATAATAGTTTTGATAACAAAAAAAATTATTGTAAATGTAAACCTATTTAGTTTTGATAAACAAATTTACTTTATAGATAAAAACGTAATAAGTTTAATAAACAACTTTATAAAAAAAATTAAAATAATTTTGAATGAAATAACAAAAAAAACAAAACATCAAAATAGAATTTTTTTTGTAAAAATAAACTGCAATTAAGATATTATATAAAAACACATAGCAATAAAAATAACAATAAAATACTATAAAATTCATTCTTTATAAAGGCATTTAATTATAAATTTTTATAGCACCAATAAATCAGAAAAATTTTCATTAAAGATATTTTTATTTACTTTTGCCATTTACCAATAAAGTGAAAGAAACTATTTTTTACAAAAATAAAAAAGTTGTGAAATTTGCTTGACAGGATTTTTGGGGGATATAAGAGTTTTTTGAAAGGGGATAAATTGTCGTATAATTGCTGAAAGTGGCACAATATAGGGGTTTTGTGAATTTTGGAAAATAATAATTGCTAAAAGCGTGTAAAATAGCGGTTTGTAGCGATTTTGTATTGTAAAATAATATCATTTGTTGAGATTTGTAACTATATGTAATATATTGTCAAAAGTGCTAAAGTCCGCTATTTATCTACATTTTAGAGATTATGGAAATGTTGCATTGATAAAACGTATTTGCAATAATTGTGCGTAATATTAAAAATAAAAACAAAAAAAACTGTCTTCTCTTGGAAAACAGTGTTCTTTGTAAAATATTGTCGTTTTACAGTCGGGAGATTTTGGCGTCCTTCACTTGAAAGATTGCATCTATATCTCTCAACTTTCTATTGTATTTGGTAGTGGTCAAAATTGTTTGATAGTTTTCTATTTCCTTTAGAAAGTTTTGACAACGTTTGGTGTCCAGTTCACTTAGCACATCATCGAGCAGTAGCACTGGCTTTTCACCCAGTTCTTTTTCAAACAAAACAAGTTCGGCAATTTTGAGAGAAAGGGTGGCTAGCCTCTGCTGACCTTGTGAGCCAAAGTTCCTGATGTCTATGCCGTTGATTGTTATTTGGATGTCATCTCTGTGTGGACCTATTGTGGTGTAACCAAATTCAAAATCTCTTTTTAGGTTGGCTTTGTAACTTTGATAAATTTTGTTTTTTATTTCCTGCACAGTGGAAAGGTTGATTCCCTGATACTTCACGTCGAGGTCTTCTTTGCCAGAAGTGATGTTATGGTGAATTTTTTTGGCGGGTTCTTTTATTTTATCCAAAAACCACAATCTTTGAAAAATAATTCTGCTTGCCACGTCTGCTAGTTGACTGTCCCACAAATCTATGGTGTCGGTTATGCCTTCTAGCGTTTTGGTTTGTTTGAGGAGTTTGTTTCGTTCGTTGAGAATTTTGTCATAGCGAAGAAGGTTGTAAAAATATTGTTTGTTCAGTTGGCTGATGTCGATATCCATAAATCTTCGTCTGTCGGCTGGGCCGTCTTTTATAAGTCCAATTTCGTCTGGGGCAAAATACACCACTGGCATTTCGCCAATCAAATCGCCCATTCGCTTGATACCCATACCGTTGATTTTGATTGTCTTGTTGGTTTGGTCGTTTAGCACCAGTTCTATTGTTTGGTCGTAATATTTCTTCTTGCTCTTTACATACACCTTTGCAAAGTTGCTACCCCATTTGATTAAATCTTTCTCCTTGTTTGTTTTGGGAGATTTGCCGATGCTGGAGATATACACACTTTCTAGAAAGTTTGTCTTGCCTTGTGCGTTGTTCCCTCTAAAGATATTCAGCCCCGGAGATAGTTTGAGTTCGCAAGAGGTATAGTTCCTAAAATTTTCTAACTTTACCTTTTCTATTATCATACAGATATTTTACCACACTTTGAGTTTTTTTGAAATAAAAATTTTCAAACATTTCAATTTTGGTGGGGTTATAAAAATTTTTTTGGAAATGGGAGTGTCAAAAATATTTTGTTGGCACTAGTTATTGACAAAGAAAAATATTTTGTTGGCACTAGTCATTGACAATAAAAAATATTTATTGTATTATAAATGTGTATATATGGGGGGAGTATGGACAATTTACTTATCACGTGGAAAGATGTCTTGAAAGAAATGCAAAAACTTGTTACCGCTGTAAGCTATGACCTTTATATCGAAACGCTGGACCCAATAAAGCATGAAAACGGCAAACTGGTTCTTTTGGCTTCTACAGAGACCAACAAAAATCAACTGATAAAACTTCACTACAAAAAACTCCTTGGAGTGTGCCAAAAGTATTATGGCGAGGTTGACGAACTGGTTATTCTCCAACCTAGCGAGAAAAAAGAGTATTTGAAAGAAGTTCGTCAGGCGGAAGAAGAGTTGAGGATAAAGCAAGAATTTGACGAACGCAACAAACTCAACGAAAAATATACTTTTGACACCTTTGTGGTGGGCAAGAGTAATCAGGTGGTTTATTCTGCTTGCAAAAATGTTGCCGAAAATCCTGGGAAAAATTTCAATCCGCTGTTTATCTATGGCGGTGTAGGGCTAGGTAAAACTCATTTGTTGCACGCCATTGGCAATTATATCAGGAAGACTTTTACAAAGACAAGATTGCTGTATGTTACTTGCGAACAGTTTATGAACGATTTTACAAGGGCTATAAGAGAAAAGACCAACGAGGAGTTTAGGAAGAAATATCGAGAAGTAGATGTTTTGATGGTGGACGACATTCAGTTTATTGCCAACAAAACAGGCACTCAGGAAGAGTTTTTCCATACATTCAACGATCTTTATCAACTAAACAAACAAATTGTGTTGGCAAGCGACAAACACCCAAGGAATATGGAAACTTTGGAAGAAAGGTTGAAATCTCGATTTGCTGGCGGGTTGATACAAGACATTCAAAAGCCAGACTTTGAAACTCGTCTTGCTATCCTTCAAAAGAAAGTTCAACTAGAAAACTACAACGTTGACCCAAAAGTTCTTGTTTATCTTGCCGAAAGAGTGGATAGCAATATAAGGGAGTTGGAGGGGAGTCTTAACAAGGTGGTATCACTTTCTATACTTATGGGCAAGGAGCAAGCATCTATGTTTGAAGCGGAAGAAGCCCTAAAGGACATTGAATTTGACCGTTCACAACATCTTACGGTGGACAAGATAATAGACATGGTTTGCAAGTATTACAATGTAAAGAGAAGCGACCTTGTAGGAAAGAAGAAAAACAAGGAGATTGTGGACCCTAGACAAGTGTGTATGTATGTTGCCACCGAACTGCTTGATGTGCCTCTGATGACCATTGGCGAGATTATGGGGGGGAGAGATCATACCACTGTGATGCACGCAAGAGATAAGATAGCCGACAATATACGCAAAAACAAAGCCCTAAAGACAGAGATTGACGACCTTATCACCATGCTGAAGTCGGAAACATAAAGACTTTTGCCAATAGGTTTGAAAAAAAAGAGAAAAATAAGGTTTTGTAAAGATATAAAAAAATAGGCTTTGTCCACAATGGGAAAGTTATCCCCAAAAAATTGTTGACAAAATTTGTGGTGAAAATATGGGAAAATGCAATAAAAAAATATTTTTTTGGCGAAAAATTTGAGTTTTCCACATTTCCACCGCACTAATACCAATATTCAAAAAATTTATATTATTACTTGTATACATAATATAGTAAAACCTAATTGCGAAAACGCAAAAAATGCCAGTTGTTAACAAATTTACCCACTTATCCACAATGATTATGTGAGGTGAATTCACATTGTCAACAACAAAATGTTGTGGCTTAATATCCAAGAATATGGGGTGTTTGACACAATATGTTGTGCTTTTTGAGAGGAAATGAGAGTTATGCACAACGAATGCGCTACTATTATAAATAATAATTAAAAAAGGAGAATGATTATGAAAGTTACGTGCGAGGGGTTAGATTTGAGTGTTGCAACTGCTCAAGTTACAAAGGCTATATCCTCAAAAACAACCAATCCTGTGTTGGAGGGGATAAAACTTACTGCAGAAAACGACACCCTTAAGTTGTCTGCAACAGACTTGGAGTTGGTCATTGAAAAGACTATCAAGGCAGAAGTAAAAGTGGAAGGAGAAGCTGTTGTTCCGGGAAAATTCTTTTCGGAGTTTGTTAGGAAGTTGACCAATGACAAGATAGAATTGGAATTGAATGACAAAAACCAACTGAAGATAAACTACACCGACAGTGAAAGCGTTGTTCAATGTTACAATGTGGCAGAATTTCCAAATCTCGAACTTCAAGGGGAAAAGGAATATTTTGTTTTGAGCAAAAAAGACTTCAAGGCGCTAGTTACAAAGTCAATATTCTCAACAGCACTAGACGACACAAGACCAATACTTAAAGGTGTGTGTTTTGAAATTTCAAAAACAGAAATAACCGCTGTTGGCTTGGACGGATATAGGTTGGCACTGGTCAAAAAGCCTGTGAAAGATTGCTCTATTGAAACAAAAATTGTCGTGCCTGCAAAGAGTTTGACGGAAATATCCAAATTTTTGGAAGATAGCGACGACGAAGTAAAGATTTGCGTGCAGAAGAATTTTCTTATAGTAGAAATAGACAACACGAAGATTATTTCCAGGTTGATTGAAGGCGATTTTATCAATTACAGACAAATTGTTCCTACAGACTTCTCTACCAGCATCATTATCTCTAGGGCAATGTTTGAAGAAGCAATAGAGAGGAGTTCCATTTTGTCTAGAATAGACAGAAACAACTTGGTGAAATTTGAGATAAGAGAAAAGTTGCTTACCCTAACATCCAACTCTGATATTGGCAATATTAGAGAAAACATTGGTGTAGCCTTAAAAGGAAATGACCTAACTATTGCATTCAATTCGAGATATTTCTCGGAAGGGCTTAGGACTATGACGGAAGAAGCAATCAAAATTTCTTTCAACACTCCATCAAGCCCTTGTGTAGTAACCCCAGTGGATAGCGACGATTACCTTTATCTTATTCTACCAGTGAGAATTATTACTCAATAAAAAAATTATTTAGTAAATAAAATTTTTTATAATAATATAGTAATTAAATAATTAAATATATTAAATAATAAAATAATAAAATATATTAAAAAATTATTATAAAATATATTGTAAAAATAATTATAGAAGATTATTATAAAGAATTATTATAGAAATTTATTATGAAAATATAAATTAAAAAATTATAAATTAAAAAATTATAAATTAAAATACGCTTGCAGTAAGGCTGTGGGCGTATTTTTTGATATTTTGGGATGTGGCAAGATGGAGTTTTTGTTTGGCAGGGGTAATTTGGAAAAAAGTAAAAATTTTTTTTGGCGCTAAAGTGCTGTGATAATGCGGAGTTTTGCAAAATGGTGGAGAAAAAAATAAAAAAGTTTGACACTAACTGTTGACTTTGGCTTTTTGGTAGTTTACAATGAAAGTGTGATGTGAAGAGGCAGACCTAGGCTACAACCTCGTTGCAACACAAAACGGAATGGTTCTTGCTACAATCTTGTCCACAACTTGTGCACAAGACAGCGAAGATTGTTCGAGTTTGGCAAAGAAAGAGAGTAATGTCAAACTATAAAAAAGAGGGAGGGTAAAGTGAGCAAAAAAGAATATTCAGAAGAAGAACAGTGGGTAATATGTAGGAGTGCTGTGTCGGAAAATTATAAAATACTTCACTCTATTTTTGGCAAGGATATGTATTCGCAACCATCTGTATATTCTTCAAAGATAAAGAGGGATTTTTTGGCAGAAGCGCAATCTGCAATTGCAAAAAGATTTTTTTCGTATGACGATGAAGCAAGTGAAATGTGCAAAAATTTGATTATCAAAAAGAAGAATTGGCAAGATTATCTTTCCAAAGAAAATCTAGTCAGTTTGTTTTTGTTGCAAAATAGAGCAATATCAATTGCCTTGCAAAATATCAAATTGCCTCAACTGATAGAGGATAAAATTTTTTCACTAAATGACAGAGATTTTTTGGCTACTCCAATAGATGAATTGAAAAAAATTAAAGGTACATCAAAGGCAAAAAAGCAAGTTATGGGAGAATTGCAAAATGTGGATACCTATAAAACTGTGATTATGCCAATTATCAACAAAATTTCGAAGTGGTATAAAAGAGAGATTACTTTTGACCCTTTTGCAAATTTGGAAAAGAGATTCGGCAGATTGACACAAGAAGATTATATAAAACTTATCAAACAAGAAGAACTGGGCGTGGACCTCAATGGCAATCTTATCTCTCGTGGGGTGGACGGCACTTTGTATGTAAATGGTGACCCAAAACCAGACGATTATGTGATAGACTTTGGAATGGAAATGAAAAGTGATTGTGAGGAAGAAGAGTTGGATTCGACTGACTATTCCCAGCAGACTCTTATTGACAACTACAACAAACTGCGAAACAACAGAATTGTGGGAAAGACGGCAGAAGAATATTTTGCAAAAAAAGAAGCCGTCAATGTTGACAACGAAGAGACTGCCAACATTGCAAGCGAGGCGACCGATTGTTCCGAAAGTGAGGAGGAAGGAGAGGCAGTTCAGTTATACTTTGATTTTTAGCGGAGTTTAGCCTGTTTTTTGCAGACGAAGCATTCGGGATTGTATTTATATAATAACTTTAATATTAGTATAAGGCACGGCAGAAAATCTGTTGTGCCTTTTCATTCGACAAAAAAAATTGTGGATAAATTTCAAAAAATTGTTGACAAATGTTTTCAAATATCTTACACTACGGGAGCAAGTTTAATTTTGATGACTGATTATTCGGAACAAAAAGTCAAATCGTGGACAAACTTGAAAGGTATTATAGGAGGACATTATGGAAAAGGGAACTTATCAACCAAACAAGCGTAGCAGAAGCAAAGTTCACGGTTTTAGAAAAAGAATGGCAACCAAGAACGGACGAAAAGTGCTTCAACGTCGTAGAAATCGTGGAAGAAAAAAACTTTCAGCATAAGACATGTTAGCAAGAAAAAATAGACTTAAAAAGAAAAAAGAATTTTCTTACATCTATCGAAAAGGCGAAAGTTATTATTCCAGCGACCTTACACTTTTTGCTTGCAAAACAAAACTTGCCAGCAGTAAGGTGGGCTTTTCGGTCAGCAACAAGGTGGGCAACAGCGCAATAAGACATAAGGTTAAGAGGCGACTAAGCGAGATAGTTCGCCTGAGAATTAACCGCTTCCCTATCAAAAATTATATTCTTGTTGCAAAGCCAACCATTGTTTCTAAAACCTTTCATGACCTAGAAAAACAAGTAGAAATACTTTTTGAAAAGGTAAAATCGTGAAAACAAAATTCAAAGATAAATCATTGTGGCAAAAGATAACTTTTGTTTTGCTCTTCCCTGTTTATTGCGTAGTTTTGGGGTTGGTTAAACTCTACAAGTGTATTGTTTCTCCGCTGATTCCTCATGCGTGTAGGTTTTTCCCTACATGCTCGGAATATTTTTGTGTGGCGGTAAAAGAGTATGGCATTGTTCGTGGTATGGCGATGGGAGTGGGCAGAATTTTTAGATGTAACCCTTGGTCAAAGGGAGGATTTGACCCCGTAAAACCTAATATTAAAGGAAATATAAGATGGCTGTTATGACACTTCTATCTTCCGTTACTTCGCAGTGGCCAAGCGGGTTTTGGCCTAATATCATCAAGATATTTGAAGTGGGAAGTTATGCGTGGACAATAGTTTTGTTCACCATTGTTTTGAAGTTGGTGCTGTCGCCAATGGACTTTTTGCAAAGGTTCTTTATGAACAGGCAAACAAGGGCTCAGGCAAAGCTTCAACCAAAACTGGAAAAGTTGCAAAAACAATATGGGCAAAACCAAAATTTGTTGTATCAAAAGCAAAACGAGTTGATGGCAAAAAGCGGAGTGAATATGAAAGCTTCGTGTATAACTATGCTTGTGTATATGGTTTTGACGCTGACAATTTTTATAACATTATTCAATTCTATAAGAGATATATCTGGGTTCAAGATTGCCAATCAATACAAAGACCTCAGGCAGACTTATGCAGTAACTTACGACGTGGGATACCTCAAAGATTATCTTAACATGACTGACGAAGACATTGAGAGTATGTATGCCAAATCGGGCGAGGAAAGAGCAAATTTCCTTGCCACATTTGAGCAAACTAAAGCAACTGCAGAAGGGCTGACTGTGGAGCAAATAAAGGCACATGGTGAAGAGATAAAATCTACAGCGCAAGACAACGTGGAGGCTAGATATTTTGAGATAAAAGATAGTTGGCTATGGATAAAGAACATCTGGATACCAGACAAAGCCACAACGTCCGAAATTCAAAGTTATAGCGCGTATATATCTTCTACTGGCGACAAGGGCGTGCTGGAAGAAGATTATAACAATGTTATGGGCAAACTTCAGGCAAGGGAAAAAAGTGTAAATGGGTATTATATTTTGCCTATTTTGGTGGTAGCAATTACATTCTTATCCCAATGGATTTCCAAAAAACTCACTACCCCAAAAGACAGCAACGGCAACAAGATTCAGCAACCAAGTTCGGGCAAGTTCTTAATGATTTTGATGCCATTTATGATGCTTTTGTTTACACTCAATTCCAGTGCTATATTCTCTATATATATTATTGTAAACTCTATTATGTCAACTGCTCTTTCGCCAATTATCACCATAATTTGCAACAAGATAGAGGACAAGAGAGAAAGAAAATCAGTGGAAATAGCCAAGCCAGATTATATGAGATAATTCTATAAAAAAGGAATTTTTGAAAATGAAAACAATTCAGGCAACTGCCAAAAATGTGCAAAAAGCAATAGAACAAGGCTTGAAGGAACTGGGTGTTTCTCAAGAAGAAGTGGATATCAAGATATTGGACGAGGGTGGACTGTTTAGAAAGGCCAAAGTGGAACTTTGCTTTGACGATGGCAAGTGTGCAAAGGAAGAAAAGAAAGCACAAAAAACCGAAGAAAAGGCAGAAAAACAAACCGCTAAGGAAGAAAAGAAAGACTCTAAAGAGCAAGAAAAATGCCAAAAGAAAGAAGAAAAGGCAATAGAAAAAGCTGACGACAAAGAGTCTGTGGAAAGTGCTGGCAAAGATTTCTTGGGCAAACTGCTAGAAAAAATGAAGGTTCAAGCAGAGATAGACTTTGTAAAGACAGAAGACGGAGTGATGTTTAACGCTTCTGGCGAAAAAGTCAGCGCACTTATTGGCAGACATGGTGAAACACTGAATGCCATACAAGAACTGCTGAAAAATGTGCTTAAAAACAAAGGCTACAAGGAAGGCAGAGTGTATTTTGATGTGGAAAACTACAAGAATAGACGAGAAATATCTCTTGTAGAAATGGCAGAAAAAATGGCAAACAAAGCCGTTAAACTGCAAAAGCCAGTTAGACTGGATAGAATGAGTGCTTATGAAAGAAAGATAATTCACACAGCACTTCAAGATTTTGAGGGTGTAACAACCCAAAGTGAAGGTGTCGAACCAAATAGACACCTAGTGATTATCCCAGAAGAAAAGTAAATGGGAAAAGGTATTTCAACAACATATTTTTATGCAAAGGCAAAGGATTGGGCTTAATGGTTCAATCCTTTTTTTTAACTATCTGTTTATTTATATTTCAAATTATGTATATTTGGGCAAAAGTAAAAAAAATAGTGGAAAGAATTGTAAGTGTGTGGTAAAATAATTGTATGAGTGAAAATGATTTGATTGTTGCTATTGCAACACCATATGGAAAGAGTGGCGTGGGTATCGTTAGGCTGAGTGGAGAGGGCTGTTTGGCGCTGGCAAAGAAGATGTTTAGGCCTTTTGACAGAAAGTGTGATTATACCCCAAACAAAATGTATTTGGGAGAGATAGATTTGGGAGAGAGCAAAGACAAGGGCTTTGTGGTCTTTTTTGGGTCGCCACATTCTTTTACGGGGGAGGACATTGTGGAGTTTCAGTGCCATGGTGGCATTATGGTTACCCAAAAGATTGTGGATATGTGTCTAACAAAAGGTGCGAGAATGGCAGAGCCGGGAGAATTTTCCAAGAGGGCTTTCCTCAATGGCAAAATGTCGCTGGACGAGGCAGAAGGGGTGGCTGACCTTATCAATGCGGAGAGTGAAAGCGAACTGAGGTGTAGCACTGCCCTAGCACGTGGCGAATTAAATAAGACCGTGTCTAACATACAAGAGAAATTGTCGGATATAGTGTGCGAAATGCAGGCATATATGGACTATCCCGAGGAACATATCGAGGAAAAGACTAGAAGCGAAATAAAGGCCATTCTAGAGGGAATCTGCCAGCAGATAGACAGCCTCCTAGCAACCAGCAAACAAGGCAAACTGTGCAAGTTTGGTGTGGACGTGGCTATTGTGGGCAAAACAAATGCCGGCAAGAGTAGTTTGCTGAATGCTCTTCTAGGGACAGAGCAAGCCATTGTAACGGACATAGAAGGCACAACTCGTGATGTGGTAAGTGGTGTGATGGAATACAATGGGGTAAAATTTAATCTTCTAGACACTGCGGGTCTGAGAGAAACAAAAGATGTGATAGAAAACATTGGCATAGACAAGAGCAAGCAAACAATAGAACAAAGCGATGTTATATTGCTTGTAGTGGATAGAACAAAGCAAACAGACAAGCAAGACCAAGAAAATCTCCGCCTAACCGAAGGCAAAAACAGGATAATAGTGCTAAACAAAAGCGACCAAAAGAAAAACTCAACACTGGATAATTTGCTGAAAAATGAAAAGGTCATAAGTATCAGTGCCAAGACAGGAGAAAACCTTGACCAACTAAAAAAGGAGTTGTTTGACAAGGCATTTGATGGCAACTTTGTAAATAACTCGCTGGTGATAACCAACTCTAGACACGAGCAAGTGCTAAGAGAAGCCAGTGAGATAGCACACAAACTGCTAGAAAGTGGTGATGACTTGTTTTTCGACTGCCTAACGCTAGAGAGTCAATATCTCTGGGAAAAGCTGGGAGAAATAACAGGCGTAAGCGCCAATGATGTTTTGATAACTAAGATTTTCTCCAAATTTTGCTTGGGCAAATGAGATTAAAATATATTTGAACACAAAATATATAAAATTATTGCAAAACGAGAAGTTGTGTATTATATTATTGAATGGAAATTTTATAAGATAATTTGAGGAAAAAGATGATAAAAGAAGAATTTGACGTGGTTGTGGTGGGCAGTGGACATGCTGGTTGCGAGGCGAGTCTTGCTTTGGCTCGTTTGGGCAACAAAACAATGCTGGCAACACTCAACCTAGACAGCATAGCATTCCTTGCTTGCAACCCATCTATAGGTGGCACTGCAAAGGGACAACTGGCCAGCGAAATAGATGCCTTGGGCGGAGAAATGGGGATAAATACCGACAAGAATATTTTGCAACTTCGTATGCTAAACACAGGCAAAGGGGTGGCTGTTCAGAGTTTGAGGGCGCAGGTTGACAAGCATGGTTATCACTTCAGTATGAAAGAAACTTTGGAAAAACAGCAAAATCTAACAATAAGACAATGCGAAATTGTGGAAATTTTGGTCAAAGATAACAAAGTTGT
Organism: Christensenellales bacterium; assembly: GCA_051883495.1. Lineage (GTDB taxonomy): Bacteria > Bacillota > Clostridia > Christensenellales > UBA1242 > UBA7862. The sequence goes on from JBJETV010000022.1 coordinate 28,693, forward strand.
GGGGGTAAAAAACTCTTTTGGCGAGCAAATATCTTGTCGTGCAGTTGTTTTGGCGACGGGAGTGTATATGGAGAGTCGAGTTATTATAGGCGAATGGACCAAAGACCAAGGGCCCAATGGCTTTGTCAATTCCAAGGGGCTTTCCAAAAATCTTCAGGAGTTGGGTTTTGAAATTTTTAGATTTAAGACAGGAACACCTGCCAGAGTGCTAAAAGATTCCATAGATTTTGACAAATTTGAAGAACAAAACGGAGATGAAAATATCCAAAGTTTTTCTTTTTTGACGAAAAAGCAACCAAAAAATATTTGCAAATGCTATCTGGGATACACCAACGAAAAGACGCATGAAATAATAAGGGACAACCTTCATCGTGCGCCAATGTTCAGCGGAATGATAAAGGGTGTGGGGCCTCGCTATTGCCCATCTATCGAAGACAAAGTGGTGCGTTTTGCCGACCGCCCAAGGCATCAAATTTTCTTGGAACCAGAGGATAAATCTGGCAGTGAAATTTATGTGCAAGGTTTCTCGTCTTCTATGCCTGTTGACGTGCAGGAGAAGATGTATCGCAGTGTGGAAGGTTTTGAAAATGTGCAGTTGTTGAGAAATGCCTATGCAATAGAATATGACTGTATAAATTCGCTGGAATTGTTGCCTACATTGGAGTCTAAACGCATATCAGGAATGTTTTTTGCAGGACAAATAAACGGAACGAGTGGCTACGAGGAAGCGGGTGCACAAGGGCTGATTGCTGGGATAAATGCCAGCAGAAAACTCAACAACCAAGAGCCATTTATTTTGGGGAGAGATGAGGCATACATCGGGGTGTTGATTGACGACCTAGTAACAAAAGGAACCAACGAACCATACCGCATGATGACCTCTCGTGCCGAATATCGCTTGCTCTTGCGACAAGACAATGCAGACATTCGCCTCACGCCAATAGGCAGAAAATTGGGGCTGGTAACTGACGAAAGATACAAAATTTTTGAGAAAAAACTGAAACTTATATCAAAAGCACAAAAAGATTTGGACAAAATGCTCCCAGCAAGTGAAGTAAGAAAACTCTACGAGCAAAAAGGAGAAAGTTCCCTATCAATCAATCCCTTGGCAAGAGAAGTTTTGAAAAGAACAAAAATTTCTATTTTTGACCTAAAAGAGAACTTTGATCTTTTTAAGAATATTCCAGAAAGTATTCTTAACTACGTTCAGACAGAAGTGAAATATTCTGGCTATCTCAAAAGGCAACAAACGCTGATTGCACAAATGAAAAAAAATGAGCAGATAAAACTGTCAGCCGACTTTGATTATTCACAGATAAAAGGGCTGAGGATAGAAGCGCAACAAAAATTGAACAAATTCAAACCACTATCCCTTGGTCAAGCGAGCAGGATAAGTGGAGTATCCCCTGCAGATATTGCAGTGCTTACGGTGTATATTTCTATGAAAAATAAGCAAAATCAATTGAAAAATGGAGATAAAAATGTCAGAGAAAAATGAAAAAAATTTTCAAAAATTCTGTGTGAGAGAAGATTTAAGCCCATTTTTTGACCTAATTTCACAAAAAAAAGACAAATTTGAGTTGTATTTTAGCAATCTTATCAAGTGGAACGACAAATTCAATCTAACAGCCATAACGGAACATGAAGAAGTTTTTGAAAAGCATTTTTTGGATAGTATCCTCTCGGAACAACTTATCCCCAAAAATTCCACAGTGATTGATATCGGTGCGGGGGCAGGATTTCCTAGTTTTCCACTGAAAATTGTTAGAGATGATTTGAAAATTGTCGCAGTGGACAGTGTCAACAAAAAAGTTTCCTTTCTTAATGATATTGCTCTCAACTTAAACTTCAAAAATGTCAGTTGTTTGCACGAAAGAGCAGAAGATTTGGCTCAAAAAAGTGATTTTAGAGAAAAATTTGATGTATGTGTGGCTCGAGCAGTGGCAAGTTTGAACATTTTGTGTGAATATTGTCTTCCCTTTGTAAAGGTTAGAGGTGTGTTTTTGGCATATAAATCACAAAATTTGGAGGAAGAACTGAAAACTGCGCACAACGCAATATCTCTCCTTGGCGGAAAAGTTGAAAAAATTATCAATTTTGACCTAAACGGAGCAGAAAGAAATATTGTTGTGATAAGAAAAACATCTCCAACCCCAGCAAAATATCCACGACTAAAAAACAAACCAAGGATTTCTCCTTTGACATAATTTACAAAAAAAATATTTACTATAAAAAAATTACTATAAAAAAAATTACTATAAAAAAATTTACTATAAAGATATTATATATTGTAAAAAGTTATTTATCACAAAAATCTTATTAGTTAGTATATATTTTGCAATTTATTATTAAAAATTTTATTTTTATCCGATTAATCTGTAATTATTATATAAAATATTGCGAATAACCATCAAAAAAGAGTCGTTTGCTTCAAAAATTTTCATTTTTGGGGTAAAAAGTGCTGATTTTTGGTGGTTTTTTCTTATTTTTTTGATATAATGTAGGCATAAGGAAGTAAATATGGGAAAAATTATTTCATTTGCAAATCAAAAAGGCGGAGTTGGAAAAACAACTACTTGCATAAACTTGGCGTCTTATCTCGCAGTTTTTGGAAAAAAAATATTGATTGTGGATATGGACCCACAAGGGAACGCAACCAGCGGATTGGGTGTTGACAAAACTCAAAAAATAGGGACAATGTATGACGCAATTTCTGGCGAAGCGACCATTTCGGAGGTCATAAGACCAAGTTTTATCAAAAATTTGGACATAATACCTGCCACAGTGGACCTTGCCGGTGCAGAAATAGAGTTGGTTGGTATGAAAAATAGAGAAAAAGTGGTTTCAAAACTATTTGAAAGTATAAAAGACAACTATCACTACATTTTGATAGATTGCCCACCATCCTTGGGATTGCTTACAGTAAATGCTTTGACGGCTTCTGACTCTGTTATGATACCAATTCAGTGCGAATTTTTCGCATTAGAAGGGTTAAGTCAACTTATGAACACTATAAAATTGGTCAAAAAACATCTTAATCCTCAAATTGATGTGGAGGGAGTTGTTTTGACTATGAAAGACAATAGATCCAACCTTATTCAGCAAGTTTCGGAGGAAATTCGCAAGTTTTTTGGCAAAAAAGTTTATGAAACGGCAATTCCACGAACAATTAGGCTGGCAGAAGCGCCAAGTCATGGCAAGCCAATCTTTTTGTATGACCCAAGAGGAAAAGGCGGGGTGGCATATTTTGACCTTGCAAAAGAGTTTATGAAAAGAAATCGAGATGGTTACAAAAGCGTAACTATATAAAGTTTTTCAAAAATTTATATTTCATACTTTTCGCATTATAAGCGAGAAATAGCAATTATCTTTTTTAGAATTATAATACAAAAAATTTATTATTTGTATATTTTATACCTAACAATCAAATATATTTGCTATTATACCTAACAATCAAATATATTTGCAATTAAACCTAATTATCTTATATATTTGCAAAATAGATTTGATAAAATATAATTTTAATTATAATTAAACAAGACTTTTCATATTTTTTGAAAGGTATTTTTTATGTTATTTTTAATAT
>JBJETV010000022.1:32378-105699 GCA_051883495.1 Christensenellales bacterium
AAACATTTAATATAAACATTTAATATAAACATTTAATATAAACATTTAATATAAACATTTAATATAAATTTTTATTATGTTTTTTTTATTTTAGATTTTTATTATATATTTTTGTATATTATTTACATAATTTTGAAATGTTATATTTATATAACAATTCAAATAATTATCTGTTGTTTTAATCTAATAATTGTCTATTTTATGTGTAAAAATATTTATTTTATGCGTAAAAATGTTGATTTAACCTAGTATTTATATATTTTTGTATAAATTCTGTTGATATATACTTACATATATAGATTTTGTGTATAAATTCTGTTGATTTGCAAATTTAGTTTATTGCATAACATTCCAAATGATTTTGCCAATTTATTTGCAATTTTTTTTTATAGATGTTACAATTATAATGAATTATGGAGTTATCCGTAGATAAGGAGATATAATTATGAAACATGGTCTAGGTAGAGGGCTTGATGCGTTGTTCTCAATTTATCAAGATGATGAAGAACAAAATATAGAGCAACAAAACTCAAGTGCAAAAAATATTGAAAAAGTAGACGAAGACAATTTGTCAAATAGTGGTGTGATTGAACTTGATATGAAACTTATCGACCCAAACAAAGAGCAACCAAGGAAGAAGTTTGATGCAACTTCCCTGCGTGAACTATCAGAGTCGATAAAGCAACATGGGGTTATTCAACCAATCATTGTCAACAAAACTGCTGGCAATAGATATATCATTGTCGCTGGAGAAAGGAGATTTAGGGCTTGTCTAAATGCAGGGCTTAAAACAATTCCTGCTATTATTAAGGATTTTAATAAGCAACAGATTCAAGAAATCTCCCTTATTGAGAATCTTCAACGTGAAGACCTCAACCCAATAGAAGCAGGAAAAGCAATTCGCCAACTTATGAATGATTATGGATTTACACAAGAAGCTGTGGCTGACAGAATTGGAAAGAGTCGTCCGCTTGTAGCAAACACGTTAAGATTATTGTCTTTGTCGCCAGAAGTGATTTCCCTTATAGAAAATGGACAACTATCTGCCGGACACGGTAAATGTCTTGTAACTATTACTGACGCAGAAAAGCAACTTGACCTTGCAAAATTTGCAATAGAGAGAAAACTCTCTGTAAGAGATTTTGAGAAATTAGTTAAAGATGCTCACGATGAAAAGATTGTAGAACCTAAAAAGAAAATTATTCAAAGTATCGAACTTAAAGAACTTGGTCACAGGATTCAGAGGTTATTTAGAACAAAAGTTGTTATTCATGGTGATGACAACAAAGGAAAGATTTCTATAGATTATTTTAATTCTGATGATTTGGATAGAATTTGCTCGTTTATATCCAGATTGGAAAAATAATTGCAAAATCCAAAAAAAATTGTTATTTTAATGAAAAAATGATAAATAATATGTAAAATTATATAAATTTTCGATTTTTTAATAAAAAAAACTAAAAATGTTCCATTTGATTTGTTTCATGTGGAACATTTTTATTTATATAAAATCTTAACAAATGTTTGTTGTGAAATATGTTTACACATATAAAAATGTTTTAACAAATGTTTCATATGAAACAAATTATATCTATAAAATAATCTTAATAAATGTTTCATGTGAAACAAATTTATACACATACAAAAAATATAACAAATATTCCATGTAAATTAAATTTCATTTATATAATGTTTATAATAAATGTTTCATGTGGAACAAACTGTTTATGTATAAAGAATTCAAATTATCTCTATGTAAAATGAATTAGTTGTTTATATATAGAGGGGTGAATATTTGTCTATGTTAATAAACTAGTTTTTTGTGTATAAAAATTTGGAAACAACCCTATTTGAAATAAAGAATTTTGTTATATATAAATAATTGAAAGTTTCTATGTGTGATATAAAACGTTTTTTTATAAGAAGAACGGATTGGGAATGATTTATGAAAATATATTTTGTATTTATGAATAGAAATCTTGGAAATTTTTTATGTAAAATTTTATACTGCTATAAATTTATAAAATATCAGAATAGTTTTGCGTTTGATGTAAAATTATTTTCAAGTAAAACCTATTAAAATAATTAGTGAATGATTAAATTATATTTATTAAGATAAATAATAGTTAAGGTTTAAGGTAAGACAATATAACAAAAATCGAGAATGGATAAGTAATATGTATTAAATCAAATGTTGAAAAACGATTAAATTTATTAAGAAAAATATTTGTAAATTTTTAAGAAAAGCATATTAAATGAATATTAGTGATATTTTAAGTAAAATTTATTAGTATAAATGTAAATAAAATTTTAAGTAAAATATTAAGTATATAGTATTAAGAAAATAGAAAAATATAGCATTAAGAAAAAGATTATTAGAATAAAAATATAGTTATATAAATATAACGAAATAATATACTATTATAATAAATTAGCATAATAAATAAAAAAATAACTGTAATAAACAAATATTTTAATAAACAAATGTAAAAAACAAATATAATAAACAGGTGTATGGATAATACAATTTGCTATAGAAAATTCATTTTAACAATACTGCTATAAAAATTTTGAAAAAGTTTAATATTTGTCTTTGTTATCTAATGTCTTTGTTGTCTAATGTCTTTGTTGTCTAATGTCTTTGTTGTCTAAATATCCAAAAATATAAATGATTTAATATTATATATCATCATCAATATATTGCGTATAATCGATATCTTGCATTGTGTCAATTATATTTGACAAAAGATTGATAAATAGCGGAGTTTAGCAATTATAATCACTACTTTGCTTGTGTATGACAATATGCAATATGTTTTTGAATTGAAGTGTTTAAGATGTCTTTCTATGAAATCTATAACAAATCTTTGACATTATATTCGCTACAATGTTGATTATTAGTGGAGATTGGCAATTATAATGTATAGTTTTTTTTGTAGATATTTTATTTTTGCAACAAAAAAAATAATTAAGTGGAATATTATTTTGGAAAGAATTTTTTCAACAAATTCTTTATACTTTGCAGTGTTATATTATAACGGATTAACTTATTTGCAGTTATGATTCATTGCTTTTAGCGATTCTGACTGATTGTTTTTATGAAATATTACACTAATAATATTTTGCTAATTTTTGAATTACGTTTTATAAAAATAATATCTTTTATAGGGTTATTACTTTGAAACAATAATTTGAAGCAACATTTAGATAAGATAGTGCATTTCCCTATCACATAATTTGCATTTTGTGATTAAAAATAATAATTTTGTATATAAATGATTATTATTTGATTTCTCGATTTTTATTAGATTATGGAGAAAGTTGTCTGCAAAAACAAAATAAACATGGAGGAAGTTATCCACAAAAATACAATAAAATTGTTGATAACTTTCTATCCGACTTGCAGTATTTTGATAAAAGATGATGGTTGATAGAAAATTTGTATCTAGTGGAAATAATGCGAAAAGTAGAACAATGGACTTTTTGGTCGTAAAAAATGACAAGAATAAAAGAATAATTAAAATTTTTGGGGAAAAGATGACGATTTTTATTGCTTAAAAAATATTTATATGGTAAACTTACACTTGTAAAAATGGAGGAAATTTGATTGAAAAACAATAAATTCAAGGGCTGGATAATTTTTGCGCTGTCGTTTATGGCAATTATTTTGCTTTTTTACCTTACCCAAACGGGCAATATGGGGACAAAGGTAGCAATTTCTGGACCTTCCAATGTGGTAACACTAGAGTCGCTGATTGGTGTTAAGAAAGATTCAGATGGCAAATACACAGTGTCCACTGATATAGATTATGCTGGCAGTGCGGTCAAATATATTGCACTGGCGGACAATGGCATTGGTTATGTTATCAAAAAGGATAGCAAATTTTCAAAGGACAATATTCTTAGCAATTGCGATTATTATTTTGAATATGTTACCGAATCCGACTATGACCAGGTTAAAGCAATGATAGAAGCCTACAATGCAAAAGCAGAAACAAAAACAGAAGACGGCTGGATTTTGATAGAGGCTTTTCCTACTCATGTATCCAAAACTTCGTGGTGGGAAAGTTTGCTCCCTTATCTTAGTGTTATAGTTGTAGTAGTGTTAGGTGTTATCCTTATAAGAAGTATATTGGGTGCCAACCAAAAGAGTTTCAACTTTGGCAAAACAAAGGCTCAGGTGGCTCATGCAGTAAAAGTGAAATTTGCAGACGTTGCAGGCATTGACGAGGAAAAGGAAGAACTGCTGGAAATAGTAGAATTTTTGAAAAACCCACAAAAGTTTACCGAACTTGGTGCAAAAATTCCTAAGGGCATACTTCTTGTTGGTCAACCGGGCACTGGCAAAACCCTGCTGGCAAAGGCAATCGCCGGCGAGAGTAACGTTCCATTCTTCTCCATAAGCGGAAGTGATTTTGTGGAGATGTTTGTGGGTGTGGGCGCTTCTCGTGTAAGAGATTTGTTTGAACAAGCCAAAAAGGAAGCCCCTTGTATTGTGTTTATTGACGAAATAGATGCTGTTGGCAGACAACGTGGTGCAGGGCTTGGCGGAGGAAATGACGAAAGGGAACAAACCCTAAACCAACTTCTCGTTCAAATGGACGGATTTGAGGGTAACACTGGGATTATTGTAATTGCTGCGACTAACAGAGCAGATGTTTTGGACCCAGCACTGTTAAGACCAGGAAGATTTGACAGGCAAATATACATTATGCCACCAGACGTCAAAGGTAGAGAAATGATTCTCAAAATTCACGCAAGGAACAAACCAATAGATAGTTCGGTGGACTTTAAGAATGTAGCAAGGCTTACCAGCGGATTTACTGGTGCAGACCTAGAAAACCTTTTGAACGAGGCGGCAATACTCACCGCAAGAGAAAATAGAAAATCTATAACAATGACGGACATCACAGAGGGGATAAACAAAGTTATTATGGGACCACAAAAGCGCAGTAGAGTGGTTACCCCTGTGGATAAGAGAATAACGGCATATCATGAGAGTGGGCATGCAATTGTGGGCAAGGTGCTGGCTCATTGTGATGTGGTGCAAGAGGTGTCTATCATTGCAAGAGGTATGGCGGCCGGATATACAATCAGCAGACCGGACAACGACGAAAGTCATATGTCTTACAACAAACTTATAGACAATATAACCATGATGTTGGGTGGCAGAGCAGCGGAAGAAATAATGGTCAAAGACATTTCTACTGGCGCACAAAACGACATCGAAAGAGCAACCAAACTGGCTAGGAAAATGGTTACCGAATGGGGTATGAGTGCAAAACTTGGCCCTGTAAACTTGGGTTCTAGCAGTGAAGTTTTCTTAGGTAGAGATTATCAAAACCAGTTGAATTACAGCGAAAAAACGGCTAGCGAGATAGACAATGAAATAAAAGCAATCATTGATATGTGCTATTCTCGAGCCAAAGAAATCATAACCAAACATGCAAAGCAAATGAACACAATGGTGGAAGTTTTGCTGGAAAAAGAAACCATTTATTTTGGCGAAGTGGAAATGATTATGAAAGGCAAAACAACCAAACAAATTCTTCTTCAAATGGAACAAGATGCCATACGGAATAAAGAAAGAATAGAACTGGAAAGAGCAGAAGCCGACCTGGAGAGAGTGAAGAAAGAGCAAGCCATAAGGATAAAAACAGCAGAAGCCTTGAAAAAGGGCGGTGTGCTATCTGCAGAGGAAATAGAAAAAGTGGTGGCAGACTCCGAAAATATAATTGCAACTGCAGAAAAAAAGGTTGCAGAACTAAAACAAAAATTGGCAGAAAAATATGCCAAGCCAGAGTCAAATAAACGAAAATCATCACAAACTAGCGATAAGAAAACTGCTAGCAAAATGACCAAGGCAAAACAAGCCAAAGAAAACTTGGCAAAGAAGCCTAGGACAAAAACGGAAAAGTCAAACAGTTCAAAAAAAACTGAAAGCAGTGAAAAAACTGACAGTGAAAAGACACAAAAAGTGAAAGTTGAAAACATTAAGCCTGACAATGCACAATCTGAAAATGTTAAGAATGATCAGGATAAATCAGCCAATGAACATTCAAAAGATGTTGGGGCAAATAATAGCGATAAAAATTGACAAAGGCAAATAAAAACAAAATGTTTTGTCAAAGATTAAACACAAGATTATTAAAGGACGGATTATATTATGAAAAAGAAAATTGTTATCTCAGTAGCATTGGGAGTAGTAGCATTGCTGGCTATTACAACACTTATTTTGGCGCTTGTGCCAGTGAACAAAAACACAGTTATTGCAAAACCAAACGCAGTGTATATAACCAACCAAAACACAAAGGAATTTGGTGGGAATTGTGCTTATGACAACATACAAGACGGCACTCAAAAAGGCTCTGTGATGCTAAACGACTTCTACAACGCATTCAACGAGAGTTTTGAACAAAAGGCTTTGGTAGCAATGTTCAGCGGGCAATCTAACAGTGGAATTAAGGCAAACTATGTAGATGTGGCTGGTTCATCAGAAAAAATTTCTAAAAATTATGACACCACAGAAAAATTTACAGTCATTTTTCACTACAACGATGCCCAAACAATATATGTAGAAGAAAAGGATATGTCATTTGAATACAATTATCTTTTCTTTGAAGTAACAAATGTTGATGAAAGGCAAGAGGTAACATTTGGAGTGATGAAAGACAATTATTCACTAGATGGTTCTTATAGTAGCCTTTCTTACAAATACTATTTTACTGCTCAAGCCAATCTAAAACCTGTCTATCAATATATCAACACAATCCCAGTATTTAGCCAAAAGTAAAAAAGAACTCCCTTGCGGAGTTTTTTAGAAAGAGGAAATGAAAATGCAAAAGAAAAATTTCTTGCTAAAAACTTTTATGTTGGTCTGTATGACTGTTGTAGTGATTTTGCTAGTGGGGTGTTCGCACACGCACAAGGCAGGCTCCGATTGGGGCTCTACTGCGGGGGAACACTTCCATATTTGCACGCACCCAAACTGTTGCGAAATAATGGATAGTAAAGAGCATACTTTTGGAGAATATATAGATTTTAAGAACCCAACTTGCACAGAGTCTGGCGCAAAATACAAAGTGTGTTCGGTGTGCAAATTTTCTAGTTGGATTACAATAGCGCCTTTATCTCACAATTTTGGCACAAGCAGTGATGTTGTGTTTGAATTTGCAAAAATTCCTAACAGCGCTAGCGGATTTGACTTTACTTGCACCGCAACACGAAACTGTGTCCGTTGTGATGAATTCGAAAGTGAAACTCTTTCCACCGCAGACGGAAAAATCACTGCCAAAACAATCATTCAACTGGGTTGTGGGCAAGATGAGATAACATCTTTTACCAATCCACAATTTACAAACAAAGCCTTTAGTGATGCTTTTATTTCTCAAAATATAAGAGATGTGATTACTCAACCAAAGGCAAAAGAACATGACTATGACTACGGAAATATTCAATATAGTTGGGCTGACGACTATTCCTATTGCACCGCAACAGTTGCTTGCAAAAATGCCGATTGTGAGTCTGTTTTGGAAGAAGAATCTATAAAAGTGGAACAACAATATTTTGAAGCCTCTTGCACAGAGGGAGATTATACAATATACACTGCAACTTTTGACAATGGGGAAATGTTCGCTCCAACACAAACTAGGGTAAACGGAACAAACTCTGCCACAGGACATCAATATGGCACTGTAAGTTATTTATGGGCAAATGATTATTCATCATGCACAGCACACAACACCTGCGTCTCTTGCAATGTTGAATTTAGCGAAACTGTTGTCAAGACATCAGGCAGTGATAGTCCTATTGTCTATTCCGAAAAACAACAAACTTGTTTCCAAAGTGGAGAAAAAAAATACACTGCAACATTTGAAAACTCCACTATCTTCCCACAGACAGTGCTTATAGTGGAAAGAACTCCAAAGTTGGAACACGAGTGGGGCGAGGCAACATTTAGTTGGAGTGTTGGAGATGACGGCAAGGCGACTTGCACTGCAAGAGTAAATTGCACAAGACCACTCAACGACACCACTTGCGGAGGAAGTTATAGTTATACGATATCCGATATTGCACCTGTTGTAAATGAAAAGGGAGAAACTACTTATACAGCAGATTTTAGAAATATAACCACACTGCCAGAAAATATCAGAGTAAAATTTGGAGTGCAAATTTACACAGTAACTGCCGAGTAATAATTATCAATTTGTCAATATCAATAAATTTTGTTTAATAATTTGATTTTGTTGCAAAATTGAAATATAATAGTAAATATGAAATTTAGAAAATATAACCTTGCAAAAGTGAATAAGTTATACAAAAATAAATGGGATTTGATAGATAAAGTTGCTATTTTTCTGGCGTCAATTTTGCTAACATTTATAATGGCAATGACTATATTTTATACAGTTTGCTATCAATCAGAAGTAGTTGGCCCATCAATGCAACCAACATACAATATTTTGGCCCCAGATATTACGGATAAGGACGAAATCCTAAAAAGCCCTTACAAAGATCACATAATTGTTTCTCGTTTTAGACAGCCAAAACAAGGAGATGTTGCCATTGTGGAACTCACTTCCCAGACAATAATCAAAAGGGTGATTGCAGTGGGTGGGCAAACTTTGACACTGAAAAAGAATATCGAGGACGATTATTACAGTTTTTATGTTGACGGAATGAAACTGGACGAAAGTTATGTCAAAGACCCAGCAGATATGGATTATGATTATATGAAAGATTTTGTTACCAACCCTGCGTTGTTCAATATTTTTATATATGCAGAGTCCAAACAAGACGAATTTGGCAACGAAATGGTGCAAATTTATGTTCCAGATGGATATGTATATGTCGCTGGGGATAACCGTGGCAACAGTGCCGACAGCAAAACCTATGGGTTGATAAAAACTTCTTCCTTGCGTGGGACAGTGATACTGCATTATGCTTACAACGACTCACTTTTAGGAGTTATTATTCGTTCGCTTGCTGACCTTTTTAAGTTTTAAGTGACATTTTTTAATCAACAAATTGTCTGTTTTATGGAATTATTAAGTTTTTTTTTGTAATATTTTGACAAAATAGCAAAAAATTAGCAAATACAATATTCTTTTTTTAACTTATATATGTTGTAAAATATTCAATTGTTTTGACAATTACATTGAAATATATTAAAATTATTTTATAAATGGAGATTGATATGGCAAACAAAATTCAAATAACTGCAGATAGCACAATTGACTTAAGCCCAGAATTATACGAAAGGTTTAATATCAAGATTATTCCTTTTGTTGTGATGCTGGGCGACAAAAGTTTTACAGACGGCGTGGACATAAAGCCAGAGGATATATTTAGACATTTTGACAAAACTGGCGAACTGCCAAAGACAGGGGCAAGGAGTCCAGAAGACTTTGCGGACTTTTTCAAAAGTTTTACCGACCAAGGATTTGATGTGGTGCATATAGGAATTGGCGCAGAACTATCATCTGGCTATGCAAATGCAGTGGTTGCAAGTCAAAACAATCCTCACGTCTACGTGGTCGACAGTCGCACTTTGTCATCAGGCAGTGGGCTACTTGCAATGTATGCCAGCGAACTTGCGTCCCAAGGCAAATTTTCCGCCGAGCAAATTGCTAAAAAGGTGGGAGAGAGAGCATATTATGGGCAGTCATCTTTTGTTATTGAAAAGTTGAAGTTTTTGTATAAAGGTGGCAGATGTAGTATGTTAAGCATGTTAGGGGCAAACCTTATGCACATCAAACCTTCAATCAAAGTGGCAAACGGAACCAACAAAGTGGGCAAAAAATACATTGGAAATATGGAAAATTGCGTAAGAAAATATGTTGAGGATACCCTTAGAGAATATAATACCCCAGACCATACAAGAGCAATGATAACATATTCTTCTATCACTGACGGAATGAAAAAAGTTGTGCAAGAGGTGCTGGAAAAATACGGCAAATTTAAGGAAGTGTTATACACTAATGCTGGCAGTGTAATAGCCTCTCATTGTGGGCCAAACACAGTGGGGATTCTCTATCTAAATGACGGAGACGAGGGACATTATTGATTTTGCGAAAAAGATAAATTGCTTGTGTTGTCAATATGAATATAATTGCCATATTATGCCTGTTAAGTGAAGATTGTAAATTATACAAAGTAAAGTAGAGTCGTTGAAATACGGCTCTTTTTCTTTTTTTTTGATAAAAGTGTTATATTAGAAAAGAAGATAAGTATGTAAAAGTGAATAAAATTACAGGTTTTGGTCAATTATTAGCACAAAAGGTGCTCCAAAATGCTCATAATTTCCCAAAAAAAGCAATAAAAAGGGCTTTTTGTGAAAAAAATATGCAAAATTGTTAGGAAAATGTGGGGAAATATGCTAACATTAAGTAACCTTTTAAGGAAAATCTTATATTAAAGGAGAAAATTTTTATGAACAAAGGTGATATTGTTAGCGCAATCGCAACAAAAGCAGGTTTCACACTTAAAGATGCAGATGAAGCATACAAAGCATTTGTATCCACAGTTGCAGAAGCACTGAAAAACGGAGAAGAAGTGGTCCTTGCAGGATTCGGCACATTCAAAGTTAAAGAAAGAGCAGAAAGAACTGGTGTCAACCCACAAACAAAGAAGGCAATCAAAATACCAGCAACCAAAGCACCAACTTTCAAGTTTGGAAAATCTTTCAAAGAACTGCTTAAATAATTGCAAAGACAATTGCTATGTTCATTGTGAATAATTTTTGTTCATTATGAACTCCGAAAGTTTGTTATTATCACAAGAAAGGGCCATTTGGCTCTTTTTTGTTTTATGTAGATAATTCTCAAAAATAGCAATATAAGTGCTTCGTGTAATTTATCTTCAAATAGAAATTAGTATAATTTCTTGTGGTAAACGAGTAAAAGTCAGTATCCATTTATTTTGTTTTTATTTATTTCTACTTCAAAAATTAACTTTCTTTTTTTTCAACTTACAGTAGTTTCTTTTTGAATTATAGCAGTAAATTTATCTTATGCTAAAATTTTCTTTAGTTTTATTTTACAAAAGTTTTTATTTTTTTTCTTTTATATAAATACATCTATTTTTTTTGAAAAATTTTTATGTAATTTTTCGCATTTTCTTGGAGGGTAGGTAAAAGATTTTGTAGTTTTTTTGTCAAAATTTGGTGTAATTTATTTGGTAAAAATGGAAGATACTATTATAATAAGATTGTAGTATTATATTCTTTATCTTATTATGCAACTTTACTTGAGGAATAAGTGGTCGGTTGATTATTCTTGCAATGTATGAAATTTTTGCAAGGTAATCGGTTGATAGGTCTAAAAGGAGTTATCCAAATGTTGAAAACTAAATTCAAAAAAAGCAAAACGAGTTTTTTTGGTAGAATGGTGGGTCTGTGCTTTATGGCACTGTGTCTTTGTGCGCCGACCTTTTTGGGTTTGTTTGGACGAGAGGTGTCCGCTTCGGCTAGTAATATAACCGAAGTAACTTCACTTATTCCCGGTAGCAAGGTCTATTTTGGCGAATACCCACAAGATACTGTTATCAAGGTCAAGGACGGCATTAGTGAAAATGGTGGCTGGGAAATTGTAAATTTTACTTGGACAGAGGGTTCAAATAATAATTTCTCTACTCAAATTAGTCCAACAGAAGCCGGTGTAAATAAAAATAGTGTAAAGGCCCATAACACAATTAAAGGTTATATTGAAGAACTATTGCAAGGAATTTATGGTTCAGAATTTAATTGGCACACAACAACTGTGGCAAAGTTTGCTCCAAATACCAGTTGCCAAACAGAAAATATATCCTACGATTACGTAACTGGATATTACACATTGCTAACAGACGTGAATGTGAGTGATTATTCTGGAGGAGAAAATGCTCCAGTATCATATCCTGCAGGTTCAAAATTTTATGCTTATAACAGAGTGGTTGATGCTCTGAATAAATATTATAAAGTGTCTCCCGATACTAGTGCAAGATGGCCATCTATATCAAGTTCATTTTATCTTACTGGGAAAAGATTTAATTACAGTGAAAATAGCACTTTAGAAACAACTCCAATAACAATTATGTCGGAGCAAAGTTACATTAAGGATCCATCAAGTTATAAATTCTTGAAAAGATCTTATGGTGTTTATAGAGTGGCTAACGATTTTTACGATTATTACGATAAATATAATAGTAGAACAAATAAAGGCAATGTTACGATGCATGGGTATGATAAGTTTTTGGATAGCGGAGCAGCTGTAGAAGATTATTCGGCCACAGGAACAGGACCTAGCGGAATATTCCTATTTGAAGTTAAACCAATAGAGTGGACTGTATTTAGTGCAGACAACCTTCAAGTTAATTCAACAAACAGCGACGAATGTATAACATTGGCGTCTAGCCAAATAATAGATTCCAACGCATTAAATTATGAACCATGGAAGTATATAGACAGTCCATTCTATTATTTTTCGAGTCGTTATGACCAAAGCAATATGAGGGCTTGGCTAAATGCAATGGGTTCTCTTACAACAGACGAAGAATCAGTTAATCTAACAATGACAAATGGTTCAAAGTCATACACAGATACATTTTATCAAAGCAAGCGAACATTCATGCCAATGGCTTTTGGGGGAAAAACAAATCTATTGAAGTATTTTAGCCATATATCTAATGTGACTCAAAGTAGAAAGGAAGCAAGAGTAGGGCTTTTGTTGTCTAGTGAAATAGAAGGGAATGGTTTGCAAACTGCAACACAAACACAATACTCATTGGCGTGCGGTGATCAAAGTAATACAGGAATATGGTATTTTTCGCAGACGGATTCGGATGGGACCAATCTTTGTTATGGCCCTGATGAATATGGAAGAGGAAGCGTTGTCTCTGGAGTTAATGTAATTAATGTCTTTGGTGTAAGACCTGTTATTTGCTTGAAGAAATCTGATTTTTGCACCAGTAGTCAGTTTGGACAGATTGGAACAAATGAAATACTAAATATTAGTTCTCCACTATCCTTGGGCAAAGAAGTTGATGCTAGTACATATTCTGCCACAAAGCCTTATTTGTTGCAGTTTGCCACTGAAGAAAGTGGCATTGGGACTCTTAAAACTGCCTCTCTTGAAATAAAACAAAATAGTTTAGTTAGCACGGGGGAAAGTTACAATACTACTGCCAGCAACTTTGTGGTAACTAAACCAAACTATGACCCAAACACAAATGAGTCTCAACCGACAATAACTGCTCCGGCGGTGTCGGGCTTTGTTGTAGCGGGGATAAAGAGATATGATACCGAATCTGGCAAAAATATATCTGATGCCGATTGTCCCTTTACTGTTTCGTTTATACCAATAACGTCATTCTTGGGGGCTGGACAAAACCCTATAAACAACACTATAAAATCACTTTCAGGGCAATTTGTGATGGACTATTATCTCATTTATCAAGGTGATATCTATCTTATCAATCCAAAATATGTAACCAACCCAAATATCTATGTTAGTGAAAGTGGGTCGGCGAGCAACTCCGGTCGGTCTGCAGCCTCTCCAGTTCCACTTGCTGTGGCAGAAAAACTGGCTGGCAATGGCGTGGGTGTAGATACAGGCAATATGTCTACTTTAATTTTCCTAGAAAATCGAGAATTTAGCGATAGAGAATTGAAGTTCAAATATCCAGTGGTGTTTAACTCTAATACAGTACTTGGAACATTTATCACCGTAACAAGTGGTAATGTAACATTTGAAAATATTATCTTTGATGGAAAAAACGAGGAAAGAAATACCGCCGGAATAGTGTTAAATGATGGCACTACTACTTTTAACAATTGTAAGGTTATCAATTTTAACAACACAACAGGTGATGGCGGTGGGATAAAAGTTGGCGTTGAGGCGACTGTAAGTGGTTCTTTACTAGAACTCTCCAACAACAAAGCAAAGACGAATGGCGGTGGAATGTATTGCGAGGGGAATTTGAATGTTGTCAAGTTTATCCTTACAAGCAATATGGCTAGCAATGGCGGGGCGATTTATGTTACTGGTAATGTTGAAGTAGGGACTATTGAGGCTTCGGGCAACTTTGCAAATAAAAATACCTCTTGTATATATGCAACAACTACTGATTCATCAAAGAAATTCAAGGTTACAGAAACTTTGGATATTCATGATAACAAAGCTAATATCAGCGGTGGAAACACATATTATTCTTCTTCTGCAGTTTGTTTAGAGGGTTATAAAGTAAACATTGTCAACCCACAATTTAATGATAACGAAAATTCTATTGCATCATTGTTCCTTAATGGGTGTTATTTGATGGGTGATGGTAGCCCAACATTGAAGGGCAATAGTAACGAGAACAAGGGTTTATTCTCCAAAAATTATAATAAGGATGCTACTAACAATTTTGCTGGAGCAATCTATGTTACAGATGGTGGCAAGGCTGATTGCTCATATGTCTTTTCAAATATATCCTTTAATAATAACGGTGCGGATAACGGTTATGGTGCGGTGTTGGTTGTGGGAGATTATGCCGAAAAAGAAGTTACATTTTATAATTGCTCTTTTAACAACAACATAGGTGTATATTGTGGCGGATTAGCATTTTATCAAAGCAAAGATGGTGGGTTGTCAGGCAATTTTAATATAACAAATTGCACATTTATTGGTAACACTGCTACCAGTATAAATGAACCAACAGACCCAAATATAAAAAGAAATGTTGCCGGCGCATTGCTAGTTCAGCATAGAAATAACACGAACCAAGTGGCTGTTAATATTTCTGGTACAACATTCTTGGGCAATCAATCTACAAAATATGGTGTTGCAAACTTTGAACTGAAAGAAGACGACAGTATTACAATAAACACTGTAACCTTGGGTGGAGATTTGATAGACGGAAATAACAAATCAAACATCTCAAACATTTCAACCACTGCGGGAGCATTGTTTGCAATAAATGGTAGCAGAAATAGTGCTAGTGGTGTTGCAACAGCATTTACTATAAATGAATTTGTCGCCAAAAATAATGGCATTGTAGATGGCAGTTTTGCAACAGAGGGAGTGCTGGAACTTAGCAACCTTGCTCCAACAAACGAATATCTTCTAAAAAATTGTTTATTTGAAAAAAATGAATCGACTTATTCCGGTGGTGCAGTGATTATAAAAGACTGCTCTGGAAAGATTGAAGATTGTTATTTTGGTGAAAATAGTGTGTCTATTACAAAGAATGAAAATTCAGAAACCTATCTTGGAGGTGGTGCTTTGTATATCACCAGCCAACAAAGTGGATACACTTGCAATGTGGATATTTCAAAAACTACTTTTGCGGGAAATAGTGTTACTTTGAGCGTAACTGGAGTTTGTGTTGCAGGTGGTGGTGCAGTGCTTGCCAACAAATCTCTCTTGACATTGACAGATGTTTATGCCACAGGCAATACTGTAACGGCCAACGGCGAAAATCAAATGGCAAAAGGTGGAACAATTTGCTCGTATGGCAATATGCAAACAGGAGTTGAATATATTACACAATGTCAACATCCTACTCCATGCGTTGTGATAAACGGTGGGTGCTACAAGTCAAATTTAGCAAATTTTTCTCAAAATGCTTATTCCTATGGTGGTGCTATTTGGGGAGATTGTGTCAAAATACAAAGCGGTGGAGCAATCGCTGGAATAACCACTACAATCGCAGGGAAAGTTCCTGAAGAAAATGTCACTTATGCTTACACTGCAGATAGTCGAGCGCAATTTGTTTCCAACAAGGCTTATTATGGCGGTGGTGTGTATACTTCCACTTGCCTAGAAATAGATAACAAAGACACTAGCAATTTGGTTGCTTTGTTTAACGGCAACGAGGCAACGCACGGTGGAGCAATCAACGCACATGGTGTGGCAATAATTGACGGTGGAGAATTTACAAATAACATAGCAAAAAATGTTAATGACAATACTGCTTCCTTTGGTAATGGCGGAGCAATTAGTTTTGAAAATAGCGAACAGACTATTAAATTCTATAATTATCCAACGGGATTAAGCACAGATAGTTCAGACGCGTCTTATGCTTTGCCTATGTATGCAAAGATTGTTAGAGCAGAGTTTTATGGCAATGAAGCAGTTCAGGGTGGTGCGATTTATTCAAATAGTTCTTTATCTCACAATGATGGGACAGCATTTGCAAAAGGTTCTATGTTGGAGATTGTGGGGCAAGTTGATGAAGGATCAGGTTATTCAGTAAAGATTGGAGATATCAGTACAAATCCTGATGAAAACAAATCTAACTCTGCAGTTTATTTTGGTGGTGGAATATATGCTTGTTCTCCTGTCAAGCTCCAAAATATCAATATAAAATATAACCAAGCAAACAGTGCCTCGGCAATATACCTTGACAATCAATATACAAGATATAGTGTTGCAGATAGCGGGTTCGTGGTAAGTGACAAAGTAGAGATATCAAACATTATGTTTGAAGGGAACAAATCTGCATCTGTTGGTGTAATCCAAGCAAGCAGAAACATTGACATAACAATAACAAACTGTGATTTTATCGGGAATGAAAATGCAGGTGCAATACTCAACTTTATTGGCGCAAATGAAGGAAACAATGGGAATGGAATCGGCTCTGGAACACTGCAAAACTGCACATTTAGTAGAAATATTGGCTGTACTGACACTATGACAATTTATGAAGGTGATGTGATAAATGTTTCCAACAGCGAAGTGGCAATAAACGATTGTAATTTTGGTCAAAATGGCAATAATGGACTTGCTCATTATGGAACCATTCTGTTGATTGCAGAGGGTGGAGTTGTTCACCTTAACAATATTTCTGTCAATGGAACAGAAGGGAATAAAATAGCCAACACAGACGGTCTTATTTGGGTGCAAAACAACGGCACTCTGAAAGCAAAAGGTGGGCAAATATCCCAATTAACAGGGGAAAATGGCAGTGTAACTGTGATAGAGGGCAAGGCTTCTTTTGACGAGATTAGCATTTCGAACTGCTCTGTCAGTGGCAACGGCGGTGCGATTTATGTCGCAAATGGGGGAGATTTGTATTTTGCCGGAAATATTGATAGTTGCTCTGCAACAGGCAATGGTGGTGCAATTTATGTGGAAAGTGGTGGTACTGCTTTGATTGCTGGCAAAATGAAATTAGACTTAACTTATTCTCAATGTAATATTACAAATTGCTCTGCACAAAATGGTGGTGGAATATTTGCAGACGGAGATGTTGTTGTGCAACGAGCAACTATTTCTGGCAATTCTGCTACAAATAGTGGCGGTGGAATATATGCAAACAATAATAGTTCTCTTACAATAGGCATTGACTCAGATATTACAAATAACAAAATCACCGGAAGTGGTCGAGGTGCAGGAATCTATTCCAAAGGTCAACTGTATATTACAGATGCAACTATTTCTGGCAATAGTTTTGATTCAGCAACCAACACTTATGGTGGTGGTTTGTATGCGGAAAATGTTTCTTTTGAAATAGTCAACACCATTTTCCAAGGCAACAATGCAGAGAGTGGTGGCGCAATATTTGCAAGTGGCGGAGCGGTCGATTTGCAATATTGCAACTTCTTGGGAGAGGCAAAAAACAATACTGTAAAATTGTCAAATTGTTATGCCAATTTATATGAGTGTCTTTTTGAAAACATTTCTTCAACCGAAAAAGCCAGTGCACTTCTTCTTGACGGCGGAAGTTGTATTATGCAAAATTGCACTTTTAACAACAATATATTTGTAAATGATACTAGCACTGATAAAAAAGGCACTGTAAACTC
Source organism: Christensenellales bacterium (assembly GCA_051883495.1). Taxonomy (GTDB): domain Bacteria; phylum Bacillota; class Clostridia; order Christensenellales; family UBA1242; genus UBA7862. The sequence goes on from JBJETV010000022.1 coordinate 50,146, forward strand.
TACAGGTGTTTTGTTGGAAATGGCTGGATGTGAATTTACAGACAACGGAACAAATGGTCTTTTGTCCAATGTTTATTATAACAACACTGATGGTAGTGCAAGACTGGTCTATTGCTCATTTACAAATGGAAAGGCTAACGGAAGTGAAAATAGTGTAACAATAAGCACTCCAAATGCTTGGGTAGAAAACTGCACTTTTGACAATAACCAAGAGGGTGGCTTACTGCTTCAAGTGAGTTATGGTGTGGTGGCAAATTGCAACTTTACTGCAAACGCAAAGAATGGCGGATTGAAAATAGTTGAGCCTAGCAGTGCAAATGCGAATGTAGAGATATTAGATTGTTCCTTCTTGAAAGGGGGTTCTGACAAAGTAAATAGTTCTGATTCAAATGGTGGTGCGGTGTTTATTGGGGCTGGTTGCAATGTAAGAATATCCGGCACTTTTGAAGCAAGGGAGAACTCTTCTACTAATGGTGGTGCGGTGTATGTTTCAAGTGGGGCAAAGTTGTATATCACACGCAATTCCAAGGTGATTATTTCTGACAATAAATCCTCAGATAATGATAGCAATTTATTACTCGCCGGGGATAATTTGCTGGTGATAGAAGGTGGACTGCTTGACGGAAGTAGTATAGGTATTTCTCTTGCTAGCGGAAATATAGTCGCAAGAAATGGAGGTATCCCTCTTGAAAGTGCAGATGTAAACAAGTTGTTTAGCGACAGCAAAGCGCACATTTTGTGCTATTCCTACAATGACAAAATAGTGTATAAAAAAGCAATTACTACTGAAACAACAGATTTTTATTATGAAGCGACCATTGACGGCATAAATTATTACACTCCAAAGAGTGATATAGTGTTGGCTTATTCTCAAATGCCAAAAGAGGGATTTACACTGGACAAGAGTTACTTTAAGGCGTATGTAGGAATTGGCGACCAGCTAAAAGAAGTGTCTATAGAAGAAATTTCCTTCCAAATTAAATCAGGAGAGTTGTATGGAGAAGAAGAAAGTGGCAAAATAAAAATTACTCAAAAAGGTAGTCAGACAATAAAATTCCTTATCAAAAAAGTAAAAAATGGCGAGAATGAAATTATTTTTGGGGAGGAATTTGGTGGTGATGTTGTCGTAGATGTTGTTGGAGAATATCTGTATATAATTTCCACTCCACAAGCAATAATGACCGCCAAAAAAATCAATACATTTAGGCTAACTCAAGCAGGTAGTGTAATAGGTAGCAACGGGCAAGAAATCGCAGGAACTTGGAGTCTTGTTTCGGGAGAAAATACGGAAAAATCCGGCTATTACCGCTGTCAATTTACTCCAAAACAATCTGCCTTGTATGAAAACGCAAGCAACCTAATTTCCACAATGTATGTGAATGTGGTCTATGATAAATTGTATTATTTTAATAGCACAAATAGTGGCTTCTTCGCAGACAGTGCAGGCAGTGTGCAACTGGACGGAGTAGGCAATATTTCAGACGCATTGCCACTGCTAAATGACAACGGAACTATTGTCTTTATGGACACATATATCGTAAACACTTCGGAAAATATTGTTGCAACAAAGAGAGTGAATTTTGTAAGACAAAAAACTGACAAAGACTTTGCAATGATAGAGATTTCGGCAGAAAAATCATTGTATATCACAGGGCAAAATGCAGAAATAATATTTGACGGAAACGAAACAAACAGTGTAAATTTCCCTGCCTTTGTTGTTAACGGAACACTTACTTTGGGGAATAATGTTACAGTTAGAAACTTTGAATTTACTTCAAACACATCTTCTTCCAATTTTGGAGCAATTTGCAACTTTGGAACACTCATTCTGCAAGGGTGCAAAATCTACAACAACAAGGCACTGTCCTCCTCAAATAATCAAGGTGGGGCAATATACAACGAGGGAACAATGAACATTGTTGCTGGCAATTTTTACAACAACACAGCAGAAGGGTCTGGCAAAGGTGGATTTGTATATTCCAAAGGCAAACTGACGGTTTCTGGCGGAAGAATTTACAACAACACAAGTGCCTTTGGTGCTGGGATTTATGTGGCAAATGGCGGGTCGGCAAGCCTTGTTGACGGCTATATCACACACAACTACGCAACCAGCAATGGTGGTGGTGTGTATGTGGAAAATGGTGGCAAATTGTCGCTGAGTTCTACACAAATTTTATCCAACAAATCAGGCGCAGATGGTGCCGGAGTTTATAAGGCAGAGGGCGGAATTGTATTGCTGTCTTCTGGCGAAGAAATTGCTGGCTCGACTATTCAGTCTATAGAAGTTAAAAATATTCCTTTTGCTACAAACAATCAGTCGAATGACGCTATTTGGGTAGTAATTTTGGGAGCAGTTGCAATGATTTTGGCTACAGCAATAATGTTTATACTGCTCAAAAAATCTCAAAAAGTTTGCCTTTACAAAATAAAATAATCATTTTGTGTTGGTCAAAAGGTTTTTGTGTAAAAAGAAATTTGAAAAAAATAGGTGAGAAATTGCCTATTTTTTTGTATTTTTTGAAAAATTATAATCGCTAAATGTCTTTTGTAGAGCAAAAATACGCAAAAATAAATTTGTCAACTAATTTTCAAACAAAAATATTGTTTTTTATATTTTTTTTGTGGCAAAATATTTGTTAAATTTTGGCCCATAATATATAATATAATCATAGTTGTAATAAGATTGTCGCATTGTGCATTTTTTTGGATAGCAATCTTAGCCAACAATTTAGTGGCATATGCCAAGAGGTTATGATTATGAAAAATTTGAGCCGAAAATTTATGCAAGTTGTCTGTTCGTCGCTATTGGGTGTGGTGGCGATTATGGGCGGGATAATGTTGTCCCCAAATTTTTTTGCACGTCAAAAGGCATATGCGACTATTGAAAGCTCGCAATCACAAGACTCCATGCTTGGTGTAACGCAAGAAGAGATTATTCTTAATGAAACTTCTGGAGCATCGTTGTTGCTTAATGCAATAAATTCAATGACCAATGAAAGTAAAATTAAATTTGAAAACGGTTATTATGCTAGCAATGATGCTAGTAAGGCTTACTCTTTTGTCTTTGAAAGAGATGTAACCGAATCAGACATTGATAGTTGGGGAAATAAGTTTGCCTTTGATGGCTTTACATTCAAAGCAAGTCAATCTTTCAGTGGAACAAATCCAATGCTTACAATTTCAGGTCTACAAAAAGTAGCATTTAGGAATTGCTCTTTTGTAGGCAATGGCAAAGTCGAAGGCATATCCTTTGTGAATTGTGAAAATGTATCTTTTGAAAATTGTTCCTTTGTAGATTTTAGTGGCAAATCAATTTTTTCTACAACAACTAGAGACAACACAACAATTACATTCTCTGGCGAAAATTATTTTGCAAACAATGTTTCAAACAATGGTTCAATACTTTCTTTCGAAACAGCAAATGTTTATTTTAATATAATGCCTGATGGGAGCAATTTTGTTATTCCTTCCAATACATTATTTGAAGAAAACATTGCAACGAATTTAATAAATGTTTCTGGCGGAAGTATTAAGGCAATAAATATGACTTTTGCTAACAACACAGGTAGAATTTTTTACATAAGTGGTTCCATTGTCGACTTGCAAGATAGTGAATTTTCTAACAACAGTAACTGTGTGGATAATGTTATAAAAATTGCAGGACAGCAAGGCAATTTGATGATGAGCAACCTAAAATTTGTAAACAATACAATCGTAAAAAAAGAAATAAAAAGTTTGCCTGCAGTGATTTCTATCGGTCTAGGGGGTGTAACAACTGGATTAATTGGCAATATCAATATCGACAACCCAACGACTTTTGACAATGTTGTGGTTGCTGGAGATGATAAAGACACTGGTAGCAGTTTTAATATAGTTGGTTGTGATATAACTGGTGGAGGAAGTGCTTTTAGTTTTGATAAGGTTCAAAGTGTAAAATTTATCAAAGAAACTGAAGAGACCGTATCAGATTACAGTGTTATTGCAAATGGTTGTTCTGGCAATATAATTGAAGTAACGGAATGTAAAACCCTTGTCTTAAAAGAGGGTAACCTTGGTTGGTTGGATACTACAGAAACAATATCTCGTGGTATTTATCTCAAAGATACTGATAGTGCGACAATCGATAATGTAACTGTTTACAACTGCAATGCAGGAGAAGAAGATGGTGGTGCTATCTACTCCAAAAACAGTGTTTTATCACTAAACAATGTAAAATTGATAGGCAACAAGGCAAGAAATGGTGGTGCTATCGCAGTTAATGGTGGCAGTGTTACATTGTCAAACAGTGTCTTGGAATCCAATGGTGCATTTTCTAGTGCATCTGGAAGTGAATTAAGTGGTTGTGGAGGCGCAATATATGTAAACACGGCAACACTTAATATCACGGCAACATCTAAAGAGGGAGAAGGTGTAAACAAAGATGAAAAAATAATTTTCAAAAACAATAGTGCGACAAACGGTGGTGCAATTTATTTAACTCAAGAAGCAAACTTTTCTCAAGAAGTTTTTGTCAATGAATACGTTTGCCCAATAATTTTTGAATCAAACACTTCATCCAATAACGGCGGAGCAATATATTCCAATGCAATATTAAATATCAAAGATTCTTCATTTGTTGGTGGTGGTGCTGGCGGAAATGGTGGTGCGTTGTATATAGATGCAACAGACAAGCAATTCAATTTGGAACAATGTGATTTTCAAGATTTATATGCGGTGGACGGCGGTGCAATTTATGTAAATATTGCTGGCAAGGTAGAAATTCTCGGCGGAAGCAAAGGAAATAAATTCCTTTCTTGCAATGCAACAGGTGAGGGGATTATTTACATAGCCAAAGCAAAAAGTATCAATATGGAAAGCACAGAGTTGTCTGGTGCAAACATTACAGGTATTGCGTCAAACGGAATAGTTGTATTCAAATCTTCCGCAGATACTCAAGAAAATACTTTCAGTTGCGATATCAACGTCAAAGATTTAACGATAAAAGACTACACAACATCCTCCAAAGGTGCAGTGGTAGTGGATTATCAAGGCTATGCCAGCACTGTGGCAATCTTCGATGGAATTGTTGTGTCCAACGTTTATGCTCAAGGGGAAAGTTCTCTTGGTGGTGCAATGAGTTTTGAGGGTAATGTAAAGGCAACTATATATGACGGAGAGTTTACCTCAAACTATGCAGACAATGGCGGTGTGGTGTATGCAAATGGTGCAAATGTAACAATGGAAAATTTAGAATTTTTGTCAAATTGCACACAACAAAGCGCCTCTTTGAATAGGGACATAAATGGTGCAATCTTGTATGCAAACAACAGTAATATTTCCATTAAAAACGCAACAATCACTGGCACTGTTTTGGCTGTAAATAGCAGTCTTATCACCCTAGACGGCAGTGGGGAAGGAAATCTTGACTCTATAGAATTTGTCAACAATACTTGCTACTCTCAATATTCCTCATCAAATGATAGTTTTGGGTTGAAAATAAGCAAAGAAATAAGATTTTCTCTTTCAAACGGAAGGTTTGTTGCCAATACATTTGCAAAAGATATTCTGCAATTTGCTGACGATATGAATTATAAAATTTCGGACACTCTGTTTGAGGCAAACGAAATAAAATCTAGCACAGTAAATGGTGTTTTGAAAGTAACCAATCCTAATAATATCATACAAAATTGTGTATTTAGAGATAACGCAGTAAATGGCGATTGTGCAGGTATATTTATCTCCGGAAAGGGATATTCTTACACTATCGCAGGATGCCAGTTTGAGTCTTGCAAAGGTTCTAGCGGTAGCGCAGTGCGTGTAGATTCTAGGAATTCTGACGTAAAACTCACTTTGGATGGTTGCGTGTTTACAAACAATTCCAGTTCTGACGGAACAGTTTATTCCACAAAAGAATTGACAGTAAAAAATTGTCAGTTTATAAATAATACTTCCACTGCCAATGCTGGTGCAATAAGGGCAGAGGTGCTTACAGTGGTCAGTTCTACATTCCGAGGCAACACAGCCAGTGGAAATGGTGGTGCAATTTTCGTCAGTTCGTCTTCTTCTCAAGCATTGAGAATACTCGACGGCAAAACTGAATTTTTGGAAAACACCTCTTCAAACGGTGGTGCAATATATATCTCCAAAAATACAGGAGCAATACTCTCAGGTTGCTCTTTTGTAGGCAATCAAGCAACAAATGATGGTGGTGCAATATACAACCTTGGTAGCCTGGTTGCAGAAGGGGTATCTTTTAGCAAAAACATCTCTACAAATCAGACAGAATCTCGTGGTGGAACAATCTTCTCTCAAGGCAATTTGAGCCTGTCGGATATAGAAACTTTTGAGGGCGACAACACCAAAAAAATAGCCAATGGTGGTGCAATTTATCTTACATCAGAGAGTTTGACAAAGTATTCGTTCTACATAAACAATGTAAAATTTGGCAATTTTAAGGCAGTAAATGGTGGTGTGTTGTATATGGACAATGGCTACCTAAAATTGAACAATTGTTCCTTTGGCTCTACTGCTGATGACATAATAAATTCTGCCACTTCAAAAGGTGGAGTGCTGTATATCAACAGTGCAAAATCTAGCGTAGATGTATTTGATTGCCAATTCCAAAATGCAACAGCAGGAAGTGGGGCATTTATTTACACAGAGGGCAATTCTTCAACAGGCGATATTATTACATTCAACTCAACAACATTTAGCAACGCAACAGACTCTGCATTGTATCTTATCGGTGGCAAAATTTATCTGCATGATGTAGAAGTGTCTTCTTCCAGTGTAGCAAACATTATACTGAAGGGTGCGTATCTTTATCTTTCAGGGCTTATAAGTATTTATGACAGTGGCGAAAATAAGATAAATGTTAAACATGAAAGCGGTTATATTATCCTCATCGGACCAATGTCAAAAGGTTCAAAAGTTGGTCTTACTGCTGATACAAATAAAAGGTTAGTCCAAGGTCAAAGCCTATCTCAAAATCAATACTTTATGAATTCTGGAGATGCACAATGTTTCGTTCCAGATAGCAATTCTAACATTGCTTTAAGTTTTTCCTTTACAAGTGGTGTTGAAACTGGTGCAATTTACTCCACATTGATAAGTAGTACATCTACTACTATTGTCGTGTCGGACTTCAGAGATTCTGTCAATTTCTTTGAAGGAAATCTTGAAGAATTGCCATATTCACTGGTGCAAGTGTATAAAAATGGTGTAAAACTAGACTACACACTTTCTGATAGCGGTTGCAAGTTTGGAGATAAAATAACCTATGAATTTACTTCTTATGACGACAACTCTCATGCTTCAGTGGAAGATTTTCCAACAGACAAAGTAAAGGAATCTGCAAGAAGTTATTATCTTGTAAATGAGCTGGTTGACCAGGATACAAATACAAGGACACAAAAAAACACAGTAATCGAACTCACTGCCGAGGGACAACTGACAATAGAAAAATTGCCTCAAGTTGATGATTTGTTTGTGGGACATGCTTTGAGTACAGCTCATTTGACGCAAGGCAGAGCAGAATTTGGTGGAAATGCCATCGCAGGAACATTCAGTTGGAAAGATGGCACAAAGACTGCAAGAACAACCGCTGGTTACCAGTTGTTTACTGTTGTGTTTACTCCAACCAATACCAATTTGTTCGCCCCAGTGGAATTTGAAATGCTGGTTAAGGTGAATGGCTATGACGAACTAACATACAAGGAAGGTGGCTTCTTCCGTGGCGAAAGTAATGTGGGAACATCTTTGTCCGACATTATCAGCAAGATGAGTGACGGTGGAGTAATTTATCTTGAAAAATCAATAGAAAATGAATCAATTTCTGTGGACAACAAGACCGTCAAATTTGTTAGAGCAAATGGTTTTAATGGCACTATGTTTGTAAATTCCACCTTGGGCTCAAAAAATATGACAGGCAACATCATAATTGACGGTGCAGGAGATAGTTTTGTTACAGACGAAGTAAACGCTGACCCAGCAAATATTGTTTTGATAAATTCCGGTTCTAGATCAATATACAGTGGAGTAACTATCCAAAATCACAATGGAACAGACTCTGCCGTTGCAGTGAAAGGTGGGGCCACACTTACAATTTATGGTGGAGAAATTCTGGACTGCGTTACAACTGGCAATGGAGGTGCATTGTCGGTGGTGGACAATTCTACTATAACAATTTATGATGTTACTATCAGAAACTGCTCGGCTAAACTTGGTGGTGGATTGTATGTAGATAGCAATGCAAATGTAACAATCTATGACGCAGAGATTTTAGAATGTTCTGCTGTAAATGGTGGTGGATTGTACTGCAAAGGGGACAAAATAACGATAAGCAATATAAGCATTGTATCCAACAAGGCAATTTACGAAGAAGCAGTGATTGACTCTGGACTTGGTGGTGGCTTATATTTTGAAAAAGTGCCAACAATTTATCAAGCAGAGATAAAATATAATTTCGCTAAACTAGGTGGTGGTGTTTATATTGCAAGTTGCGATAGCCAATTTGGTCTTGGTCGTGTGGGAGCAATATCTGTGTATGGCAACTCTGCAGTGCAAAATGGTGGTGGCATATATGCAAAAACCAGTTTTATTGCCAATGGTTTGTCTGTTTCACAGAATATGGTAACAAATAGTGGTGGCTTTGGTGGTGGGTTGTATATAGAATTAAATGAAGCAGATACAACCAAACAAAGCACACTTTCCAATTGCGAGTTTGTGGGGAATATTGTCAACGCAGGTTGTGGTAGTGCAATCTATGCGTATAATCTTATACTCAATAATGTTCAGGTGGTGAATAATGGCATAGAAAATGGCAGTTCTACGATTCTTGGCGGTGCAATTTATACTGCAAGGAGTTTGAACTTACTAAACAGTTATGTTTCCAGCAACTATGCACAGGGAAACCCTAGTTCAGAATTGGGATTAGATGTAAAATCTGCTGGCTTGTCAGGTTTTGATGTTGTTGATAGTGAACTTAATATTTCCAACTCTACAATCGCCAACAACAACATTTACAACACTTCAGGCGGAGCAATTAGTGCTAACACTGGTTCGCAAATTTGGATGCAAGTTGGGACTGGTAGTTCTGGTGGAATAATAATTGCTGATAGTTTAATACAAGCCAATAACAACGAAGAAGTGGCAATAAATTACAACAAAATGAGCAGTGATAAGTTGTATTCAAAAGTTAACATTGTCTTGTCTGGCAAGGTGCAGATATTGGGTAAATTAACTGTAGTAAGAAAAGATGAGGGTGGTGAAGCAAAAAGTGAGTCCAATCTCACACTAAAAAATCTTTCAGCAGATTCCACAGTAAACCCAGCACTTGACAACAATAGCAATGGCTCAATCATTGCAACAATAGAAGGAACTGTTCTAAAAGCAGAAGATTACACCAAAATCTTTGTTTCACTAGGCAAAAAACTTAAAATACAAAATGACGTGTCAACCACTCTTGCAGTGGATAACGAAAGTGGTTCATACGATAATAAAGTAATAAATTCGTCACAAAAATTTGACAAAGCAGATAGAAATAATGTATTATCTCGAGTCAATGTATACCCACTAAACAGCTATGCCTCAGACAACCTAGTAATGTATGAAGTATATCAAGGTGTTGTGGTAAATGTTACTGATGTTATTGCAGATACCAAGTATGGAAATTCAGCTGAAAAACGGGCAATTTTATTTGTAAACTATGGAACGCTTATAATAGACAACCTAACACTCACCGCTGGGAGCAGAGAGGGATATTATGCGATAGAGAACTATGGCACAATGATTATTTCTGCCAGCGAGTTTATTTCTGCCCCTATTTGCAATGAAGGTTATATCGAAATAAACAACGGAACAATTATCCGCAATACTAGCCTAACTCCTGCAATAACCAACAAGGGAACTGTTGTTATCAACTCTGGTTCTTTCCATGGCAACACCAGTGGTGTGATAGAAAACCTAGTTGAAGATGCTTATGTAGAGATAAATGACGGAATATTCTACAACAACGCAAGCAATGGTTCTGTGGTAGATTTGCAATACGGCTCTGCAATAATCAATGGCGGCACATTTGAACACAATGTTGTTCAACTAGACGGCACTACATCTTCTCTTGGTGGAGTAATTAAAGTTGCTAGTGGCACAACATTACAAGTATTTGGTGGAACATTTGAAAGCAACTCGGCTTGCTTTGGCTCGGCAATTTACTCCGAAGGAAATGTAGAAATTTATGACGGGCTTTTTGTATCAAACTTTACCTATGCATCAGATGATTTTAATGGTGCTGGTGGGGCAATCTTTGCAAAAGACAGCAAAGTCGCTATCTATGGCGGAATGTTTGAGGGTAATAATGGTCTGACTGGCGGTGCTATTGGTGCATACAATGCAATAATAGATATTTTTGACGGTGCAAAATTTGCAGGAAACTATATATCCAACGTGGGGCAAAAAGGCTATTCACTTGGTGAAGTATCTTTCCTAAAAATTATACAGCTTGGTGCGGTTTTGTATGCAGGTGGAACATCAGAAATCAATATTTTTGGCGGAGATTTTGTGCAAAATGGTAGAGGAAACGGCTACGGAACAGTTTATGTTGGAGATGATTGCTTGCTAGAGATTTCAAGTGGAAATTTCTACGAAAACAATGTGAATGCAGGTGGTGCATTGTATCTTGCAGGCAGTTCAACAACAACTATTATTGGTGGGGCTTTCTCAAACAACAACGTTTCTGGTTCTGATGGTTGTGCAATATACAATGGCGCAACACTTAATCTTTTTGGTGGTGCTATTTACAATAACAGTGACTGTGCAAATATCTTGTCTCTTGGTGGCACAACAACTATTTCTGGCGGTGTAAAGATTTACAACAACACCAGCACAAGCAGTAAAAATATCATCTCCGTTACTGGTTCTCTTACTATGAATGGTGGACTTATCAGCGGGAATTCTGCAGATAATTGTATTGTCTATATAAACGAAGGTTCTTCGGCAAAAGTTGAGATTTCTGGCGGTCAAATAACAGGCAACAAATCTAAAAATGGTGCTGTGAGTGGTGTAACAGATAAGTTGACAATCAAAAATACTCCTTACATTTTCAACAACACCAACGAGTCAGGAACAAAAAGTTTGAATGTAAATATAAAATGTGATGATAGTAGTAAAAAAGCATATCCAATACAACTATCCGGGGATCTTATGGTAGGTTCGGCTGTGGGTATTTTTGCTAACATACTTCCAACTAGTTTGGATTATATCAAAGCAGTTAGTAACAGCACTGGTTCAATTAACACAAAGAATCTGCAGTATTTTTCAAGTGATGTTAATAGTTATAAATTATTTGCTTCCAGCCAAGATAGTTCTTTTTTTGAAAACGGCAAGACTTATCCATTTGGGGATTCTTCTCACTTTATGTTTGGAAAATCTAATAAGAAGATAGATACCAATGTCTTTGATTATATCGCCAGTGACTATTACGGTCAGTATGATGGTGCATATCATTCAATCTCTCTAGATTTTGTAGATAGCAACGACGCAAATAAATATGACATATTTTATTATCAGAGTTCTACAAGCAACCTTAAAGATAGCGATTTGACAAATGTTATTTGGACAAGTAGTTTTGAACCTATTTTGTCAGGTAAATCTTATGTGTATTTTAGATTTAATTCTAAAAGTGATTCCTCAAAAACTAGTGCGATAGATTGCAGAAGTATTCTTATTAGTGCAAAAGAAGTGGAAGTGGTGAAAACACCTACACTTCAAACAACTATTTATTACAATGCAAATGAGCCTCTTTCCAAGTCGTATTTGGACTCTTGGTTGGTGGGTGGCAAAGTTGTGGACAAAAAGAATCATGACATAACAGTTGGGGGCAGATTTGAATGGGGTGAGAGTAGCACCTTGTTCAACAAAATAGGCATAAACAAATGCACTGTTAGATTCGTTCCAGACGAAAACACATATTCTGCTTATTCTTCAATCACTTGCACAATAGATGTTTTTGTCTATGCAAGAGAGTTGTATTACAATGGAGAATTCTATGTTGATGACACCTTTACAACAAAACTGGGAGATGAAAATGTTATTAGCAATGATAATAAAGGCAGTGATGGAAATGTAATATATTATCATAATGATATGGGCAGTGCTTTTGGCGCATTGACAATTGGTGGCAAGATTTATGTTAATGAAACATATATAGTCAACACTACATCAGAAACTACTTGGGAAAGAACTACAGATAGGATAACTATAACACGTTTTGCTGGGTTTACTGGGGCTATCATAAAGGCAACTGACAGCGCAAAACTAACTATTTCTGGTGCAATAACCATTGATGGTGGGGCGGTGTGGACTATCAACACAAGCAGTCCAAGTTCCAACAATCCATATTATTTGAACGACTTAAACAAACCATATAATTCGGGCATACAAGCAACAAGCAGTATGATAGAAGTTGACACAAATGCTACACTAAATATAGGGAATGGGGCCATATTAGAAAATGCAGAAAATATAAATAATGGTGGCGCTATCACCAACCACGGAACAACTTTCATATCAAATTCAACAATTCAAAAAAATATGGCGAAAAATGGTGGTGCTATTGCCAATGATGGAGCGCTCAGTATAAGTGGTGATACACGAATACAATACAATCTTGCCAATATAAAAGATAAAGTTGCTGGAGATATATACGGCTATGGCGGTGCAATCTTCCAACAAAACAAAGGAGAGGCTGTCGCAGAAGCAACATTTGCAGTTACCAAATCTATTATTTCTTACAACAAATCTCAAACATATGGTGGGGCGATTGCAGTGCTTGCTGGCAGTGTGCTATTTGATGCAAGTGTAAGCGGAGATGAAACAGAGATTAGCAACAACAACTCCTCCTCCGCAACGGCTATTTATTCTTGCTCTATGGTGAGAGTTGTGGGAATAAAACTTTTCAACAACAATCTTATCTCTGGCACAAGTGGCAATAATATCTCCATTATGTTGGTAGGACAAGGCGAAAGGATGACCTTGGATAGTGGAAAACAATCTTCCACCACCACTGGTGGTTCCTCATCAGAAAGCACTCCTCCAATGATAGAAATCAGTGGGCAGGTTGTTTTGGTAAGAGAGAATTCTTCGATAGAAAATGGTGAATCTCCATACATTAGGCAAAAGAGTATGGTTTCGGACAATTCCAATATAACAGTATATCTAACGGCAAAAAGTGATAGTGGGTTGACTGTTGTGACTGATATAGGCAGAGTGCTGGTTGTTATTGAAAATGGTGCCAATGAAGAAGTGTATAAGGCTTATGCAGGCAACAAGATTGCAATTATAACAACTCACAAAGAAGTAAGCGATATCTTCGCCCCAAAAATGCCAGATTCATCTGAGCCTGCAGTGAATACATCAGAATGGAAGTTGGTGGAAAATGGTGGAGAAGTGGAGATACTTATTTTGAAATCAAAAGACAGCACTCTCCCAACCGACTATGAAAATAATCAAGGAAATGAAGACTTCACCAACAACGAATGGGTAAGGATAACTACAACATATGGTAATACCTATAGCGTAAATATAGATGGAGAAGACCACCGCAAAATTTCTTACACAGAAAAAGGAGAAAAGTTACAAAGATTTGACAGAGCTGGACAATCTATCAAGGAGTTTGACTACGTTGATGAAGTAGAATTTGGATTAAAAGATTTGGATACCCAAGTCCGTATCGGCAGAAACATATATGCATTGTGGACTTTGGCAGATCCTATATTCTATGTACAAGGGACTATTTTGGACGAACACGACAATCCAATAGGTGACGATTTTGATGCCAGTGCGGGATGTTCAGTGCCTTATGGCAATAAGATTAAGCTGGAAATCAATATTCTAAACAAAGAAGAAAAATATAATTACTCTTACAGATGGGTGTATTACGACACAAGTACCACACATGAAACACAAAGGGATTTCATAAACCCTACCATAACGGATCAACCAGATAAATTAGTGATAAAGCATGCGTTCGCATACAGAATAGGTGTGACGGTAACAGTAAATGGACAAGGAACAAATGATGAAAAGCCTCAAGAGAGAAGAACTCCTATCTTCTTTGACAATATCAGAATAACCCCTGCACAAGTTGAACTGTCTTTGAGTAATAACAAATTTACTTATACACACAATATTATCAATCCAATTTATAGTGATGGGACTGCAAAAACAGTAACAGATGATAGCGAATATAATCTTCGTATAAGCAAATTGAACAATGATACTGCTGAGACTCCAGAAAGTTTGGCTTTGCCTTATAATGAAACAATATGCAATAATATAATGCCAATAGGCACTGTGTTAGATAAAAATTCTGGAGAAAACACCAACGCACTTAATAGTAATGATTATCTTGTCAATATACAACAAGGAATCGCCGCAAGTGGTGGAATAGGCAATAAAGATACAGATAATTGTGACTATTTTGGTACACAGGATTATGTCCTTATAAACAACACAAATAAGTTGTGGAGTATAACTCAACTAAAATTAAATGTTACAAAATGGGTTTATGCTCAACAAATAGGAGAAAATCAGTTTAAGATAGTGGGTGATTACACCAATGCTATTCAGAATATCAGCGGTTATACATTTGTTGTCTTGCCAGTGTTTGACAATATTGGAGAAGACAATGTAAGATTCAAACTTACTACCAATTACACCAATGCTCTTGGCGAACATATTAGCAAGGATATTATTATCAAGTACAACGGATATACCAATGGAGATGTCGTTGTCCTTGAAAATATAGAGGGTAGCGAGGTAAAAGCGGATAACCTAGGTTATGTGGGTGACGTAGGAACATTTACGACAACAATTACCGATGTAAACGACTATCATAAAGATGAAAATGATATCGGAGATGGAAACAACAATTATTCTTGGAGTGATATAGCAAAGACTTGGGCAATTACTAGGACGCAAGCGGTTATTCAAAATTGGATAATTGGTTATGTGGATGGAAGTTTTACAGGATATTCATACACTAGCCTTGAAGGCACAGATGGCAACAAGTTTATTCAATTGAATGACACCTATTTTGATAGCGCAACAAATAGCGTAGTTGTGCCAGACGACTTCTTCTATCAAAAAGATGGCAAGTTGGCAGTAGGGGCAACCTTTATAAATTGCGCAAATGGAATGGGGGCAGAAATTGTTGACAAACTAAAGATTACTCTTTCTGTCAATGGCAGACTAAACAATGGAAGTATCCTTGAACAAAGTTTCACTTACTTAGTAAATCTCAATAATAAAGGGGTTATTAAGTCTGACAATAAATCTTATATAGAATTATTTAATCCAGATGTCGTAGGCTCTGTAACTCAAGCAGGTGTATATACAATAACAGCAACCATTGTCCAAGAAGATTCAGAATTTGATATGGCATCGGCATACAGTTATACACTTACTGTTGTAGTGAATAGGCAAGTTTTGCAAGAAAAAGATAACTGGATTGGTAGTTGGGGAGAGGCATTTAATGTATATAGTGGAAGATATGATGGACAACAAAAGACGATGACCATTGAAGGCGTTAATGACTATACCTACAATACATATAAGGCAGTGGAAAACTTGGAATTGGAAGAAGGTTATTACACAGACATATTGTATTACATAAACAATGGTGACCGTGTAGAAAAAGTTTATGATGCCGGAGTTTATATAACATTTGCATCCTTGCCAGTAATTGAGTCCTACAACTTTATGTTGGATAAGGAATACAACATTTGGACAGTGTATCCTAGAACTTTGACAGTAGACACCTCAAACAGCAATCGTCAATATACAGGAGCTTTGCAGACTTATGAGCCAACAGTTAGCAATATTATTCTCGGTGAAGATGATAGGGAAATATTGTCCTTTAGTGAGGGCTTTAGAGGGGCAGATATCAACGAAACTGGAGACCCTTATACTGGGGTTATTACAATAATATCAAGCAACTATACCTTTGGACTAAACGGAGTGTATGTAAACACTCAAACAGTCAATTGGCGTATTATTAGAAAGCAACTTACTGTCAAGTGGCTATTCCACTATGGTGATGCTAAGGACCCAACAGCAGTGGAAAGCAGTGGTGAGAGTGTAGCTGTTGAAAAAGTGTATGACGGAAAGACTTTCTATCCAGTTATACAGCTTTCAGGTTTTGTTACAGTGGATGGAACTTACTGTGACCATGTAACCCCTAGCGTGTTATATTATAGAGATGGCAATTCCACCGCTATAGGTGGCACATTCATCAAAGATTCTGGCAAATATTACACATTGACGAGTGATGCCTTAACAGGAGAACATTCTATGTATTACTCCCTGTCAACAGAAGTTGCAGAAAGAAGAATTACATGGGAAATCACTAAGAAAGAAATAAATATTGTATGGAATGAAACACCTCTTGTATACGACAGCACTACGCGAACATTTGGAGCGACTATTCCTAGTGATCAATTGTGTGAGGGCGATAATGTAAGCAATTTTGTACTGGATTTTGATGGTGAATATTCAGCAAAAGGCGTTGGCAATTATACTGCAACAGCAACAATTCGCATAAATAGTGATACAGGAATAACCAACTATGTGATATCCAGTGAAACTAGCCAAAAACTATGGAGTATATTGCCAAAAGAAGTTTCCTTAAAATTTGAAACAGGCAATTCTATTATTTATGATGGCAAAGCACACGCAAACTCTGCAACTATAGAGACTGGCATTTTTACCGGAGATAATATAAAGATTGTTCCAAAGTATTACAATGGCTACAATGCTAGTGGAGAGCCAATTTCTGATGGAAGTACTATCAAAAACGTGGGCAAATATAGTGTAAAATTTGAATTGTATAATGCAGATAATACAGAATGTAAAAATTATTTAGTAGAAAATGGTGACATTTCCAACTGGGATATTGTTCAACGCAAGTTGGAGATAGATTGGAAAGACCGTGACGGCAATATAGTAACAAGTTTGTCAAATTATCAAAGAACATACAATTCTAATGCCACTACTGCATATTATGTTTATTATACTATCAACGACTTGTTGGAAGGTAGCGAACAGATTACAGTGAGATTTGGTGAAATGGGCACCAGCAACAACAGGACCATTTCGCTGGGGCTTGCGAATGTTCTCACAGGTCAGGCTGACTTTACTAATTCAGGTTATTTCATAAATGCTGGTTCTTACTTTGTAGAGATTGTGTCTATTGCAGACAGCAGTGGCAAATCAAACTTCGCTATGCCAGACAACAATAGATTTACAGTAACAGTTAATCCTGCACAAATTGATATAAACAGAATCCTTGACGACAATCATGATTTTGATGGCGATGATTGGTGTGTAGCAAGATTTTATGACGAGGCTGGTGCATCAAAAAATGCTCCACAATATGATGGAACAGAAAAAACGGTGTATATTAAAATAAAAGATTTGTCAGGCAAAGAACTTGAAGTCAATGTGGACTATAAGGTGGAAAATAGCAAAAAGACCAATGCAGGCTCGTATGACGCAATTGTTACACTAATCAACAGAAACTACGCCCTAGGTGTGCTGTATGTGACTGATGGTGAAAATGTGTTTGTTCAAAGAACAAGTGTAAATGTAAGATGGGCTATCAAGGCAAGACCTGTTACTTTCGTTTGGCCAGAAAATACCGAATTTGAATTTACTGGCTCCGACATTTCAATAACCGTCCAAGAAATACAAGGTGTAATAACTCGTGATGGAGTTAAGGACAGTGTTGGTGTAGCAAGTTATTATAAAGATGGCAATACAACCAATGTTGCAAAAGATATTACAACAGAGGGGTATATCGCTAGAGTAAAAGACCTTAACAACAGCAACTATACTGTCAACGAATCAGTAAATTCTAGTGTAAACTGGAAGATTATCAAACGCAAATTGGCAGTAAACTGGAGTATAAATAACAACAATTCTGTTATAGACAAAACAGGAGATATTTGGTCTGTTCAATTTGCCAATGCACCTAGGTACTTTGAGCCAACATTCACCAATTTGATAGGTGGAGCAATAGAAAATCCAACCCTTTCTGCACAATATTCCGCCAAGTCTGGTAGTGTGTATGAGAATATATTACCAAGCGGAATTGTCAATGTAGGTGCTTATAGATGTTCTATTGCGATATCCGACAGTGACTATTATTCTCTAGAGGATATATTTGGGGTTGGTTACTTCGAATGGACTATCTCAAGGAAGAGCGTAAGACCAGACTGGGCCAATCTTTCTCTTGTTTATAGTGCAAGCAGTCTAAGGCCAACACTTAGCCTATCTGGTGTGTTTGACAACAGTATAGACACAACCAGTGTAAGCCTAATATTCTACGACAGCGATA
The DNA here is from genome assembly GCA_051883495.1 of Christensenellales bacterium. Lineage (GTDB taxonomy): Bacteria > Bacillota > Clostridia > Christensenellales > UBA1242 > UBA7862. Next base: position 68,516 of record JBJETV010000022.1, read on the forward strand.
ACAAAGTGCTATCAGTCGCACCAAGCAATGTTGGTGTGTATGGCGTTCAGGTAGACAAACTTGCCTTTGAAAGAAGTTACTCAAACTATCAAATATTGGAAGAAGATAACAACATTGTTTCATGGAAAATAACCAAGAGAAGTGTGTCATTTACAGAGTACAAAAACAACGGCGCTACAATGACTTATGATGGCAATGCTCACTATTATTTTGGCGCAAACAAAGACGGTGACGCAGGTCTGGACCTTATTTCAAAATCTGCTTCTATGACAGATTCGCAATATTCTGCTATTCTTAGCGATATGAACAGCAACTTGTTCTTAGTGCCAGTGCTTTCTTATGTAGACAATGACGGAACTTTGCATGTTGTTGCCAACGACTTCACAATAGATTCGGGTGTTGATGCCAATGTTATAAGGGCAAATATAATGGGACTTTACAACAGATGTATCAATGCAGGTGTTTACACACTTTCCTTTGTACTTTATGACAGAAATGGCATCTCTAACAACTATGCACTGGGTGTTTCACAAGATAGTTACAACTGGACTATCAATCGTTTGGTTGCAACATTCAATTGGCTAGGCGAAGGTGATGACTGGAAGGTAGATGGCAGTACAGGAGTGCCTTATATCGTCTATGACAAGGTAGAACACTCCTTTAGCGCTACAGTAGCCAACAAGGTGGGAGAAGATGATGTTAGAGTAGGCTCTTACACCGACAGCACTGCAACCAATGCAGGCAACTACACTGCAAGAGTAACATCTCTGCGTGGAGACCAAGCCAACAACTATCAAGTAGATTCTTCCAAGGCATATGCACTGTGGACCATTGCAAAAAGAGGAGTTTCTATCACTTGGGATACAGGAATTTTGACATCTTCATCATCAGGGCTCAGTGCAACTTATTCGGGAGAGGAAATTGCTTGCAAGCCAACAATTTCTGTGATGGAAGGCGACAATGTTTCTGCCAAGGTTACTCTTACTAGTTCGGGCAATCCAGTGGATAGAGCAATCAATGCAGGCACTTACACAGCCACTGTTGATGGCCTTAATGGCGATATGAGTATAGGCAACTATACTTTGGAATCAATTGCCTCCAGTGATAAGACAAGGACATGGACTATCAACCCAAAAGAAATTACAATCAGTTTCCCATCTTCAGGATTTACTGTTGACGAGGGGAATAGAAAAGTCAGCACAACCTATACAGGTGCAGAAATAGCATTTAAGATAGATTTTGTTGGAGTAGTGTATAAGGATATAAACTATCTATTGCCACACTATCAATATATTTATGTTACTGATAATGTAGACTCTAGTTCGCAAATCATTAGAGAAAATAGAGAGTCCAATACTACTGCACTGCTTAAAAATGTTAACGAGAAAAAGGAAGACTGGCAAAATGTAACTATTACACTTGTTTCTCCAGACAATCCTATTATTGCAGGAAACTACAGACTGAAATCTGGTGAAGGCTCATGTAAATTTGTTATTACTCAAAAGAGAATATCCATAATAAGTTGGCAAATTGGTAGCAATGCATATAATGACAACAATCCAGTTGTCAATGCCTATACATTTGACGGCACTTCCAAACTCCCAACACCTGTTGTATCAGGGCTAGGCAGTGAAACAACTTCTCCTTTGGCATACAGTTACAAATACAGCAAGTCCGAATCATTCTTGGAAGTTGACAGCCCTTATTGGCAAGAGATTGACGAGTCTTATCTTACACACGCAGGCAAGTTTATGATTACTGCCAAACTAAACGGAAAATTGGCAGAAAACAACTACACTTTGGACAGTAGTTCGCTAAACAACTTTAGATATGAAACTTCAAAATACACTCCAACTATAACAGTTGTTCCTCTCAAAATGGGCGACCTAAAAGTTGGCGCAACCGCCGAAGAAAAAACAACCGAAGTGCTGGTTGTAGTCAATTCTGCCAACAAAACACTTGTTTTGGGTGCAGAAAATAGTTATGTTAGACCATATGGCAGTGTAACATTGAAAAATGGAAGCAATGTGCTTAACAGTCAAACTCTTTCTGTAAAAGATAAAGCAACAGACGGAACATTTGACAAATACAAATCCTATGACCTATTCAAACTTCTCGTGATAGACAATGATGACGACAACAACTTTATGTTTGCGGTGTTTACATACACAGAGACTATTGATGCTCAATATCACCCAACAATTTCATTTGCGCCAAACACCAACGATATCACCAATGATTATGACTATGCTTCAATTTCGGATATGGAAGTCGATTCTAACGCATTTATCCCACAAAACAAAGCACAAACCAACCCAGTGGCAATGTATTATGCAGTGGGTTATGGAGAAAGCGTTAGATACCTTAAGATAAGCGACAACTTGTCTTTGGTTGATGAAACTGGCAGTGCATTGGTGTATGGCAACAAAATAACTCTCTATGTTTTGGGTGGAGAAAAGTTGGATGAAAATAGTTTTGGCATAAAACTTTATGGCAGAACAGAGGCAATAATGTCCAATTTGTCTGCAAGCGAAACAAGTAAAGAAGTCAACGGGATTGTTTGCTCAATATCCATTGCAAAAATGGATACTCCAGACGGATTCCATACATTCTACAGCAACTACTACAATGGCTTAGGTGAAAGCGAAAAAGCCAAAAATGCAAGCCTAGATGCTGGGGGTTATGTAAAGGTAGAAATAACACTTCTCAGCACAGGGACAACATATATATATGGTTACAAACAAGGTGGATACAAAACAGTGGGGGAAGAAACAACCAGTTTTGGCGAAGCACTTTCTCCAAAGGCAAAAGTTGTGGTGGAAAAGAAAAATATTGTCCTAAACACTCCAGATGCCATGGTCAACTTTGGTGAAAATAATGTTCAATTTATCAAAGACGGCAGTGCTATCCCATACAACTATTACAGTATCATTGGCACATCTTATCCAAGTTCTGCAATAGGCACAGAGTCTGATTGGAGGCGTGTAGATATATTTGCCGATTCTGGCATATTGGAAAGCGACAAAAATGACATAGAAAGTCGCATAACACCAGTGGTGGACAACATTTCCAGCCTAAATCCAGGCAAAAATGCAGGCGCAGTGAGGATTTCGTTTGTTCACGACAACTACAACATAACTTCCTACGCAGGTGCAGTGTGGGTGTTGAGTCAAGTGGTGGAAAGTGAAGATGTTCAGGTTAGATTCAAATACAAATATGTATATGACACCACTGCAAAGACCATTTTAGACAATGATGTAGTCGTGTATGTAAAGGGCAACTTGTTTGTTGATTATCACATTACAGAAATAAAAGATAATATCAGTGCCGGCACAGCAAAGATTTACATTGCTATTGGTGTGGACCCAACAGGTGTGCCAAAAGCCAGTGCCTACACTTCGGGCAAAAACGGAGATACTCCAATCTCGTTTGAAAAGACATTTACAATTGACGCGCTTAATCTTGACCAAACAGCATATAAGCAACTGGGTACAACAGAACTGTATTATGGTGTTATGAACAAGTCTTTGGTGTTTGGAGATTCTTTAACTACAGATGAAACATACACTGGAGGGGAAATTAGAAAGAGTCTTTCAAATCAAATCTATATACAAAATGGATCAAGTGGCACAGATGTTGCATATATTGACACAGCCAATCTTGACTATTCTCACAGTGCAAATATCAATGCGGGTGTTGCAACACTTACTATCACAGGAAAGAACAATCTAACTGGTAGAAAAGTCTTGACATTTAGGATTAACCCAAAGACAATCACCACAGATGATATTGGAAATTATGAACTATCACTAATTGACGGCAGTGTAACGGGCAAGCAATTTGTTTATAACGGCGGAGCAATCAAACCTGTTATCAACTATATCAAACTGAAAGACTCTGAAAAAACACTTTCATTTGATGCCAATTACTCTTATCTTATGGGGGATAAATCTTCAATAATCAACTACAATGGCAACCCTGTTGATGTGGGTAGTTATTGCATTCAAGTTGTCATAACAGGCGATTATCCAACCAGAAACTACACAGGAACAGTTTATCTTGCTTATGAAATAGTTAAGATGAGCATTCAAGACAACAATTTCGTAACAATAAATGTCAATGATAGCAGTCTTGTCTATACAGGATACAACTTGTCGCCAGTGATAACAGTGATGAGAAATGGCAAAGCGTATGATTCCAATACAAAGGAATTTTTGTGGCAAAATAATATCGCCATAACAAGCGACTTCAATTTCTCATACAATGCCGAACACAAAAATGCAGGCATACACGAAGTTACAATAACTGCAAAAGAAGGGACAAACTTCTCGGGCAGTGTTACAAAGACGTTTAACATACAACAAAGAAGTTTGGGAGATGTGTCGTTTAATATAAATTCTCAAACCTTTACCGGCACAAAGATAACCCCAGCGAGAGATAATATAAAAGCAACCCTTGGCTCTTACATTCTTATTGCTGACGACTACGATTATGTTTCTTTGGGCGAAAATATCAATGTTGTTTACAACAGTAGTGGTGTCGCAGTGTATGGCGGAACAATAACTGCCAGTGGCAAAGGCAACTTTAGTGGTTCGGTGAATGTGCAATTTGTTATCACTCCACTAGAAGTAACACAAGAAAACAGCAATATGTTTGTTGTAACATTGGACAAAGATACATTTGAATATTCAGGCGAGGAAATTAGACCAAATATAGAGGCAATATCCTTTGTAGTAGGCGCAAGTTCTTATCCACTAGCGATGTCCAACTGGACAAGCAAAGACCTTGAATATTTCAACAATATCAATGTTCCACTAAATGTTTCCGCTAGCCCAACTATCCGCATAACTCTCAGCAGAAACTTCACAGGAACTTTGGACAAGACTTTTGAAATCTTGCCAAAAGAAATGAAAGACGGTCTGTTCTTTGTGGTGGATCAAACAGAAGATTTGCAAGACACAATGACTGCTATTTCACTCAACCTTTCTAGCACAACATACACAGGTGCTGTGCAAAATAAGGCAGTGGCTTTGTATCAAAAATTTGTGCTAGAAGATGGCTCGGTGGAATATAGAAGGATAGCCACAATCAACGAAGGCAATAACAACCTTCCTAACTTCAAGTTGGATTTTGTGTCAAGAATCATTGACAACCCAACAGAAAGTGATTATGCAATCAATGTGGGTTCTGCATTTGTAAAAGTTACAGGACAAAACAATTATAGCGGTTCAATCTACTCCTACTTCAACATAGACCCTCTGGATATCCAGTCTGCTCTGGATAAGTGGATAAATGAGGGAGAAGATGCAACATCAAATTGCAGAATTATGTTGAATAATTATGTGCAAAAGGTAACTATTGATGACGATATTACAGCCTTCAAGTTTAATGCAAGCGCAACATACACAGGTGATGTGATTATTCCAAACTTTGTCCTAAGCCTCCTTGTAGGTGATAGCAGAGTAACATTGCAAAAACGTGCAACTATTAATGCCAGCGGGGATTATTATGTAGGCGTGCTTGACGGATGTGTAGATGTAAATTCTATCAATGTGTTGTATGCCACAGGATATGGCAACTACTCTGGCACAGCATACTTTACATTTGACATCTCTCCTATGGAAATTTCGTCTATTCTAGAGGGAGTGAGCATTGCAGATGTGGAATACACTGGCTCTGAAGTCAGATTGGAAAACTTGATATTTAAGGGAGCAGATGGCAGTGTTGGGTTGAAAAACAAAAACAATACACTTTCCCTTGGCACAGACTACACATTGAATTATGACGGCTCGCAAGATAAGATAAATGTAGGCACCAAGACAATAGTAATCGTAGGCAGAAATAACTATAGTTCGAGCAGTGTTAGCAAATTGACATTCAATATTGTTCCAAGAGATATGTCGCTTTATCCAGAAGAATTTGAGTTCAAGTTGACCTCTGAAAAGCAATATCAAGGCAAAAATGAATCAACAACACTATCTGCAGGAGATTTTGTATTGAAGTTCGTTTGTGGCACTCATCAAGAAACATTAGTCTTGTTTGACAATCAAACAGGCCTAGGCAACTTTACAATAAAGAGTTACGCAAACAACACCAACGCAGGCACTGCTACTGTGGTGTTTGAAGCCATTGGCAACTCAAACTTTGCAGGCAGTGTGGCAAAACAATTTGTAATCAGTCCAAAAGATGTGTCATCAAGTGATGATATCTTGATAGAATTGCCAACTCCAACCAGCAAGATAGGTTCGTTGTATTTGTATAGGTATAACATGGGAGAAACCAAGCCACAACTCACCATTTCGGACAATGGAGAAAGTTTGGTCGCAGAAGAAGATTACGAAGTGATATACTCCAACTGCCAGAGAATTTCTCATGATATCTATGGCAATATGACATCTAGCAATATGCCAACCGCCACTGTCATATTCAAAGGCAATTATGTTGGCAACCTTTCCAAAACTTATGGAATAGCAAAAATAGCCCTTACGGCAGAGGATGTGTCTTATCAGTTCCCACAACTTGTCTATACAGGTAGCGAGATTAAGATTTCGCCACTGATGATCAAAATGCAACTGAAAGAAACTTCTTATAGCAAGAGTTATGTCTTTACAGTCAACGACTTTGCACTTGCTACAGGAGGATATTTCGAAGCAACTGGCGAAAATATCAACGCAACAGCATTAGACGGCTTGGGCAACTTTACTAGCGAAAACAAAGGCAAGGTAAAGATTAAATTTACCGGAAGTGCCAGCAATGTTTTCGCAGGGGAGTTTGAGTTGGAGTTCAATATTGAAAGAAGGAATATCTCCGATGCAACATTTGACCGAAACTTCTTTACTTCCGAAATATATTCAGGCACATACATTGGCAAAGATTATCCAGTAACATTTGCACAACAAACTTTGGAATTGGATAGAGATTATACCTTGGCATACAGAAACAACAAAGATGTTGGCTTGGCAACAGTTGTTGTGAGTGCAGTGGCTGGCAGTGGGGCACACAACTTTACTGGATCATCTGAGATAACATTTAATATTTCACCAAAAGATATCTCCAGCGAAGATATTACATTTGATGTTAATGATTCTCCTACATACAACTATGGCTCTGCAATAGAAGTTGCATCAAACAAACTTTCTGTTGTTATGCCAGTGGGTGGAGGTTCTTATAACCTAAAATATGTTTCGTCAACTTCGGGCGACTTTGAGATTGTCCGTTATGAAAATAACATTAATGCCGGCATAGCAACCATTTGGATAAAAGGTATAGGCAACTTTACTGGCGAAAAATCAAGTAACTTTGTGATATCGCCAGTGGCTATTAGCAATGTAATTGTCAAAAACAATACTGTTGCAGGTGTAAGAAGTGAATCCTTTACTGGCAAGCAGGTAGAATTGGACGATAGGACAGCAGACGAAATGTCTTCTACAGGTTCTTACTTTGAAGTAGTAGTTAATGGCAAAGAAGTCTTGAGAATATACAATTCTTTCAATTCCGCACTATATGGATATGTGGAGAGTTATCAAGATAATATTCATGTAGGCACAGCAACTGTCAACTTCAAATTGTCCAGCAACTTCTACGACAGCATGCAGAATATCACTTTCCAAATCAATCCAAAGAAATATGTCGAAAGTGAATTTGTCATTCCAAATATTCGTGACCAAGTAAAATCTGCCACTCCATCAACTCCAATCTTCACCACAGATTATTGTGATGGCTTGCTAAAATTCCGTTATATTGACCAAATGGGCAACGAGGAATGGCTAGAACTCCCAGAATATTCCGATTTGGGTGTCGCCAACTACACATTGTCTTATATCAACAACAACGATTATGGCATAGCAACAGTAACAATAAGATTTGAAGGTGATTTTGACGGATTGGCATACACGCAGTTTGTAATTATCAAAGCCTACTCTCCAACAGATGTAACCGTTACTGTAACTAAAGATGGAAATACAACTATTGCATACACAAGAGGACTGGCTCTAGACGACTTAACATTGTATGCCTCCACTCTTGCCACAGGTGCAAAGTTACAATGGCTAAACGGTAGCGAAAAAATTGCTTCTGTCGGATTGCAATCTTATTCCGCATACTACAACGAAAACCCAGAAGAATATTCAGACGTAATAATTCAAGTAGAATTTATGGTGGAACAAGGAACATTTACCGAACAAGATAAGCAAAATATAAGAGAAAGAGTCTATTCTGACAAAAATTCAGAATTATTTGGCGATTATTCCACTCTTTATCGTGTGCCATACTTCTTTGGACTTGTGCTGGAGAATGTAACTCTTCCTATAGGTTATGTTTGGAAGGAAGGACAATCAGACAAATTCTTTACCAATGCAGATAAGATTACCAATGCAACAGAACCAGGTCTAGGAGAACCTTGCAAAACATATTTGCTCACAGCTACTTATGTGGGCGAAGAAAGTTTGTTTGGCACATATGACTTAACAGTTAAGGTTTGTGTGGTTCGTGGTTCGCTGAACCTAGATAACTTTGCAAAGACATTCTATATCAACTACTCTCCAGATATTTATTACAAAGACCTTACATTCTTCAACCAAACATCTTGGCCTTGGAGTATAAAACAAGATGGATTGTATCTTGAAGGCTGGAATGAAAAAATAGTTGCCACCAGCGAAGGTGTGGTGCTAGATATGATTTACAACCCACAACGAGCAATAGATGGCAAAGCCCTCAAAGATGGTGGATTCCTGACTGCAGTGTATGGAAACAAGCAAAACTACAACTCGGTTACAACCACTGCGACTATCTATGTGGTGCAAGGTAAATATGACAGGGAAGAAGTGCTCACTGCAGAAGTATTGGCAGAGTTGGATATATTGCAAAACACATCTTACAAGGCTGGCAAAGACCTTGATATCCAAACACTCAACATAACTTTGCCACAAGGATTTAGTTTCAAAACACCAGAGCAAAAGATTTATATTGGAAGCAACACTGTAGAAATAATCTATCATGGCAAAGTTCTTGACGAAAATGGTCAACTTGTAGATGATCCAAACTATCAAACATATGGCGAAAGTTTGGCAGAAAGAATGACAATCACTATCAATCTTGTTGCTCCAAGCTACACATATTTCCTCACAGAAGATGGCTCACAAGATACACTGATAACTTTGCCAAATGGCGAAAGAGCAGTGCTCAGACAAAATGGCGACAGTCTTAATATCAATGGCAATGGCGTAGCAGTGTATATGGAATATTGGGACGTCTATCGTTCGGAACTAATACAAGTGATGGGCAATGCAGAGTGGCTAAACACAGCAGAACATCCAAGCGACCAAATTCTTCTATTAGTAAATGGCTCCGTTTATACAAAACAAGTGGAGTTTAGGTTCGACAGTGAATGGAGAGGAATTATTGACCAACAAAACAGTATGATATTATCCATTAGTGTCAAGTTGGAGCAAATAAATATAGACAATCCAAATGCTGTAGTTACTTTCCCAGTGGGAGAGGAAGATGATGAGGCAGAACAAATTTTGAGTTATCAAAATGTTCCAACATTGACAAGACTTAATGGTGTTCAATTCTCGGAGGAATTCCTTGCACAATATGGTGAAGGTATTGATGTAAAAGATGTCTTCTACGAATATGAATTGTGGCAACTAGACACACAAGGCAACCCACATCAAATGATTGGTTCTAGGAAGGAATTGCTCTCCACAGATGTTCTTGATGCCCATGGAGATTTCGACGAATATACATATTTCTACAAAGTATATGCAGTGTTTACTCGTGGCTCTTGCAACAACTTCAACTTTGGCGATTACCAGCCTTCTACTTGGCTTAAGATATATCGTTCCAATGTTACATTTGAGATAGAAAATGATGTAGAAGTAATTTACGGCGACATTGACCCAATGAACACTGGCATAGTAGTTTTGGGCATAGAAAACCTAAACAAAGGTGAATATACTTTGGGTGTGTTTGACAAAAATAACAACAGAGTTTCGCTTGATGCACAAACTAATGCTGGAGAATATACAATAAAATTCTTCCTCAATCAGTCAAAACTAGACAAACTAACTGGCAATTATATCTTTGACAGTGCGTTTGAACAAAATGACTATACTTTGACCAAAAAGTTTACTGTATTGCAGAAAGAAATTACAGGTTATACTTTGGCAGTGGATGGTGTATTAAGGCAAACAGGTGCAAGGCTCAACGACAAGATTTCTGTGCTGTTTGATATGAGTCAATTTGTTGGTGGCGTTTTGCCAGACTATACACTGGTATTCCGCAAGAACGGAAGTATTGTTAGCAGTGTTATAGAGCAAGGCGACTATGAGGTGGAGGTTGTATTTAATGGTGACAATTATCATGCAACCGAAGTTCTAAGATTTACAGTGTTGCCACCAGACGGAATGCAAACTCTTGTCATCGTTGCCATAGCCTTGGGTGTCGTTGCCTTGGGTGGATTGGGAGTTTTCGTAAGTGTGCGTATCAGCAGACGCAATATGCGAAAGACTATCCAAAAGCAACAAATGAAAAGAATTAAGAAAGAACTTAAATCTTTGTCAGAAAAAAAGGCAGACGACATAAAGAATAAACAATAACAAAAGATGGGAGAATTAACTTTCTCCCATTTTTTGGTCAAAATGCCAAAAGTATGGGCGACTATTGACAAATCACCACCGAGGATATATAATACACTCAACAAATGGAGGGAAAATATGAAAAAATTCTTGTGGTTTATTGTGGTTGCAATAGCAGTTGTAAGTTTTGGGCTTACAATTTACTATTTCTCTGCCGACAACGAAGTTATCTATGTTCGCAGTTCGTATATCGTTGTGGACGAGGGAGATTTTATTTCAACCAACAGTTTGATAGAAATCAAACACAAAGGCAAAGACACAACATTATCTTTTTCAAGCCAAAACGAAGAAGTTTTGAGCTTCAAGTCAGAGGGCAACACTTTTGAAGCAAAAAAAGGAGGTCAAGGGCAGATTGTTGTTACGACCAGCAACAGACGTTATGCAACTTTGGTTATTGACGTGCTTGTTTGCGATGGCTCGGCAGAATATCCATATGTTATCACTACCGAAGCACAACTAAAGAAAATCGGCGACACCTCGATAGAAGACAACAAATATACTACCGACAAAAATTATCGACTAGGAGATGACATCTCATTAGAAGTGGTGGAAGAAGGCAACTGGTCTCCAATCCAAAATTTCACCGGAACATTTGACGGCAACTTCTATACAATTTCCAACGTCAATATTACAGATAGCACACTAAAAGCAGATAATTATGACAATAAGTTTGTTGGATTCTTTGACAAAATTGCTTACAACGCAACTGTCAAAAATCTTATACTTTCCAACTTCAATATCAATGTCAGCGAAGCATTTGCTGTAGGTTCAGTGGCAGGACTCAACCAAGGAACAATTCGTACTTGCCTTACTTATGGCTCAATAGAAGTGGCAAACAAAGTGCAATATCTTGGCGGTGTTGTGGGCAATATGTATGTTGACTCCACAGCCACAGACACAATTTCTCCTATTATCGATAGATGCGGGTTTGAAGGAGCAATAACACTTCCTCAGACCAATCAAGCAACTTCTGCCAACCTAGGTGGAATAGTAGGAAAAATGGAAGAAAGTCAACTTTCCGAGAGTTATTTTAGGACAACTCAAGACAAAGTGCTAAAGAATTATTCCAACCAATTTGGTGGAATTGTTGGCACTTATAGCACAAACAACAAACTTTATGACAGTTATGCATTCTTTGGCGGTTTGGACGAAGACAATACCAACACAGCAACTATTGCAGGTATTATTGCAACAAACAACGAAACAAACACTACAAAACTTCAAAAATCAGTGCTTGGCAATTACTTTGGCGGAAGTGAAAACATATCCAGCACTGTCCTAACAGGCGAAACACTCAATTCTTCAGTAAACAAATATCTCACCAACGAGCAATTCTCCTCTCAAAACAGTTTTGTAACATATGTAACATCGGCAGAAGATGTGAGATATTGGAATTTCTATTCCGTATGGGAATACTCTGGCGCATATATCTACCCAGTGCTTAATATCTTCTCATCAGTTGGTTCTTCTTATCTAGACAATCCAGAAATTGTAACAGACAGCACAGTAAAAACAGCACAAGAGTTATACGATGCACTTGCGGGCAATGGAAAATATGCAACTGTTACTGGGCTTGATATTCAAGGTGAATTTGACGCAGAAACAGGCAATTATTATATTGATATGGATCCAGAGGTTGTTGGTTGGACTTGGGGAGATGCTTCTCACCCAATCCCAGCAGGATTTGACAAAACAATCGCATCATCCACTGGATGTATAATCAAAAATCTCGTTATCACAAACACAGACACCTCAGCAACCAAAAATGTAGGACTTGTAGCAAACCTTGGCAGAAATGCAATAGTAAGTTCATTGATATTTGACAAAGTTACAATTACAGGTAACCCAGCGCAATATGTTGGTGTTATCTGCGGTATTGACGAAGGCGCTATGATTGCAAGCATCGCTATCCAAGACCTTTCAGTCAATCTTTCTGAGGGATATATCCCAGTGGGCAACTGGCAAGGGTTGGATTATAGCAATGGCTGGGAAAACACTTCAGTCAAAACTGTTGTGGCAAGTGCCAGAGCAATAGGTTCTGTGGCAGGCAAAGCACTTTCCAGCGAAAACTATGGCATTCAACATATCGTTGTCGCCAATGTAGATTTTTCAAATTGCTACTTCTTGTATGCTGGTGGTATAGTGGGTTACAATTCCGCAGTTATCACCAAAGGCATCAGAAGCAACAATGTAAGTTCAATCAAATTGAATGCAACTTATGCAGGTGGCGTTGTAGGCAACAACTTCGGTAGAGTTGAATATTGCAATGCAAGCAATGTAGAATTTAAGAAATCAATCAACCAATCCAATGAGAATACTTTGTTCAAAACAAACATTTTTGTTGGTGGAATCAGTGGAACAAACAATGGTGATATCGCAAATGTTCAAGTTCAACAACTTGACATCGAGTTGCCAACCACTTCCGGCAATTATCTTTCACTTGGTGGTGTTTCTGGGGCAAACAACGGCGCAATAAACAACGCACAAGTGTTGTATCCAGTTATCAAAACTACAGAAAAATATTATGTTATGGCTGGCGGTTTGGTGGGTAAAAATAGTGCTATCGTCAATGGCAACAGCACCAACGGAACAATTGCCAACTCCTCTGTAACAGGCGGAAGTATTGTCCTTGACTTCTCAACTAACGGCAGATCAGCATACAACAACAAGAATGTTTCAATAATAGCCACAGGAAGTATGGCTGGCGGTCTGGTCGGTTATGACGACAGAACAACATCAGCATATTCCATTCAAAATTGCACCACCACAATCACCAAAGTTTCTGCTTTCTTCGCAGGTGGATTTACAGGACTATCTTATGGCAAAATTTCCAAGGTTTCTGCTGGCGACACAACCAAAGTGTATGGCGGATTGGAAATAAATGGCTTCCACGCAGGTGGATTTAGCGCAGGCATCGCAGATGGCTTTGTAAAAGACAGTTTTGTTCTTTGCACAGTAAAAGCATGCGTAACAACTGGCAGTTACAATGATATTTCATCTGTTGTTGGTATGGAAATATCCGCCAGCGCAGGCTATGCAGTGCTTATCTCCAACAAAGCAGAGATCGCAGGCAACTATGCAGTGGTAGAATTTGGTGGCAACGGAATATCTTTCTCCACCACAGCCGACCTTCAAGACAAATATGTAGGTGGCAAATATACAGGCAATATCTATATGCAATCTGGCGCAGTTACTGCCTCAAACATTGGAACAAAGCTTACCAAAGAGCAAATTACAGGTGAGGGTGGAGATTTCTCCGAATTTACCAAAAATATTGGTTGCACAGGCAATGTCCACGATATTTGGAACCTTAACGCAGGCCAATACCCAACTCAAAAGTAATTAGTGAGTAATAAAAAAGAGATATTGATGTGTCCTTTTGAGACAGAATAGAAATTAAGGGAATTAGGATATATCTAATTCTCTTTTTGATATATTTTGGTATAAGAACAGAAGAGTAATTTATTTTGTAGAAGAGTAGAAGTAAATAAATATCGGGTTTTTATGTGTAATTAAACTATAATATATAAACCATAAGAACTACTTTTATAAGTGTTATTTACAAGGAAAAATATTTACAACTTGAATACAAAAGGAGAAAAAAAATGAGTAATGATATAATAATTAAGGATACAAAGCAATCAGAAATAACTCAAGAAATTTCATTGGAAACTATTATAAGTAATGCAATAAAAATTCCAGGGGTTAAAGTCGATAGGAAAAAGTTTTTGGCAGAAATGTTTGCGAAAGAAACAGACTATTTGCTAGATATTATTGAAAAGGGCCCTATTTTGGCAGGGATAGAAGAAAGTGAATTAAAGAAGATTTCAAGTAGGTTGATTTTTGATAGAACAACAAAATCATCACTTGCATCATTTGCTATGGGTATTCCTGGTGGATTAGCAATGTTCGCTACTATACCTGCAGATACATTACAATTCTATGGTGTTACACTAAAATTAGCACAAGAACTATCATATCTATATGGTTCTCAAGATTTATGGAACGATGGCATAATTGATGAAGAAATAGTAAGAAATCAGTTAATACTTTATTGTGGAGTGATGTTTGGTGTATCAGGGGCTACGGCTGGAGTAAGGTTGCTGTCTACACAAGTAGCTAAAGTTGCATTAAAGAAATTACCACAAAAGGCATTAACAAAAACTTTTTGGTATCCTATCTTAAAATCAATTGGTAAATCTGTTGGGCTAAAGGTTACAAAAAATACTTTAGCAAAAGGTGTATCAAAAGCAATACCTGTAATAGGTGGAGTGGTTTCAGGGACATTAACATTTGTTTCAATGAAGCCTATGGCAGAAAAATTGCAAAAGACTTTGGAAAAAGCAAATTTTCATTATACAGAAGAGGAATTTAATAAAGATATTGAAATTGTTGATGCTGTAGATGGGATAAAAGACATTATAGAAGAACCTAAAAAGAAGTCATTATTTGAAAAAAGCAAAGAAAAGTTTGGTAGTTTGTTCCATAAAAAAGATATTAAAAATGAAAATAATTTAGAGCAAATTAAGAAATTAAAAGAGTTGCTTGAAATAGGAGCCATAACTCAAGAAGAATTTGATCAAAAGAAAAAACAATTATTAGACTTATAAAATATTTCGCGAAATATACAACTCCTTTAATGAATACAAGAGTATTACTTAAAGGAGAAAAATTATGGAAAATTATGATTTGCAACAAGATGAAGTTGTTTTATACAAAGGGAAAGTTGTGTTGAAACAGAAAAAGGGAATAACTGAGTTGATACTAACAAATAAAAATTTTGTACTAATTACAACGAAAAAAAAGTTATTTGCAAAAGCAGAAGTATTTGTTGATACTTATCCAGTTAAAGAAATTAAATATTATAAAGACAACCCGCAGGTAATAAGAAAGGGACAGTTAATTGAATTGTATTTCTTAAATGATGAGACAGAGTTTATGTTTGAAAGTAAAAGCGAAGCACGAATATTTGTAAGTACAGCATTAAATTTATTGACAAATAAAACAACTTTTGAAAGGACATTCTTAAAGGGCTCAGATAAAATAAAAAACACAATTTCAATGGTTGATAAATCCCTTGGCGTTGATACTGTTGGAATAGCAAAAAATGTTATTAAAAATGGAATGCTTGGTAAAACAACAAATGTCATTGGAAAAGGGGTTAAGGTTATTGGTAAGTTTATAGGTAAGAAATAAAAAAAAGAGACTCCAACGAGTCTCTTTTTGTTTTACAAGATAAATTTTAGCGAAAGTTTATATATTTTCGTCCAAAACTAAGCCAAACTATTATTCTGCTTTGATTGCTTTATCAAATTCTGCAAGAATAAGAGATTTGATGTGTTCTCTTGTTTCTGTGTCCAATGGATGAACAATGTCCTTATGACCGCCATCAAGAGTCTTTCTGCTTGGCATTGCGATAAAGTATTCGCCATTGCCTTCGTTGCTTTCGATGATCTTGATGTCATGGACAACAAAACAATCGTCAATTGTCATGCTAGCAACTGCTTTAAGTTTTGTGTCGTCTTTTTTGATAATCCTAATTCTAATGTCTGAAATCTTCAAAGTCCCATACCTTCCTTTTTTATTGCCGTGATTTTTCACTGGCTAACTTAAGTTTATATTAAACTTACAAAAAAAGCAAACAAAATAGCATACTTTTTCATATTTAATATTATGGTTCAAATTTTTGAAAAATATAACAATATTTTTTTTGTGGGGATAGGTGGAATAAGTATGAGTGCTCTTGCAGTTTTTTGCAGAGAAAAGGGCGCAAATGTTTGTGGCAGTGATAGTAGTTGCTCGGAAAGTGTTTTGGGGCTAAAAAAAAGAGGGATAAAAGTTTATCCAAAGCACAAGGGCAAGAATATTACTGGTAGCAATCTAGTTGTTTTTTCTGGGGCAATATCCCAAAACAATCCCGAACTGTTAGAAGCACACCATCAAAACATTCCAACAATGGAGAGGTCAGAATTTCTGGGGAAAATATGCGAAGGTTATGAAAATATTATTGCAGTGTCTGGAACGCATGGCAAAACCACCACAACCAGTATGATTGCACATATTTTTATGGTGGCAAACCTCAACCCAACTGTTCATTTAGGGGGCAATCAACCGCAACTTGGTGGCAACCTACATATAGGGGGAGATAAATATTTTATAACAGAAGCATGTGAGTTTAGGGATAGTTTTCTTCAACTTAAACCAACAGTTTCTGTCATCACAAATATAGAATTTGAACATGTAGATTACTTTGGCTCATTTGCAAGAGAATGCCAGTCGTTCACCAACTTTGGAAAGACAACCAAAAAACTATGTATTGCCTCTGCAAGTTGCAAAAAAAATCTCCTGCTAGAAGACAAAAAGGTTAAATTTGTAGGCGATAAATCAGGACTTAATGCCCAAAATATCTCATTGTGTGAAGACGGCAAATATTCCTTTGACCTTTATTGCAAAAAGAAATATCTTTGCAACTTCAAACTTAATATCTATGGCAAATACAACATTCAAAACGCACTTTTGGCAATAGCAGTCGCTAGGCAGTTTGGGATAGATATCAACATTATTCAACTTGCAATAAAAACATACGAACCTGTGCATAGAAGATTTGAACAACTAGGCTTTTTTGCAAGCAATATCGTGGTGCAGGACTATGCCCACCATCCAACAGAAATATCTTGTTCCATCAATACCTGCAAAGAGGTTTTTGGCAGAAAAATAGTGTGTGTTTTTCAGCCACACACCTACTCTCGCACCAAATGCCTTATTGATAGTTTTACCAAATGCTTTGACGGACTGGACACCCTTATCTTGTTGCAAACTTATCCCGCAAGAGAAAAATACGAATATTCTGGCAGTGCAGAATATCTAAAAAAGAAATTAGAAGAACTTCATCCCAGTTTTGCAGTGCAAGGAGTGTTCAATTTCAAACAATTTATTAGCCATATCAAATCTATGCAAATATCCAACAGTGTAATATTATTTTTGGGAGCGGGGGATATAGAGCAAGTGGCAAATCAACTGGCAAAACTAAAATAAAAAATGGCTTGAATTACAAGCCATATTTTTTTTGAAATTTTTCCACCTTTCCGCTGGCATCAACAATTTTTTGTTTTCCAGTAAAGAAAGGATGACATTTGCTACAAATATCCACTTTGATAGTGTCGCCAGGTTTTGTAGATCTAGTCTTAAATTTTTCCCCACAGGCGCAAACAACTTCTACTTCATGGTAATTTGGTTGAATATCTTTGTTCATGTTGGCCTCCTACACATTTTCTATATTGGTCTATGCTAGTATAGCCCAATTTGGCGATTAAGTCAACAATTTTTTTATTGTTAGGTGGTATATAAAGTTTTTAAGCAAATTTTAGCCAAAAATTGCAATACTTGTTTGACATTGTTTTGCAACATAAATATAATAAGTATATAAATATAAGTTTGTGGTCAAAATTGACAGTGAAAATCAGTATATATATTGTTTTTTTCACTTTACAACACAGGCTTTGAGGGAGGAAAAATGAAAAAAGGTGGGGCAAGAGTTTCTGGAGTTTTCACATTGCTCTTTTCGTTGATTATTCTTTTGTGTGCTGTTTTGCATTTAGGCAGTGTTTTTTCCATTGAATTTTTGCAAAAACTTACAGAAAATTCAACCATTGAAATTATCCATAGGGTTTTCATTGCCATATTTATTATGCCACTAAGCCTTATCCTTAATGGTTCTTTTGGCATAGATTACGAAATCGTGCAACAAGTTTTGGCAATTTTTACTGTGGCTTTTTATTTCCTTGGCTTATTGTGGGGTATTAAGGAAATCACTCTTGCTGGCAAAACTGATGAGAAATATGCCAAATGCTCTCGCACTTGCAGATTTGTGCTTATCATAAAGATTATTGTTTTTGTTTACTTACTTTATGTATTCGCAAGCAGTTTCTACGACCAAGCCCTTATTGTGTTTTTCGAGTCAGTCAACTCTTATATCACTTTTGTTCCAAAATTCACTACAATCCTTAGTGCTGTGCTTGCGTTCATTGCCTTTTTGCTCTATCTTATACCAGAAATCAGTTTCTTTAAGGCAAAGAGAAAGTTTCAGGCAGATATGGATTATCAGGAATTTATGTCTGAAAATGGAGAATACCCAGAGGGACAGGTCGCACAGCAGGCAGACGGACAATATTACAACCAATATCCTCAAGAACAAAACTACAACGACCAATATGCCGGTGGGCAATATGTAGATGAACAAGGAAATGTGCAGTATCAATATTATGCCAATCAATACGACCAAAATGGCGCATACAACCAAGGTCCAAATCTTCAAACGCAATATGTCAGCAACAATGTCGAACCTCTCAACCCACAGGCTTTCACCCAAAATCCAAACAGATCTGGTGTTAGCATTATCCCAGGACAAAATGGTGTTCCTTACAACATCACTCCAAAGGGCATAGAAGACCTTGCCAGACTAGAAAGGTTGCATTCCAGCGGAGCAATAGACGATAAAAATTATTTTGCAATGCGAAAGAAAGTTTGCCAAATCAATGTTTCTTCCAACTAAAAATAGACTAGGGAAATATTTCTAATTAAAATAAACATTAGAACAAACTTTTTGAGTAGATATAAAAATTTTCAAAAGAAGTTATAAATTTTTATAATTTTATCTAAAAAAAATGTTACAAAAAACCACCAGTTTTATGGTGGTTTTTAATTGTCATATATTCCATATATAGTAGCACTGTCCAGCACTTTGCCAGCCATTTCTCTATCCAGTTGCGTCTTGGAGAAGTTGCCACACATATTAAGGTCGCTACTTAAAGCATACACCGTAAGCCTATATTTGTGTGGCTTGTCTGGTGGGCAAGGTCCGCCATAACTATTGTCGTGCCAACTATTTTTGCCTTGGATAAAGTCATAGCAATTCTCACTGTCGCCTTCATTGAGATAGTCCCTGTGCAAGTTGGCAACCAACCAGTGAATCCAAACAAAGTTGCATACAGGCAGAGAGTCTGGGTCGTCAAACACCACCACAAAACCTACAGTGCCCTTTGGCGCATCTTCAATTTTTATAGGCAAAGACAAGGTTGGCATGCCAAAGCGCTGTTCGCTTCCACGTTTGCCGTATTTATCCAAAATTTTTCCGTTTACAATTCCATCACTAGATATTTTCATTTTTCACCAAAAATATTATATCATATTTTGTAAAATTTGTTAAACACTTCAAAGTATTTTCCTTTTTTTTACAAATTGTGTATAATAATAGTATGGATACAAAAATTTTATTTGACAAATTATCTATTGAGGATTTTGACATCCCAAACCTAAAAGTTGTAATTTTTGACTTTGACAACACCCTTTATGACAATATAGAGTGCAAACAAGATTGGAGAGATGTTGTCCTAAAGAAAGTTGAAAATTTCCTTTCATTTTTGCCAAAACAAAAAAGGGAAACCCTTATGAACAAGTATGGGCTTTATGACACAGATGGTAGGTTTTTTGAAAAGTTATTAAGGCTTTTTTCTGCCGAAAATATGCCCTTTTCAATCAAAGATTTTAGAGAACTTTCTTCGACCTTTATTTTTGATGCAGATTGGTCCAAAACAAATACTCTTCCAAATGAACTTTTGAGTAACCTTTCCAAAAAATATAACCTGTATATCTTGTCCAATTCCAGTGAAAATGTTGTAAAATATTTTTGCGAAAAATTGGGGATAGATATGTCATGTTTTAAGAAAATTGTCCAAAATAGATTTGACTCCAAAGATTTCTCCAAAAAGCCGGATTTTTTGGATATTATCTCTCAAGAGGGCATTTCTGCCAGCCAAGCAGTTGTGGTGGGCGACAGTGAATATTATGACATTCAGCCAGCAAAAGAGATTGGTGCCAACACAATTTTGTTGTATGGTCAGTGGGGTAAAAGTGGCGAAGGCTATCCTTGTTGCCACAAATGTTGCCATCACAGTCATATGACCTCGTCTGAAATGACCAGTTGTCATACAACAGACAATCAAAAGAGCAAAAAGGAATAGAAATGACAGACAACAAACAAAATGAAAAATCTAATAATATTGATCAAACAAAAGAAGTTCTTGACCATCTTGCCAAAAAGGATAAACGAATGATTGTGGCATTTGCACCAAGTGCAAGGGTGTCCATTGGCGAAATGTTTGGTGGAGAAGTGGGGCAAAATGTAGAGAGAAAAATTGTAAGCGCATTAAAACTTTTGGGTTTTGACGATATTTTTGACATAGATTTTGGTGCAGACCTAACTATTATGGAGGAAGCGGAGGAATTTGCACAATTTATGCAAAAAAAGTGGACAAGCAATGATGAAAAAGTAAAAAATTCAACATTCTTTACTTCGTGCTGTCCTGCATGGGTAAAGTTTGTCCAAAAGGTTTTCCCTCAATTCAAAAATAATATATCTTCTTGCAAATCTCCGCAAGAGATGACTTCCACTATTGCAAAAACATATTACGCACGCAAACTAAATCTCAAACCAAGCGACATATATTTTGTATCAATTATGCCTTGTGTCGCCAAAAAATTTGAAAGACTGACAGATAGTTTTGTGGATGAAAATGGCAACAAAAAATATTACACCGACGCAGTGCTAACTGTGAGAGAAGTTGGAGAAATATTAAAAGCAAAAGGAATAAATCTATTGCGACTGGAAGACGGACAATTTGATTTGCCATTGGGAATATCCTCTGGGGCTGGGGTAATTTTTGGCACAGCAGGCGGAGTTATGGAGTCTGCATTAAGAACATTGGAGGACAAATTTTCCCCTCAAAAGTCCACAAATAAAGATAAAAAATCACAAATTAAGTCTATGGATTTTCTTCTAAAAAAAGGGAAAAATGGAATAAAAGAAGGCACTGCGCTTATCGCTGGTAAAGAAGTGAAGATTGCGGTGGCAAGTGGGCTTGCTGGTTCTGGGCAACTGCTAAGAGATATATCTTCTGGCAAAAAATCCTACGATTTTGTGGAAGTTATGGCATGTGCAGGAGGCTGTGTAAATGGAACAGGAATGCCACTTTGCACCGCTACACCTGAACAAAAAGAAAAAATAATCACCAAAAGAGCACAAGGGTTGAGAAGAAGTGACGGCAAAAAGTCTGTGCGAAAATCTCACGAAAACCCAGCAATCATTGACCTTTACACCAACTTCCTAGGCAAAGCAGGTAGCCCCCTCGCCCACGAACTCCTGCATATCAGTCACAACACAAAGTAGAGTAATATTTCAACAAAATAATTTTATACAAAAAATGACCCAAAAGGGTCATTTTTCGTTGTTTTTTCAAAAACCACATCAAATTTTGGTGTGATTTTTCACATATAAGTAATAGCTTACAAGTGAGTAATACTTTACTTGCTAAAGAATTCTTTGATGTCGAATGGGGTTGACATAAAATCTCGAAGTTCTTTAAGTTTGATGTCGTCAAATCTTTCAAATATTGGCTGTGGTGTGCCGATAGTGTGAGGGGTAGGGATATTAAGTTTTGATGCGTTTTGCCAAAAATCTTGTGCGGTTGGATCACCAGACAGTGCCAACTGGTCTTGCCAAAGAGTTTTTGTCTTCTGTGGGATAAATGGAGATGCCACTACGCAAAGGCTGGCACAGAGATTAAGTGCTAGGCGCAAAACTTTTTGGGCTTCGGCTGGTTTTTCTTGTTTCATAAGTGCCCAAGGAGCAGATTTTTCTACATATCCATTGCCCACTGTGGCATAACTCATCACCAATTTGTATGCTTCACGAAGTTCTGTTTTTTCAAAGGCTTCAGCGATTTTCTGTGGATATTCCTTTATCGCTTTCAAGACTTCTTTGTCCAAGTCATTCAGTTCGCTTTCTGCAGGTAGAGGTAGGTCCAGTGTTCCGCCAAAGTAACTTTTTACCATGTTAAGACTGCGATTGAAAAGGTTGCCAAACTTGCCAACAAGTTCGGAGTTGCAGTTATTTTTGAAATCTTCCCACTTGAAGTCAGTATCTCTGTTTTCTGGAATTATTGTAGCCAGATAAGCACGCAATGTGTCGATATCTATTTTGTTGGAATTATCCAAAATAGAGTTGCAGAACACACCAATTTTTTTGCTTTTGCTAAATTTTTGACCTTCAAAATTCAAAAAGTTTAACCCAACCACATTGTGTGCAAGGTTGTATTCGCCATTTTCTAGCAACATTGTTGGGAAGAATACTGTGTGAAATTGAATATTGTCCTTGCCAACAAAATTATAAATTTTTGCATCTTGTTGACACCAAAGGTCTTGATATTTTTGTTCATCGAGTTCTTTAGTTATGGAAATATATCCAATTGGGGCATCAAACCACACATAGAACACTTTATTTTCAAACCCATCAAGTGGAATAGGGAATCCCCATTTGTTATCTCTGGAGATACACCTTTCTTTAAGTCCTTCTTGCACCCATTTTTTTGCTTCTGCATAGACATGTGGGCGCCAAACATCTTTTTTGCTCTCGATATATTTGTCTAGCATCTCTGTGCCTTTGTCCAACCTCAAGAAAATATGTTTTGTTTTCTTTAATGTTGCGGGTCTTCCACAAGTTTTGCATCTTGCATTTTCAAGGGAGGTCAAAAGGCTGTCGCATTTTTCACATTGGTCGCCGTTTGCGTGTTCATAACCACACCTTGGGCAAGTGCCCACCACATATCTGTCTGGCAAAAACATATTGCAGTGTTCGCAATAATACACATCTGCCTCGCCTTGTGAAATGTATCCATTTTTGTTCAAAGTAAGGAAAAATTCTGTTGTAACATCTTTGTGAATGTCTGTATGAGTGTTGGAATAGATGTCATAACTTATTTCCAGTTTTTCATAAATTTCCTTGTGAATTTGATGAAGTCTTTCGGTCAAAACCTCCACAGGGAGCCCAACCTCTTGTGCGGTTACAAGGCTAGGTGTTCCGTGCATGTCCGAACCGCCTACAAATGTAGTGTCATAGCCAAAACTTCGGCAATATCTTGCAAAGATATCTGCTGGCAAATGGCAGCCTACTATATGACCTACATGAGGAATATTGTTTACATATGTCAATGCTGATGTAATAAGTCTTTTTTCTTTCATAAATTTTCTCCTGTTTTATGTTTGCAAACGCAATTTTTTTGCAAAAATATTTACAACTCACATTTGCAAAAAGTTAGTTTTATTTGATTTTATATTTTATACATAACGTATAATCAGCGGAAAGTAGCAATTATCTTTTTTGGTCTGCAGAATCTATTATTATTGTTATTGGACCGTCGTTTTGCACATCAACGTGCATATCTGCCCCAAAAATTCCGCTGTTTATTTTTTGGAAAGAGCCTTCATTTTGGCACTTTGATATAAATTGGTCAATCAATATTTTCGCCTCTTGCGGAGGCATACTTTCAAAGAAATCTGGTCTAAACCCATGGGAAGTGTTTGCATAGAGAGTGAAGTTGCTTATTACAAGCAATTCTGCTCCAACATCTTTTGGCGCAAGATTCATTTTATCATTTTCGTCACAAAAAACTCGCAATCCGCATACCTTACGCACAAGATAGTCTAGGTCTTTAGCATTGTCTTCTTTTTTAATACCAACAAAACACACAAAACCCTTGCCGATTTGTCCTACAATTTTGTTGTTTACTGTTACACTTGCACTGGTGCATCGTTGAACAACTGCTCTCATACTTCCTCCATTATGCAAGTATTATACACCGCAATTCATTTTTTTTCAAACATTTTTTGCACAACAAGTGCACAAATAGTTGTTGTCTAATGAAAAGGCATATTTGCACAAAAAAGCGAAATTATGCGCAAAAATGAATTTTTTGTTTTGAAAGATAAAGAATATATTATATAATTACTTTAATTATAAGACCTATTATGTAATGCAAAAAAAC
This sequence comes from Christensenellales bacterium, assembly GCA_051883495.1. Classification (GTDB taxonomy): domain Bacteria; phylum Bacillota; class Clostridia; order Christensenellales; family UBA1242; genus UBA7862. The sequence continues at coordinate 93,030 of JBJETV010000022.1, forward strand.
AAAAATTTTGGATAATGGTGAAGAAATGAAAAGAAAGTTGTTAAGTTTTTTGTTTATTATTCCACTTTTGTTTGCGTCTATGTTTATGCTTTCTGCTTGTGGAAAGGAGAATTTGAAATCTATCACTCTTAGCCTTTCGGGGCAAGATGTGTTGCAAAACAGCAAAAATACTTGGACTGTGGCCAAAAGAAACAAGCCATATCAAGTGCAGGCGGTGTTGTTTCCAGCAGAGTATTCTGTTGACGACCTAACATGGAGATGCACCCCAAGTGATGTGGCGACCATAACTACTTCCGGAGCGCTTTCCGCAAAATCTGGTGGGTTGGCAGAGGTTTCGGCGCAATACAAGAATTCTGATGGCAGTGTGGTGTTTGCGTCTATCAAGGTGTATGTTTCCGAAACAAAACTTCCAACTTATAGTCAAATGGACATCAATGTTACATACGAAGGGGCAAATCTCTTGGAAAGTGAAAGTGCTTTGTCTTTTGTGCCAAATAATATGACAGACAGTTTTGAATTGAAATACTACGAAATTGTCGAAAATAATGGCAAAAAAAATTATGTGGAAACAGCAGAATTGTTGAATGTTGGCGATTACATTGTTCAATGTGTTCAAAAAGCCAGCCAACAAGAAATTTGCAGTCTTAACATTCACATAACCCCAGCGGTTATCCCTGCCCAAGTGCAAGCCCCAGTGATAAGCAGTGTGTATGGCGATGAATCTTTTGACGGAGTATTTGCAACAGGGCAAGATATAGATTATCAGACAGGCACTGTGCTATATGGCATAGGTAACGACAGCAGTCGAGAAATAGGCAAATATGTCTTTGTTTCCCATGCACAACTTGCAAGTGGTGTGGGCAATTATGTTGTTGATGCAAGGATGCAGTTTGCTAGCAGTCAAGACGAGAAAAACTACAAATTCGAATACACAAAGGGCAGTCATACAATTTCTCCACGACAAGTTGTTGTAAAGGTTTTGGACAAAGATATCATTTATGGGGATAATATAGGAGATGTGGACTATGCTCTTTATGACTATGCGCAATATGCAAACAACGGAAATTCTTTTGATGATTTAGCAGAAATCACTAGTGAAATCGTTTCATACAAAGCAAATATTTCAACAGGCAATGCTATTTTGAAGAAGGACAATAAACAGGTGGAGAAAAACAGTTTCAATCAATATCCTGTTTTGTGGCAAGATGACATTGTGGCGCAGTATGACCTATCTTCCAAATTTGTTTGCAGTGGCAATGTTCAAATGGAAACTGTCGTTGGTGGCAAAATAAAAATTTCTCCACGAGATATTGAGGTTACCCCTCAGAGCAGACAGAAGATTTTTGGAGAGAAAGACGAGAATGAGTTTTTCTTGGGGAGTTATTCTTATGGAGTGGTGGACGAGAAAGAAATTTTACCATTTATATTTGTAAGTTACAACACCACAGCCTCTCTTGGAGAAAAAAATATGCTTGCCCCAGTGGGAACATATTATTATGCAGTGGACAACACCAAAAACAAAAACTACAACTTCTCCCTATGTGAAGATGCAAAAATGAGCATTTCACGAATAGTTTATGAAGTGTTGCCGGCAGAGGTTGTGATAAAATTTGCAGATGTCCTAGACGAATATTACAAGGCGACTGATGTTGTAGGAGTGAGTGAGGGATATCAACTAAAGATGGTGGAAAGTCTGACAGTGGCAGGCAAGGTTGTAGTGCAAAACAAGCAATGCAATGAAGTATTTGAAGAGGGCAAACTTGCACTGATTGGCGAAGACAAAATGGGGCTGTCATTAAGATTAGACGAAGTAACCAACTCGGACAAGAATATATACAAAAAATTCAAAATTTCACTTAGAGAATTTTTCTTTGACTCTCCATCTTCCAAAAAGGAAAACTATAGAGTTACAGTGTTAGATTCTTATCTCACTACAAAAAGAGAAAAATTGACGGTTACTCCATATATCAAGCCATATTACAGTGATGGGTTTGATGCAAGCAGAGTGTATGACGGAACTGTTGTTTCGACAATAGACGGTTTGTATTCTTCTTATATAATTGAAGGCAATTTTATAAACGGCGAAACATCATCTGACATTTTGCCTCAAAACACCAACTTTTTGACAATGCAAAAAGATGGCAAATATGTAAAAGTTTTGTCCAGCGGTGAAGTGTTTGTGGACGAAATGAAAGATTGTGGCAGGTACAAAATTATGCTGGACGAAAGCGTAGTTGTAAATGCAGGAATGGAGCATTATGAACTCTGCTTTGACACTTCCAAAACATATTGCTATGAGATTAAGCAAAAGCAAGTTCATATAGTGCTGGATACATCAGAAAAGATTGAAATCGATGGGCAACAATATCCAGTTGTTTACAAAACTTATGGACAAGGCGACCCAAATTTTAGTTTCAAAACAGTAGATGTGGTGGTAGAACCTGTTTCGTCAGGCAAACTTGCTAGACATAAAATTGGCAAAGATACCGAGGTGGTGGGACGTTATCCATTAACATTAGGCGATGCCTCTTTGGGAGAAAACTATTCTTTAGTGTTGGATAATTGTTATTTGCAGATTTTGCCAAGAAAAGTTACTGTTGTTCCAACTTCTCCAGTCGTTACCTATGGCTCGGATATCTCTCTCAATCAGTATTCTTACAATATAGACAACACATTGACATTTGACGAAAGTTTGACCACTGCTCCAACCTTTGCTGGCAGTTTCGCATTGCAGAAACATGACACAAATGTAGTCAAAAATACTTGTTACAAGGTGGGAGTTTACAATATTGTTGCAGGAAATTTTGCATGCACTTCTGATAATTATATTATGACATTATCCTCTGATGCAACTTATACAGTTACTGCAAAAAAGACAGTGCTAGACATTTTATCCATATCCAATGCAGATAAAAACACTACGCCTATTAGCGATGTAATACTTGCAAACTCTCAACTAAAATTAAGACAAAGCGTGGGCAATGTAACACTGTCTGCTACTGCCGAATTGACAGATGGTGGGGACAACTATTATCTTGCCAGCAAAGACGACATTAACCTGCAAATTTCGCTTGGTTCGGAAGATGTTAGTGATTGTTATGAATGGACTTTGGGGCAAAAGATTGTTTATTATTTTGGCAAAACATTGATAGAACTGCGAGTGGTGAAAAAGGGAGATACAACCAGTTCTGCCAGTGTAATTTACAATGGCAGTGCAGTGGGAGATTTGTTTGAACTTGTCTGCACCAATGAAAATTTCTCTATAGACAGCAGTAGTGCATTTCAGTTGGTTTATACAGACGAAAGGGGTAACGAACTAACGGAAAATCCAACAAATGTAGGCAGTTATAGCGTGGTGCCAAAAGTGGACACAAATCATAAGTTGGTGATAAGTTATATTCAGGATGGCGAAACAAAAACAGTAGAATTTTCTGGCTTGACACAGTCTTCATCTTCAACCCTGTATGTTGTTAGTTTGCAAGAGGTGGGCTATCTTACAATAACCAAAGCCGATATTGAGATAGCAACGGAGTATGTGCAATTTGAAAATGACTTGACATATGGCGCAAACTCAATGCCAAATTTGAAAACTGAGTATATAGAAAATGGCGAAACAAAGAAAGTGTTTACTTTCAAAGAAGGTGAGGAAGTAATTTTGACGACCTTTGATGGCAAGAATTATAGAATAATTGACGGAAGTGAAGATATTTCTACCCTTGATGTTGGAACATACAATTACACTTTGATTGTTCAACCAGAAAATGCAAATTACAACACTGCTACAATACATGCCACTCTCAATATTGTTCCAAAACAAGTAAAACTTACGGGCGGAACTGCGCAGTTGCCAGAAGAATTGATATACAACGGAACTACCAAAAATTGCATAATAACCCCAACCTTTGACATAGAAGATGTGCCATACAACATTGCATATAGATATATCAAACTAAAGGCGGAAAGTGTAGATGGTGTGGACATAATGCTTAATGCGTATGACTACTCTGGTGGTTCAATAAACAAAGAAAATCCAACTCTCATATCACCAGACTCCATTGCTAGTTCTACCAGCGAAATAACTTATGAACTAAAAACTATTGATGGAATAAATTACGTTGTCATCAACGGTGCAAAAGCAGTGGAAGTAGGGTTAGCCAATTCTTCACCTTTGGGAGCAGGGGCATATATTTGCGTTGCAAACATATCTTCCAGAGTAGGCAATTATGTGATAACTCGCAACGATTCTCCATGCAGTGTGGCATATTTGTATGAAATAAAAAAGAATGGAGATTTGAGCATTTCATTCAACAAAACAGAATTTTTCTATGGCACAGAGTTTGACCTTGTAAGTAGCAACGCAACTATTCCTTTTGAGTGCTCGGTTACTCCAAACATTGGCAATTCCTTGCATTATGTAGCGGTGGACGATTGGGGGACAGATACAATACTTGCCGTTGGAACATACAGAGTAAAGGTCAAGGCAATTACAGACAACTTCTACAAAGAAGAAACATTTGAGTTTGCTGTGCTTCCTTGCATAGCGGAGATAGAATTCCCACCAATCAACTCTTATGCCTTCACAGGAAGCAGAGTAACCTCATTCTTTGAGAATATCAAAGCCAAAAAATATGATAAAGACGGAAACTTGGTGGATACACAAATATTTTCATTGACTAATAAAGATTTTACTGCAAGATTCTTTCAGTATGACGAAGAAACAGGAGATTACACTATAGATCTTCTTGTTAATCAACATGAAGATATTGATGGGACAAGCAATATTCCCGTCTATGTGGGCAAATATTTGTTGAAATTGACATATGGTTCAGAATCTTCAAATTATTATGGCACAGGAGATTACTATTATTCTATCCAAAAGCCAGCATATTCTGGTGAGATTACCGTAGTTACTAGGGAGATAACTTACAATCCAAATATTTCCGCAACAGGACTATATAACCTGATAAGATATGGAGATGAATCAGCACTAACTACCAACAAGGGAATGTTCAAAATTGACCTAACAGAATCGCAGTATGACCTAAAAATTTATGTAAAAGTGCTAGACGAAGATGTCGAACTAGTTAAGGATAGTTCAGATTGGATAAAATATGTTATGACCTGCGAAAATGGTGGAGTTGACCTTAAATTTGTAGTAACATTTAAGGGAGATAAAGAAGATTTTGCTCCTGCAGAAATTACAAGAAAGTTATCGGTGCAAAGGAGAGAAATAAACAGGGAATATTTTAGTGAGCCATCAGGGATAACTGGATATTATTATTCTGGATTTGAAGTGTATCATGCGCTCAAATATAGAGGCTTTGCACCTTTGGACAAACTGCAATTTGATACAAATGAAGTGTTTTATAACGGCAGTGAAGAAGTTACAGTAGAGTATTATGATAATAGCAAAACAGATTATCACTATGCGGTGAAAATGCTAGACAAATTGGGCAATGAAATAGGCTTGGTCGGCTTTGTTTATTACGAAGACGGTTTGCGAATGGATAGAATTCCAATAGTGCCAGGAGAAAACTACAAAGTAAGATATTATGTGTCTATAAATGGCAGTAATTATTCCAGTTCAGATGATCTAAAACCAGAGAGTGAAAGCCCTTGGGAGAGCAGTTTTAGAATAAACAAGATAGATTTGAGTGTAAAGATAGAAGTAGAGCCTCGAGAATATTCCAACAAATCTTTCACATTAAAGGATATCAATATTATCACTTCTAGCAGTAATGTTGCAGAACTTAATGTGCGAACAGTAGTAAGCCAGGATGGAAACGAAGCCAACTTCCTATCAAATCCTCCTAGTGACATAGTTTTGGTTGTTAGGTTGCTGTCTGGGGTTAGTGAGTTAACTCTGCCAACCAGCGGGAGTGGGCCAACATTGATATTATCCAAAGGAGTTTACACTATTAAAGTCTCATTGTTACATCATAGTAGTTATGACATAACAAAATTCTTCTCCAGTGTAGTCTTATATGATGGCAGTTCTTCTAAAACATATTCATCAAGCGAGATTGCAGAGTCGGGTGGAGATAGTAGAGGTGTATATGGCATCACTGCAATTCAAGACCTAACTATCAGCCCAGTAAAGTTTAATGCAAATACGATAGAAGACCTGATAAAATCAAACACAAAAGGGACAAACAATCCTATTGCAGTTGTCAAAAACAACGGCAAAGAATATTATTATAAAAATGAACGTTTCTTTTTAGATGACAATGATGATAGCACGGTGGATATGGAGGTGTTTGATTTATTCTCTGGTGATATTGTTGCTTTGGATAAAAACTGCACAATAGAACTAACTGACGATTATAAAGATTTCTATACTATCCAATACTATCAAGCCAACAGCGATTGGGCGATAGTAAACGAAACACCTTTTGTATCAATTCAAGCACTAATCAAAGCCCTAGAAGGCACTGCATCTGACGGAATATCTAAGGTCCATTGTATTGTAAAATTTGTAGCAACAAAAGATGCCAGTGGCAATAGCAATTACGAAGATAGCGTTAATCTTAAATTCTGGAGAAAAAAATTGTGCCCATGGGAAACAGGTACTCTAAATTTGGGGGAAAGTGGATTTGAACTATCAAAAGAAAACGGAACCCTAGTTGACAAAATGAAAGAGGCCTTAACTGATTCTCCTCAATTGATTGGAGACAGTGCAAATATTAGTAGCGGAGAAGAAGGAGTTTATCAGACATATATAGTCAAGCAGGTACAATTTAGCAATAAGACAGGAGATAGGACTTTTACATCCAATTTTTATAGAAAAAACAAAGACGGCAAAGAGGAAAAAGTTGACGCATTTATGATGCTTTTCAGTTGCACTGAAGAAACAATAATAGATAATGATGGCAATGAATGTACTTATCAAAAAGTTGTGTATTGCGGTTATGCTGATGATGAGAACGGTGAAGATGGACAATTTTCCAAAAATATAAGAGTAACAGGTGGTGTTGAGGTCGCAGTGAAATACTTTATAGTGATTGGTGTTCCAGATGTAGATATTGTTAATTATACATATTTTTATGATTTGTCAATAACTACCCCAGCCTCTACAGAAGCATAGTTTACTACTAAATACATTGATATCTCGACCATATAGTCGCAAGGCAAACAGGATAGTAAACAGCCAATATCATAAGATAAAAATCAATTTATCTTAGAGTATGACTAAAAGTTCGGCAAATAAATAATTATTCAATTTTTATAACATTACAAAACATCTTTGTGTGAATATTTCTAGCAATTATCATTATTACGAATAGTCGGACTGTTAGCCGAATAATAAGTCGACAATACAAAAAAAAGCAAGTCAATAATGGCTTGCTTTTTATATTCTAAATAATCTTTCCGCTGGCAGATTTTATCATACGATTAAACAGTGCGTCTTGCATATCGCCCTTGGCAATAAACTCTGCTAGTATAACATCATAATCATTTTCAACATTTCGAAGTGTCTTGAAAATATTCTTGCAAGCATCTTCCGATGTCTTACCCAAAATAATTTTTTCTATGCCGTCCAGTTTTTTTGCTGTTTCTTTTGAACACAGAACGATGGCTTTTTTGCCTTGTTTTGTAAAGTTGTCATATAGTGATTGAATGTTTTTTAGTATATCATTTTTTATCAAAATCATTTCGCACTTTGGGCAGTAGTGTGTGTATTTTGTCCCAGGGCTTTCTGCCACTTTGTCTTGGGAAGAATTTAATTTGTCCACCACTGGCACTTGCAATATTTTGCTTAGTTTGCGTGCGGAGAATTTTCCTGGTCGTAGAATATATACCATATTATTTTCCACTTTGCACACTGTGCTTTCCACTCCAATTTTGCAACTGCCACCATCTATTATAGCGGGGATTTTGCCATTCATATCTGCCAGCACGTCTTTTGCTCTTGTGGGGCTTGGACGTTTTGATGTGTTGGCGCTTGGGGCACAAATGGGTAGTTTGGTCGCACGTATAAACTTTCTTGCTGTCTTGTTAATTGGTATTCTTATCGCAACGGTTGTTAGCCCACATGTTACCACATCGCTAATGTTGTCCCTTTTACGAAGTATCAAACTTATAGGACCAGGCATACATTTTTTAATAATCAACCTTTCTATATCATTTGAAATCTCGGCATAACTCTCTATTTGATTTCTGTCTGCCAAGTGAACAATAAGCGGATTGTCTTGTGGACGCCCCTTTACTTCAAAAATCTTTCTTACCGCATCGTTATTAGTCGCATCTGCCCCCAAACCATAAACTGTTTCTGTAGGGAAGGAAACTAACCCTCCGCTCCTTATAACCTCCACACATTCATTACAAAATTTTCTTGTCAATTTTTTAACTTTTGTTTCCATGTCTATCCTTCCAAATCAATTATACCACAAACAAAAATTTAGTCCATAAAAAACTAAACTTCTGGAAAATATTTATTGATAATAATTTTTAATTACAAACTAATTTAATAAATTATTACATAAAATTTTTACCAAAATTGTTTTTATCCAATCATAGCACTTTTTACAAAATAATCACATAGAACTTCATTTTTATTAATTATTCACTAACCTTTTCCTGCAAAATATTATATAAAAAAGAACCCCATAATCTATCAAGGTTCAATTTTGTTTCCTTAGGTACCCTAAGGTAAGAAGTAAGACAACTCTAATATGATTTAATTAAATTTTTTCACAAAGAGTGTGACTGCTCTTGCTTTAATAATTCATCAACTAAAAGATTACAAACCTCTAATCCTGATGAACTTATTGGATTATATTCTATAACATCAACTACTTCCTTGCCATCCATCAATACTTGTCCTACATCTAAAACATAATTATTAGGGAAATCAGGTACAGAAGTTGCTTTATTAATTTGCTCCTCAACAAATAATTTGACTTCATTTGGCACTTCCGTTGGATAATCAACATATGATCTAGAAATACTTAATAAACTACCATTTAGAACGAATGCTCTATATTCTTTACAATCCATATTATTCTCAGTGTCTTCGATAGATTGAAAAGCTTCAGATAGAAATATAGTATCATCTAAAGATATGCCCCATAGTGTTGGTTTTGTAGCAAAAATTTTTTTCCCACCAAAATCTATAAAACTACAATACCTTAAAATGCAATGAGTATGAGTTTTTTCCGCTGTCTTAAAAAAAATATTCTTAAATATAGATTTGTAATCTTCAACATGAAGTTGAAAATCTTTATAATTCGTTTGAATCACTTTCCTATAAATTGGTTGAATTCTTTGTGGCCAATTTTCTATTATTTTTACATCATTTCTTGTTTGTATAGATACTGCTCCATGTTCTTCTAGTTGAACTAAAAGTTCTTCTTCATAAGGAATAAAACTTCGGGGAAATATAACCATATTTTCAACATCAATTTCTTCACTGCCCATATAAAACTTTTTAGTAGTTCTATCAAATACTATCAACATATTGTTTTCTTTGGCTGAATCCATCAATTCTTTTTCTTTTGTTTTTATCCAAATAGTATTTTCATCATCATTTTCACTTATGCAATAATCAGTTGTGCCTAAACTAGGAACACTAAAACAAAAATAATCAATATTCATAAATAACCTTTCTCCTTAATAAACTAATATAACATAAAAAATCGTGTCAATTTGCAAGTGTATTGTTGAATTGACACAATTTAATTTATATAAATACATTGCCACTAATTAGACTATACAAAAACTCGAATTTATAAAAATCCGAGTTTACTAACAATCTGGTGCGGATGGTGGGACTCGAACCCACAAGGTTTCCCACACGCCCCTTAAACGTGCGCGTCTACCAGTTTCGCCACATCCGCATTTATTCGTGCTTTTGCTTGTTAATTTGTTGACAAGTAGTCTTAAACTTCAAAAGCACGATTATTATACCAAATACTTGTTTAATTTGCAACAACAATTTTGTATTTTTTTACATTTTCTGCTTTTTGCTTATTTTATTTTGCCTTTTTTATCTTGGTCTTCTCTTTTTTTGGTGTCTTTGACGATTTTTTTGCTGATTTTTCTTTTTTCTCTTTTGTTGGAGTCTTTACTTCTGGAACTTTTGACTGCATAGGTCTTTGTGAAGGTGCAACCATTGGCTTTTGAGGTTGAGGGTGTGGTGTGATTGTAGCCATTGATGGTGCAACTGGTGGTTTTGCAATATTTTGATTGTTGGCGACATTGCTCGACCTATCTTTGTATGCTAGCAATAGAAGTGCAAAACAGCATGCTCCCGTTATAAATGCAATTGCGAAGAATATTATTCCTGTAGTGAGCAAAGAAGTATCTGCGTTAAATAGGATCATTAAAAAAACCACAATACTCGCAATATACATCACCGCCGAAATCCCCATGATTATAAATCCCCACAAAAGTAAGGTTTTTTGAAGTGATGGGTCAAGTGTCTTTTTCTCCTTTGGTTGTGCTTGAACACTTGTTGCTCCTGCTGGGATGCGTGTAGTGTTTGGCTGAGGCATTGGACGCTGTTGAGCCATTGGACGTTGTTGAGCCATTGGAAGTTGTTGAGGCATTGGACGCTGTTGAGGTGATGGTGCTTTCTGCAAATTTTGCGTTGGGCTTTGAGTGCGAGATTTTGGTGGTTGAACCACTTTTTTATTTTGTTCTTGCATAGATCTTCTCCTAATATATTTATTATATCGCACAAAAGTTTTTTTTGCACGCAATTTGCATATATTTCTAAATATAATTGTCATTTTATTATTCTCTTTGCAAATTTCAACAATAATTTTTGCCAAATAAACTCTTTTTGACAATGTTGTATATTGACATTTTATAGATTTTGAAATAAAATAATTATACAAAGAGGAGGGAGAAATGAAAAAATTTTTATCTTTTTTACTGGTTATCTGTATGACGGTAACTTGCGCAGTGGTTTTGAGTGGTTGTGACTCTAGTAAACCTGTGGAAAAGGACGAAGCAAAGGCTGTTGTGGAGTTCAGTGTAAATCCAGAGGTGCAAATAATCCTGGACCAAAACAATAATGTTATGAATGTCAACTATCTATCCGCAGAAACTCAACAAATATTCAGCAGGTCAAATTTTATAGGCTCAACAGCAGAGGAAGCGGGGGTGTTGTTTGCAAAGATTGCAAGTGATTGTGGCAAAATAGACATTGACAAGTGTTATGACGAAGCAACAGACGGGACAGTAGTAAATGTCAAAATTTATTGTGCAGATGACAAACTTTATGAAGAATTGAGCAAAACAATCACTGATGCAACAAACAAATATTTTGAGAATTATGGCATAGTTGCAGGTGTAGTAGCTAGTAGAATGGAGAGTATAAAAAATTCCCTTAGCAAAATAGACGATAGTATTATAACGGAAGATTTGACAGAAGAAAAGGCTTTTGAATTGTTGGCAAAAAAATCTCAACAACTAAAGGACATTTATATAACCCTTAGAACAAAAACTTTTGAAGGGATAGAAAATCTTAAGTCCGAATCCGAAAAATTTGTCAAAAATACCCAAAAGCAAATAGAAGAACTTAGAGTAAGAATCTCAAACCTCAAAGCACAACTTGAAGAATACAAAAAGGAAATTGCAATCAACAAAGTAGCAATAAACGAACTTCAATCTCTCATTGCAAAACTAGAAGAACAATTAAACCAATTTACAGAAAGTGTAGATAATATCCAAACAACCCTAGACGGTCAAATTGAAGAATATCTAAAAGAAATAAGAGAAGAAAGCAAAAGTTTTATAGAAGAAGAAATAGAAAAAGCAAACGAGTTGTTTAATAGTTTTAAGGAAAAAATCCAACAACACGAACAAAACTTTGAATCAAACAAAGAAGCAATCCTCAAGAAGATTTCCGACTTCCAACAATCACTTAAAGCAGAATAAAATTTGACTAAATAATAGAACTTGCAAGACTAAAAGTTGATTAAAATACACCAAAAGCATGTGAATTGAACCCCGTTTTTCATAACAAAATGGGGTTCTTTCACTTTTTTTTAATTTTTTATTAGAAAAAAACATATACTTTTACTTATTTTTCACAGAAGAATATGTGATGGTGAATGAAAATAAGTGGATTTCAAGAAGTGTAAAAATAACAAGAAGGATGCGTAGTTGCTTGACTTTTTATTATAAAAAACTTATACTAAAAAGGAATAATTTGTGCTATAACAAATTTAGAATAAATTGTATCCTTTTGCCGATAGGACATGTATGAAGTGATAGGCAAAGCGATACTATTTGCTGAAATCACAGACCAAGTTTTTTGTGGTTTGTGCCTGTGCGTCTGTAGCACAACTGGACAGAGCCTCGGCCTTTGGAACTGAGGGCTGAGGGTTCTATTATCCCCATAAATAAAATAATCAATTTGCTCTCGTAACTCAATTGGATAGAGTGCTTGGCTTCGAACCAAGAAGTTGCGGGTTCGAGTCCTGCCGGGAGCGCCAAAAAAAATGGACCTTGAATATCTTGGCCCATTTTTGTTTTGTAATATTAGTTTTTGCTGTTGAATTTATTCTCATTAACTAGGATTGATAAGATAAATGTTTTTGTTATTTATTACTCACTTTTAGTATTACTTTTTATCCATTTTGTTTAGTTTTCAGTGGAGTATTTCCCATATTATCGGAAGTTGTCGGCAAACAGCCCAAAGGGATACTTGCCAGCAACTGAT
>JBJETV010000023.1:0-29884 GCA_051883495.1 Christensenellales bacterium
CCATTGAACATCATAGCATTTTGGATACTTGCAAAAAACTTGAGGAAATTGGCTTTGAGGTTACTTATCTTCCAGTGGATAGTCAGGGACTTGTAAATATAGCAGATTTGCTTCATTATATTAACCAAAAGACTATCCTTGTAAGCATAATGGCATCAAACAATGAAGTAGGGACTATTCAAAATCTAAAAACAATAGCAACCATTGCTCATGAGAAGAATGTTCTTTTTCATACAGATGCAGTGCAAGCCATTGGCAATTTTAAGATTGATGTAAAAGATATCGGCATAGACGCTATGAGCATAAGTGCTCACAAAATTCATGGCCCAAAAGGTGCTGGGGCATTATATTTGCGCAAAGGTGTCAAGATTGATAATATAATATATGGTGGCGAGCAAGAAAGGGGCAAACGTGGTGGAACACTCAATGTGCCAGCCATTGCAGGTTTTGGCAAGGCAATGGAAGTTACTGCAAACAACTATATTATTGACTGCAAAAAACTTAAAAGCTTGAGAGATTATTTTGTAACACGTGTTATGGAGAGCATACCAAATGTATTGCAAAATGGTCATATTCATCAAAGAGTTGCTGGCCTTGTAAGTTTGTCATTTTTGGGAGTGAATGGCGAGGCGCTAACCAATCTTCTAGACCTAAAAGGAATTGCCGTATCCACTGGTTCTGCTTGTTCCAGCGGTAGCAGAGAGCCTAGTCATGTGCTTATGGCAATGGGTATCAGCCCAGAACAATCTCAAAGCACAGTGAGATTTTCGTTTGCCACAGATAATACTAGGGAACAAATTGACTATGTAGTAGATGTACTAAAGACCAGTGTTGCGTTCCTTCGTAGTATGTCGCCAGTAAAGGTTCAAAAAAAGAAGTAAGGGGAGGGGAAAATGTATAACGAAAACGTTCTAAAAATATTCGAAAATCCAACCCACAGTGGCATGCTAAAGGGCGCAAATGGCATTGGTATATGCAAATCTGAAGATGGCTCTGAAATATTCAAAATATATATTAAGGTTGAAAATGACATGGTGGTTGATGCAAAATTTAAGACTTTTGGCTGTGTGGGGGCAATAGTTTCTAGCGAAGTGGCTTGCACATTGATAAAAGGGCAAAATTTGGATTACGTTTCCAACCTGCCACAAGAGGAGATTTTGAACTCGTTGGGTCAGTTGCCACAAGGCAAGGAAGAGTGTGCTACAATGGCAATAAAGACCATTAAGGAAGCGGTAAAGAATTACAGAAAAAAGCAACTTCAACTTGCAATAAAGATGCAAAGAGATTTGGAAAAATCTAACATTACAGAAGACCAAAATATATGATTAAACGCAGAAAATTTAATAAATAAAATTTGAATAGAATTATACAAAAAGTTGTGCAAAAACTATTGCATAACTTTTTTTTGTGTGATATAATTTGTGCGTTAAAATTCACACCCGAATTGAATTTTCTTGTCCCACAAATGTGGGTAAATGCAAAAGAGTTAACCCGACTTTTGCACGTTCGGGGAGGATTAACAAGAAAAAAGGAGAAAAATTATGCCAGTTATTTCAATGAAACAACTACTAGAAGCAGGCGTTCACTTTGGACATCAGTCTAACAAGTGGAACCCAAAAATGAAGAAGTATATCTTCACTACAAGAAATGATATTCATATCATCAACCTTGAAGACACTTCTGTGTGCTGTGACAACGCATATTTCTTTATAAGAGATATGGTCGCAAGCGGAAAGAATATTCTCTTTGTCGGCACAAAGAAGCAGGCTCAAGAAGCTATCGAGCAAGAAGCAACACGTTGCGGAATGTATTACATCGTAAACCGTTGGCTCGGTGGAACACTCACCAACTTCAAAACAATTAGAACAAGAGTCGCAAGACTAAACAAACTTGCTCAAATGGAAGAAATGGGGGAATTTGACCTTCTTCCAAAGAAAGAAGTTGCACAACTTAAAGCAGAAAAGGACAAACTAGAAAAGAACCTTGGCGGTATCAAAGATATGCCAGAATTGCCTGGGGCAATATTCGTAGTAGATCCAAAGAAGGAACACATCGCAGTTAAGGAAGCAAAACTTCTTAATATCCCAATCGTAGGTATTGTGGATACCAACTGCAACCCAGAAGACGTAGATTATCCTATCCCAGCTAACGATGACGCTATAAGATCAGTTAAACTTATTGTAAGTGCTATGGCTGATGCTGTTATCGAAGCAAAGGAAGGTGTTTCTCCAAGACTTGAAGCAGAAAAGGCTGCTCAAATGGAAGAAGCTGGAGAACAAGTTAATATGGCAGACGCAATGGCAGTGCAAGACACTCCAAAAGCGGAGTAATAGTTCAATAGTTTTTATAAACTGATTGACCATAAACCTAAACAAAAAGGGAGAAAATAAAATGATCAATGCAAACGATATAAAAGAACTTAGAGCAAAAACAGGTGCTGGTGTGCAAGATTGCAAAAAGGCACTGGACCAAAGCAATGGCGATATGGAAAAGGCTGTGGCTTACCTTAGAGAAAAGGGCATTGCCTCTGTTGCCAAAAAGGCATCAAGAATTGCCGGTGAAGGACTTGTAACAAGTTATATTCACATGGGAGGCAAGATTGGTGTTTTGCTAGAAGTAAATTGCGAAACAGACTTTGTCGCAAAGAGTGAAGCATTCCAACTTCTTTGCAAAGATATTGCAATGCAAATTGCAGCAGCAAAGCCAGAATATGTAAGGATTGAAGAAGTCCCTGCAGAAAATGTGGAAAAGGAAAAGGAAATCCTTGTTGCCCAAGCCCAAAACGAAGGCAAGCCAAAAGAAATCGCAGAAAAAATGGTTCAAGGACGTATTAAAAAATATTACAAAGATGTGTGCTTGATGGAGCAAGAATTTGTTAAGGACCCATCAAAAACAATCAGCGACCTCATAACAGAAGCAACCCTTAAGATTGGCGAAAAGATAACAATAAGAAGATTTGTTCGCTATGAAATGGGTGAAGGTCTTGAAAAAAGACAAGACAACTTTGCAGAAGAAGTTATGAGCCAAATGGGCAAGTAATAGAGTATAATACACAGAAAGCCAGCGTGGGTTGCTGACTTTCTTTTTTTTGAATAAAAAAATGCTTTTATTTTTTGTCAAAATGTGGTAAACTAATTTTGTCTTAAATTATTGGGGGAATATTTTGAAACGGAAGATGGCTCTAGACTATGGCGAGGCTCGCATTGGCATTGCTTTTAGCGATTTGCTGTGCATGATAGCCAGTGGCTACGAAACTTATTGCAGAAAGGATATTGATAGGGACTTGGATTATCTTACAACCCTTGCGTCAAAACAAGAAGTGGACGAGATAATCATGGGGTTGCCTCTTAACATGGACGGAACAGAGGGCGATAGGGCAGTTGCAACCAAAGAGTTTGGCGAATTGCTTAGCAATCATTCTGGCTTGCCAATAACTTATGTTGACGAAAGACTGTCTAGTGTAGAGGCGGAAGATATCCTAAAACAAGCCCATATAAAATGGCAAGATAGAAAGAAGTATATAGACAAAATTTCAGCCACAATAATTTTGCAAACCTATTTGGATTCTAGGTCTTAAAAAGGAGAATTAAAATGAACGAAAACGAAAAAGAAGTAAAAAGCCCAATCGATTGTCTATTTGACGAGGAAAACACAGACCCAATCACCCTTTACAACGAAAAGGGAGAAGAAGTGTTGTTTGAACAAATCGCAATAATTCCATTGGAAGAAAGGATTTTTGCAATCCTCAAACCTATGAAACAACTTGAAGGAGTTGGCGAAGACGAAGCATTGGCATTTGAAATAGTAGAAACAGAAGAAGATGCCGAAACAGGCGAACACAGCGAATATCTTGAACTTGTCGGCGACATTGATGTCATTGATAAAGTTTTTGAAGTTTACAACAAGTTGATGGACGAGGAAGAAGAAAAACAAAAAATCGATAAGAAGAACAAAAAGTAATAGATTATACAGCAGAAGGAATTTTTTATGGACAACAATACTCAAAACTTATCAAGTGAAGTTGATATAAGAAAGGAAAAAATAAGAAAGCTTAAGCAAGAAGGCAAGATTGTCTATGCCGAGAAATTTGACAGAACTCACAAACTTATAGATGCAAAAGCATTGCCAGATGGCACAAAAGTCAGAGTTTGTGGAAGAATGACTTTTAGACGCATTATGGGCAAACTCAGTTTTTTTGCATTGGAAGATGTAGAAGCAAGGCTTCAGGTTAGTATAAGCAGAAACGAAGTGGATGAAGATAGTTATGCCTTCTTTAAGACTATGGTTGACCTTGGGGACTTTGTTGGTGTGGAGGGAGAACTTTACACAACTCATACTGGCGAAAAAACTGTTAGGGCATCATCATTTCAACTGCTTTCCAAGGCAATTTTGCCATTGCCAGAAAAATATCATGGCTTGACCAATCAAGACCAACGTTATAGAGAAAGATGTATGGATCTTGTATCCAACGAACAGAGCAGAGATGTATTCCTAAAAAGAAGCAAGTTTTTGTCATTTTTGAGGACTTTCCTCAACAAGAATGGCTTTTTGGAAGTGGAAACTCCAATATTGCAAAGTGCTGTTTGCGGTGCTAGTGCAAAGCCATTTTTCACCAAACACAATGCTCTAAACAAAATCTGCAACCTTAGAATTGCTCCAGAAGTGTATCTAAAGCATGTTATTGCTGGCGGATTTGATAGGGTTTTTGAGGTGGCAAAATGCTTCCGCAATGAAGGTATGGACCCAAGCCATTTGCAAGAGTTTACAATGGTGGAATGGTATGCTTCTTATTGGAATTTTGAGGATAATATTCGCTTCTTTACAGAATTTATAAGAGAAGCAATAAGGACAATCTGCAATGAAGATCTTATACTTCAATTTAAGGGACATACACTAGATTTTTCCAAGGACTTTGAGAGGATCAACTATACAGAACGCATAAATGACATCCTAGGACTTAATGTTTTGGAATATACAGACACAAACAAACTTAAGGAAGATATTGTAAAAACTGGACTTTTTGCTATGGAAGATTTCGAAGCCTGCAAAACTGTGGGTGGAGTTATTGACCTTGTTTACAAAAGAAAAATTAGAGAAAATATCATTCAACCAACAGTGCTATACAACTATCCAGCATGTCTTGTGCCTTTGGCAAGAAGAAATGACGAAGATGATAGAAGGATTGATATGTTCCAAGTGCTTGTGTGTGGAGATGAGATATGCAAGGCTTATTCCGAATTGGTTGACCCAGTTGTCCAAAGGCAAACTTTGGAAGAACAAGCAAATGCTAGACGCCAAGGCGATGATGAAGCACAGGAACTGGACGAAGATTTCCTTAATGCTATGGAACATGGAATGCCTCCAATATCTGGGCTGGGCTTTGGTGTGGATAGACTTATGTGCTTGCTTACCAACCAAGAATCAGTGCGTGATGTGGTTTTGTTCCCACTAATGAAATAATTATTAAAAACCCCAAGGAGAATTATTTTCCGTGGGGTTTTATAAAAAAACATCACAAAGAGTGATGTTCTTTTGTAAAAATCAATCAAAACATTGTGGTGTGGATAACAGGACTTGAACCTGCATGAGTTGCCTCACTAGAACCTGAATCTAGCGCGTCTGCCAATTTCGCCATATCCACATATATAAATATTTTACTATATTTCCACCAAAAAGTCAAACTGAAATTGGGGAAGAAGATAGATAATATTATAAAAAATGATATTTTAATCAATTTTGGTGGGTTGTGGAGTAAAATAATCGAAGTTTTTTGCAATTATCAAACAAAATGTTAACAAAAACATTGACATTTTGGAGAAAAGGAAATATAATAAGCATGCTATGTTGTTGAACATCTTAAAAGCGAAAAACCAACAAGGACAAAAAGTAGAATTTGAGCAATCTTTGGCATTAGATAGAGATTTAATTTCTGCCAAGGGTGGCGAGTTTATTAGTGATGCAACAATCAAGGGCTATTATGTTTATGAAGATGAGCAGTTGCACCTTGTGGCAAAAGTGTCCGTGGGGTTGCTTTGCGTGTGCGACAAGTGCGGTGAGAAGTTTGAAAGGGAACTCGTCTTTCCTATAGAGGAAACTTTTGAGGAGCAATACAATTTGCACGAAGATGAAAGTTATCCTATTATCAACGGAACATCTGTAAAGATTGACGAGGCCGTGTCAAATAACTTGCTTTTGAGCCTTCCAACCAAATTGCTGTGCAAAGAAGATTGCAAGGGATTGTGCCAAGTTTGTGGCAAAAACAAAAACTACTACACTTGCCATTGTGAGCAAATTCAGCAGGAATTGGAAAGACTTGATAACCCCTTTGACAAATTAAAAAATAGGAGATAGAAAAATGGCAGTTCCAAAAGTAAAAGTTAGCAAATCAAGACGTGACAAAAGAAAAGCAAACTGGACGGCAACAGCCCCAACACTTGTCGAATGTCCACACTGCAAGGCAGTAATCCGTTCGCACACTGTGTGCTCGGAATGTGGCTACTATGACGGCAAAGAAGTTGTTGCAAAAAAGGCTAAAGAAAAAGAAAGCAAATAAGTTTACATTTCTTTGTGCGGTGGACAAGACTATCTTGTCCTTTTTTTGTTTATAAAAAAGCAAAAAATTCTGCAAAATTTGTTGGCTTTTTTGATAAAATATTGCAAAATATATAGAGTAATCTTTTTGGAGGGTAAAATGATTTTGTCCGTTTTGCAACAAATGATAAATATAGACAATATGCCCAATGATGCTATAGTAGATTTTATATGTAAAAGAGCAAAGGCCTTAGGGCTGGATGTTTATCAGGACCAATTTGACAATTGCATTGTTTCGTGCTTTCCAGAAGATGAAAACATACAAATAGATGGAGATACTACTTTGGGTGAAGTCGGTGTAGTTGTCCCTTTGACTTGTTTAGAAAGAAACAATACTTGCAAGGTAGTAGAAAATTTTAATAAGAAAAAAACTAAAACTCAAACTGTGCTGAATTTGGGAGAAAAAAATGCCACAAAGAGTGAACTATCTAGCAATGCAAAATATCTGTTGTTGGAGGACGAAGCCCCTTGTATATCTACACTTTGTAAGGTTGCGTTGGCATTAAATCTTATGGAGAATAGGGTTAAAGTGCCAGTTAAATTTATATTTACACCACGAGAAGAAGGCAAATTGTTGGGTGCTACTATGATAGATAGTTCTAGGGTAAAGTGCAATAATTTTGTCGCCTTGGACGGAGAAAAATACAACAAAATATTTGCTTCTAATATGGATAGTTCTATATTCTTTTGCAAATTAAATATGAATAAAAAATTCGTTTCCAAAGAAAAGGGTTACAAGACATTTAAGTTGGAGATATCTTGCAAACCAAGAATAGAAAGAAGTCTTTTTGGCAAAAAAAGAATTGCGAGTGGTGGAAGCAGGGATTTTTCCTCTCTTACTTCACTAGCAAAATTTTTGTGTAACAATGAATTTTTGATAAACTCCATTGTTTATACTGACAAGAGCAGAATTGAGTGTGTTTTTTCAACCAGTTGTGATGAATTGCAACTGAAAGCAAAATTCTTGAAGGAATTTCTTTCGCAAAAAAAAGATTTTTGTGGATTAAAAATTGATTGCTCAAGGCAAGCAGACAATTTTTTGGTGCTTGAAAATGGTGAAAATTTTATAAATTTTGTGCTAGAATTGGATGAAGTTGAAAAAAATTGTAGCATAAAATTGTTGAGTTTTGAACCAAATAAGGGGGAGATGACCTTTCAAGTGTTGTCTTGTGATAAGGCAGATTTGGAGCAAAAAACGAATAAATTTAAGGATTTTGCCGAGAAATATGGTGCAACAGCCACACTTATATCTACTACAAATCAATATTGCACTGCAGAAAACAGCCTGCTGGTTGAATTGCTGAAAGATAACTATATTGGCTTTGAAAAGGTTGAAGTGGAGAAAGGAAATTTTGCAAGTGAGTTGGGAATTTTTCAAAAGAAATTCAAAAATTCTTCTTGTGTTTGTATTTCTCCTACTGTTTTGGATGGTGGGAGATATGGCGAGAGAGTGGAATACTCGACTATTATAAATAGTTATCTTTGGCTCAAAAAACTTGTTTGTGTCGAGTAGCAAAATTTCTTTTTGTTAGACAACTTATTTGATATACTAGCATTATGGGAGAATTTTTGACATATTCTGTGTTTTTTTTACAAAGGATAGAATAAATTTTAATTATGGAACAAGAAAACAAAGTTTTATCTATAAAAGAAAGCCCTATGTTTTATATAAATCACGCAAGACAAATTTTGAATGAGGGAAATGATTTCAAAAGATGTTTGGCTTATCTTCATATGGCGGAAAAATTGGAACTGAATAATGAACAGCAACAACTAATTCAATCGTTATACATAGAGGCTTATTTTAGTGTGGGAATGTTGCAGATGTCTGTTTATCATTGCTATAGAGCGTTAAAAACGTTAAATCTTTCGCTACATGATATGATTTTTTTGATGCTGGCGAGAAATTTTTTCTTGATGGGAGAATATGATGTAGCAAAATTTTATTGCAATGTTTATCTAAATCAAGATGAAAACAGCGAACAAGCAAATTTTTGCAAACATTTGCAAAAGGAAATAGAACAAAAATTAAATATTAAGCCAAAGCCAAGATTGGTTAATGACGACTATCTTTATAGGCACAACATTATACTCGCACATGATATGATGTCTAGAGGTGATATATCCGGCGCTATAAAATGCTATGAAGATATTGCTGATTTTGAAAATGAAGATGTGCGCAATGAACTCGCTATGGCATATTTTTTTGACGGAGAATTGCAGAAGGCAAGCGATTTGGTCAATCAATACGGCAAGGATACTGTGCAAGATTTGATAAGCAAAATGATAGTGGAGTATTCCATTGGCAACAAAGAATCTTTTGAAATGGCAAAGAAGGAGTTGCTAGCAAGAGATATAACTGATTTGGAACAAAGATATAGGGTGGGGGCTTCGTTTTCGCAAGTCAATGAGCCAGAACTGGCTATGGAATATATGCGAGATTATGTAGAAAGTGGCACTGCTGAGGCAGAGTTGGAATTTTTATATTGCATTGCCTGCATAAATTGTGGACATGGCGACAGGGTGAAAAATCGTCTTATAGACCTAAAAACAGTGGACCCTTTTGATGAATATATTTTTGATTTTTATATCAAAGCTTGCTCTTCTATGGGTAAGCACAATTATAAATACATTTTTAATATTCCAAAAAGAGAAGAAAATGCAGTGAATGCAAAGATAAAGGAAATGTTGGTGCAAACTCCAGAGGCGTTGCTGAATGAATATAAAAATAACGAGAGTATGTTTTATTATATAGCAAAACAAAATACTAGCACTTCCAACTTGTTGCTTCTCAAATTGGCTTCCATTGACGACAAGTGCTTAGATGACTTTTTTGACTTTGTGTTGTTTGGCAAGCAAATTAAGGTCAATTTGAAAAATAGAATTGCAATAAAAAGGGCGGGGCTTAATTGCACAAAGCAGATTTGTGTGGTGAGAGATGACATATTTTCTAGGATAGTCCTGCCAAACAACTTGGCAACAAAAACCAACAATATTAACCTTTATAATGCAGTTGTGTTGTTTGTGGAATATGTGATGAATGATTTGTCAAATTTCCAATTGTCCATTGCAAAGATTGTTGTGAAAATAGAAAGAAAAATAAAAAATGATGATGTAGATGAAAAAGTTTTGGGTGCATATATTGCATGGGAAACTTTTAGAAATTCAAAAAGTATGAGCCTAAGCAAAATATGCAATAGATTCAAAATAAGCCAAGAAGAATTTTATGACTTTACAAAAAAATATGACTTTGAGGTGTAAAAACAAATATTTTGGACAAACGGATAGATTAAGCGTTGTAAATAAGTTATAAGGGCGTTTTGAAATGATATTTTGAACAAAAAGAAATATTTATCAAGAGAAAATGTGTTTTAAGGGTGTTTTGAGGGAATATTTTGTGCAAAATTACTATTGAAATTTGATTATGTATTTGATATAATATGAAAAATTAGATTTGGAGGGCAGAAAATGTTGAAATATATGCTTGGGAGAACTCTTGAACAATTTTTGAGTGAACCACTGGTTATTATTGGTCTTGTGTTGGTTGTGCTTGGGGTGTCGCTGGTTGCACTTTCTACAAGGATAACTAGGGCTATTAAGCATCAAAACGATATTCCTGCAGATGACAAGATTAACATGGCATTGAAACTGATTGGTTTGATACTTATATTGGCAGGTCTTGTCCTTATTGCTATCTATGTGATTGTTTATATTCAGACAAGATAATTTTTGGGTTTTGAGAATAAAATTATTTGGCAAAAAACAATAAAAGCCTGACAGCATTTGTCAGGTTTTTTTATGCAAAAAAATAATAATTTATTGCAAAAAAGATGGCACTTTTGCTTGATAAACAAGGGGGTTTTATAGTATTATTTATATAGCACATAATAGTATTTGACAAGGGTTGTTCGGCATCAAAGTTGAGGCTCCTTTTTTATAAAGTTGGTTGAAGATAGGAGGCAAAGGTGAAATCTGCATATATTGACAAAATAATATCTGCCGAAGAGCAAGCAGAACAAATTGTAGAATTGTCTAAAAAGCAAGCGCAAGATTTTGTTGCCAAAAAATCGGAACAACTGCAAAGAGAAAGAGAAGACTTTGTATTGCAAGACAAAAAGAGATATCTAACTCAGTTGGATAATCTAGAGATTAAATATAACGAACAGTTTGATGAAAAGTTGCAAAAGAAAAGACAGGAGCTGATGGAACTGTCACAGGGGAAAGAAGAAGCAATAGCAGACATTGTGCGCAAGGTGGTGCAGGAGGTGCAAGATGGCTATTGTTGAAATGTCCAAATTAAAGATTGTTGCGCTTTCTTGCGACAAGGATAAGATTCTAAATGAACTGTTCAAGACAAGATGTGTTGAACTCAAAAAGACGGCAAATATAGATGGCACTGCATGTAATTTTTGTGAGGAAGAATATGAAAACTTGCAGACTTTGCACAACAAGATTGTAAATACAATTGACCTTTTGGAGTCGCTTGACGGAACAAAATATGAACCTATTGATTTGACTGCAGAACAATTTGCAAAGCAGGGAAAGTTTAATTGCAAAAAAATTCTTGAACAAATTGACAAGTTGCAAAAAGAAATGGCGATATTAAAGCGAGAAAATGAAAAAATTGCCACAAGGCGTGCCACATACGAGCCATATCTTTGCCTTTCGGAGAAGTTTGCGGAATTTAGAAATACAAAGCATGTAGAGATGTATGTGGGAATTTTGCCAGAGGGAAATATAGACAAACTGGACGAAGCCTTGAAAGACTGCCCATTGACCATTGTTGAAGTGTGTGATGATGAGGGGAGAGTGCTTAAGGTGTGTTGCCATAAGTCAGAAAGTATATTAGTGGCAAGACGCCTTGCAGAAATAGGTTTTTCGAGATGCCCGTTTGATTATGACAAGACCAGCAAAACTCTTGTTGCTGAATGTCAAAATGAGATAGCAAGAAACAACAACCGAATAAATGCCTGTGAAAAGGAATTGAAAGATTTTTGTAAGGAACTCCCAAGGTTAAGACTATCAGCAGACCATATAAAGTTTTGCTTGGAAAAGTTAAATGCCGAAAATCTTGTCCGTTCTACCAAAAAGACTTTTGTGTTGGAAGCCTATCTTCCAAAAGACAAAATAGACCTAGTTGACAAGAGCCTAGCCAAGTCAAAAATATGTATGGAGAGAGAGTTTTTGGAAGTGCCAAAAAATGAAATGCCAGCAACTCTGCTCAAAAACAACAAATTGGTGAAAAACTTTGAGTTTGTTACAAATATGTATTCTTCTCCAAATTATAGAGAGTTGGATCCCAATGGAATATTGACATTTTTCTTCTCGTTGTTCTTTGGTTTTGTGGTTGCGGATATTGGATATGGACTGGTGCTTGTAATCTTGGGAACGTTTGTTGGAGCAATGCAAAAGAGAGAAAGTTCTTTCAAACAACTCTGCGGAGTGCTTGCCACTGGTGGTGTGTTTGCCATATTGTTTGGTGTGATGTTTGGCACGATGTTTGGTGTGGGGAACGACACTTGGGATATTGTTCCGCCTAGCATTATGCCCAACCCTACAAAAGACGTAATTGCAATGCTGGGGATATGTCTTGGCGCTGGTGCAGTGCAAATTATGGTTTCTCTTGTCCTAAAAGCAGTGCTTTTGATAAAGAGAAAACAATATACAGATGCAATATTTTCTGCTCTTGTTTGGGAAGGGTTCTTTGTTGGGTTAGGGCTGGTGGTGCTGGATATGGCGGGACTGGTGCTTGGCACAAAAATGGTTGGAATGTATCTTGCTATTGGCTCTGTTGCGATCAGTGTTGTGGGGCTTGCCATAACGCAAAAGGGAATAAATCGGTTGACCAAAAGTTTTGGAGCAGTGTATGGGATAATAAATATCTTTTCGGATATTTTGAGTTATGCAAGGTTGTTTGGATTGATGTTAAGTGGGGCAATTATTTCTGGTATAGTAAATCAACTGGCGACACCTTTCTTTGAAAATATTGCGACATATCTTGTTGGGGTGATTATCCTTGCATTTGGTCATGGGTTTAATTTGGTTATGGGCTGTTTGAGTGCTTATATTCATGTGGCAAGGCTTCAGTATGTGGAATTCTTTTCAAGATTTTATGAGGGCGAGGGTGAATTGTTTGTGCCTTTCGGCTCGGGCTTCTCGTATGTAAATATTACAGGAAATAACATATAAAGGAGGAAAAATTGTTATGGAATGGGGATTTGTAATTGGATTGGCTGGATTGGTTTTGTGTGTTTTTTTGTGTGGAATGGGGTCTGCTTTAGGTCTTACAAAAACAGGGCAAACTGCATCAGGAGTGTTAAGTGAGGACCCACGTAAATTTAGAAAATTGCTTGTATTGGTGGTGCTACCTGCTACTCAAGGTATTTATGGTTTTGTTTTTGCTATTGTCGCATCCAGCAGTTGCACTGCGGGGATAAGTCTTGCAACAGGGCTTAATATCCTATTAGCATCGTTGCCACTTACTGTTACTGGTCTGTTGACTCCAGTGCTTCAAGGCAAGACGGCTTCTAGTTGTATTCAGGCAGTGGCAAAAAAAGACTCTCTTTCTGGAAAACTTATATTGTTTCCAGCAATGATAGAAACATATGCCATTTTATCTCTTGTAGTTTCTCTTCTTTTGTTGCCATAAGGGGGAAAAATGCAAGGAGATTTGATTGTAGAAAAAATCTTGACTGATGCAAAAATTCAGGCAGAAGAATTGATGCAAAAAGCACAAGAACAAGTTGAAAAGATGCAACAGGAAGAAAATGCTTGGCAAAAATCAAAATCGCAAGAAACTGAAAAAAGGTTGAAGCAAAAAGACAAGGAAATGTCCTTGGCAAATAATATAAAAGTGAATATAGAATGCAAAAAAATGGAACTGGAAAGCAAGAAAAATATGATAGAAAACATAAAATTGAAAGCATACAACGAGATGTGTTCTATGAAAAAAACAGGGGCAAAGGCATTGTTTGAAAAACTTTTGAAGAATAACGCAGAAGAAGGGGATATCCTTTTGTGGAGATGTGATAGTTTGGCAGAAAAGGATATACTCTCATTGCCAACGGTTAAGAAACTTTCGCTTGAAGTTAAAATGGGAGAGGAAGAAGGGATATTTCTTTGTGGGAAGAAGTGCGACAAAAATTTGCTATTTAAGACCTTGATTGAAAGCTATATTGAGGAAAATTTGAAAGAAATTTGCGAGATGCTGTCATAAAAATATTCGTTTTGCGATAGATTGCGATAAATTGCGATAATTTGCTATAAATATTGAAATTTTGTGGGAGGGAAAATGAGTTATCTTTATTCATCTGGCGTTGTCAGTGTAAGAGAAGCACAACTACTAAAAAAAGACTTTTTTTTGAGTTTGCTTTCGTGTAACAACTCATTGGAAGCGGAAAACTTGATAAAAAACACATTTCACTCTCCAGAAGATGTATCTGCAGACGAAGTGCTGGACAAACAAGAAAATGACCTTTGGACTTTTGCCACGCAGGAAGCCCCAAATGATATGGTAAAAATTTTTTTTAGCCTTCCTATTATGTATGACAACATTGCAACAATTTGCAAAGCGCAAATGGTAGGTGTTGATTGGGAAAATTATGTGAACAACTATCCTTGGTTTGACAACAAAAAAATTGCAAGTTTTGTGGCAAAGAGAGATTTTTCGTTGTTTTCAAAAGAAATTGCGGAAGTTGTAAAGACATTTTTTGAAAAATATTCGCCACAATCCAAGCCTGAGGAGCTGGATAGATATTTTAAGCAGAACAAATATAGAATTTTGAGATTAAGGTTCAAAAAGGGGTTGTTGTGCGACTTGGCAAAGTTGCAGTGTGACAAGCAGAATTTATCCTTGTGTTTTAGGGCAAAAGACAAGGAAGAATTGCTAGAAAATATTGTTGAATGTGGATTTTTGAGCAAAAAAACATTGCAGGGAATATGGGAAAAGGATACATTTGTCATAAGTCAAATTGATATAGAACCGTTGAGAAAAATTGCGGAGTTGATATTTGAAAATAGAGATAAATCCTTGATAAAATTTGAAAAAGAACAAAATATGCTCACTCAAAAATTTTGTGAGCCATTGAGATATAATATGGATAGCCCGGCACAATTTGTTTATTATGTTTTGAGTAAAAGTGCAGAAATAAAAAATTGCAGAATGTGTTTGCTGTTTGTTAGGAACAACATTGCAGATAAGGCAAGGCAAATGCTTCTTTGTGGAGAGTGAAATGGAAGATAAGATTGCAGTATTGGGCAATAGAGATATGGTGGTGCTGTTTAAGGCGGTTGGTTGTGATATTTTTTCTCCTGCGGGGAGAGATAAAATCAGAGCCACCCTTAACAAACTTATTCAAAATTACAAAGTGATTTTGATACAGACAAATTATGCCAAACTGTGTGAAGATTTGATAGAGCAGACAAGAATATCTGCCTATCCGGTGATTTTGGTCGTTCCTAACAAAGATGAGCAAAATAACTACGCTTTGGATAAGGTAATGGCGGATATGGAAAAGGCTATTGGAGCAAAAATTGTAATGGAGGAGGATAAAAATGAAGGGTAAAATTGTCAAAGTTTCTGGACCACTGGTGCAGGCAGACAATATGCAGGATTGTCGTCTGTTTGATATGGTAAAGATAGGCAAGTTGAATCTTACTGGTGAAATAATAGAAATGAGAAATGGCATAGCCTCCATTCAGGTTTATGAAGATACATCAATGCTGTCTGTGGGAGAAGAAGTTGTTTCTACTGGCAAACCTTTGTCGGTGGAACTAGCCCCTGGCATTGTTGGAAGAATTTTTGATGGGATACAAAGACCACTGGACGAGTTGAGAGAAAAATTTGGCAACAGAATAATTCGTGGTATGCAAACTAATGCACTGGATAGAGAAAAATTTTGGCATTTTTATCCAACTTGCAAGGTGGGAGATAGAGTGCAAGCCGGTGATGAACTGGGGTATGTGGACGAAACTATTGCAATACGCCATAGGATACTGGTGCCATGTGGTGTTGAGGGTGTGGTGGAGAAGGTTGATGAGGGGGAGTATAGGATAGAGGACAACATAGCGACTATTGTTGACGGAAGCAAAACATACAATGCAAAGATGCTTCAAACTTGTGCCATAAGACAACATAGACCATACGCTAGAAAACTTCCACTGACAGAACCAATGACTACAGGGCAAAGGGTCGTGGACTTTTTGTTCCCAATCGCAAGAGGGGGTGTTGCTGGTGTTCCAGGTCCATTTGGCAGTGGAAAGACTATTGTTCAACACCAACTGGCAAAGTGGTCTGATGCGGATATTATTGTTTATATCGGTTGTGGTGAACGTGGCAATGAGATGACAGATGTTATGAACGAATTTCCAACACTTCTCGACCCAAAGACAAAACAACCACTTATCAAAAGAACAATACTTATAGCAAACACCTCGGATATGCCTGTATCAGCGAGAGAAGCATCTATATATACAGGCATCACGATTGCAGAATATTTTAGGGATATGGGCTACAATGTTGCATTGATGGCGGACTCTACATCTCGCTGGGCAGAGGCTTTAAGAGAGATGAGTGGCAGGCTAGAAGAAATGCCCGGAGATGAGGGCTATCCTGCCTATTTGTCTAGTCGTCTTGCGGAATTTTACGAAAGGGCTGGGCTGGTAGAAACATTGGGGAGCAAGCCAAGGAAGGGTTCGGTTACTGTTATTGGTGCAGTTTCTCCTCCTGGTGGGGATTTAAGTGAACCAGTGTCACAGGCTACTTTGCGTGTGGTAAAGACCTTTTGGTGTTTGAGTTCCAACTTGGCATACAAAAGGCATTTCCCAGCGATAGACTGGTTGCAGAGTTATTCTTTATACTCCGAGCAACTGGCTCCTTGGTATGAAAACAATATCTCCTCCAATTTTGCAGGGTTAAAAAGTTTTGTGATGAGTCTACTTCAAGAAGAAGGTTCTCTGCAAGAAATTATAAGACTGGTGGGTGCAGACTCTTTGTCTAGCAAAGATAGGTTGGTTTTGGACACCGCCAAAATGATAAGGGAAGATTTTTTGCATCAAAACGCATTTGACGCAGTGGACACATATTCTTCTCTCAAAAAACAATACAAAATGTTGGAAGTTGTCAAAATGTATTACGACCAATGCTCTCAAGCCATTTCGGACGGCATTGGCATAAACGAATTGTTATCTCTAAGAGTAAAGCAAAAGATTGCTAGGGCGAAGTATATTGAAGAAGGAAGTCTAGGCGAGTTTGAAATAATAAAACGAGAACTTTCTAGCCAGATAAAAGCACTGTATAGCATGGGAGATGATGTAATATGAAAGAATACAAAACAATAAGAGAAATTGTTGGCCCTCTTATGCTGGTTGATGGGGTGGAAGGTGCGAAATATGATGAACTGGTGGAGATTGTTGGCAGTGAAGGCACAAGACTGGGCAAAGTGTTGCAAGCGGAAAATGACAAGGCTGTGGTGCAGTTGTTTGAAAGCGCACAAGGGTTGTCTATTGCAAAGAGCAAAGTAAGATTTTTGGGGCATGGGCTAAGGCTTAATGTGTCAGAAGATATGTTGGGGAGAGTTTTTGACGGGTTAGGTCGCCCTCGTGATGGCGGTGTAGAGATTATCCCTCAAAAACAAATCGACATAAATGGCGAACCTATCAACCCAACTGCAAGGGATTATCCCAACGAATTCATACAAACTGGGATTTCTGCTATTGATGGATTGAACACCCTTGTCCGTGGGCAAAAGTTGCCGGTGTTTTCGATGAGTGGGCTAAACCATGCTAGTTTGTCTGCTCAAATAGCCAGCCAAGCAAGAGTTTTGGGCAAGCAGGAAAAATTCGCTGTGGTGTTCTGCGCTATGGGAATAACTTATGAGGAATCTGAATTTTTTAGAAAAAGTTTTTGCGATAGTGGGGCAATAGAAAGAACTGTGATGTTTGTAAACTATGCCAATGAGCCAGCAATAGAGCGTATAGCCACGCCACGTATGGCACTTAGTTGTGCGGAATATCTTGCTTTTGACTTAGGAATGCACGTGTTGTGTATTATGACGGATATGACCAACTACGCCGAAGCCCTAAGAGAACTTGCTTCTGCCAAAAAGGAAGTGCCAGGGAGAAGGGGTTATCCTGGATATATGTATTCTGATTTTGCATCTCTGTTTGAAAGGGCGGGAAGAATAAAAGATAAAAAAGGCTCGATAACTCAGATACCAATTTTGACTATGCCAGAAGATGACAAGACACACCCAATCCCAGACCTAACTGGATATATAACCGAGGGGCAGATAATATTGTCTAGAGAGTTGCAAAATAAAGGAATTATGCCACCTATTGATGTGCTACCTAGCCTGTCTAGGCTGAAGGACAAAGGCATTGGCGCAGGCAAAACTAGGGAAGACCACAGCGACCTTGCCAATCAGTTGTTTTCTAGTTATGCAAAGGGCAAAGAGGCAAAGGAACTGGCAACAGTGCTGGGTGAGGGTGCATTGAACGAAATCGACAAAATATATGCACATTTTGCGGTTGAATTTGAAAAACAATTTGTTTCACAACGAAGTGATGAAAACAGGTCAATAGAGCAAACACTGGACTTGGGCTGGAAATTGCTGACGATATTGCCAGTGGAAGAATTAAAGCGTATAAAACCAGAATATATAAAGAAATATCTACCAAAAAACTAAATTAAAAGGAGAGAGTTTTGTATGGCGAGAATGAATGTAAACCCAACAAGGATACAGTTGAAAACACTAAAATCTAGGCTTGTTGTGGCAAAACGTGGGCATAAAATGCTGAAAGACAAATGTGATGAACTGATAAAAAAATATACTGTTCTTGTCAAACAAAACTATTCTTTGAGAAAGCAAGTGGAGTCAAGCCTTAAGACAATATTTTCTTCCTTTTGCTTTGCGAAAAGTTATTTATCTACATGTGAAGTAATGAAACACTTTATGTTGCCTACAAAAAATCTCTCTTTTGATTTTGCTACAGCTTCGCTAGTAAATGTATCCGTTCCAACTATTTCTACAACGAATAAAGAACGGATAGATAGACCTTATGCCATGCTGGATAGCAACTCTCTTTTTGATAGACCAACCAAAGAACTTTGTGAGGTTATGCCTCAGGTGTTGCGTCTTGCGGAGGTCGAAAAGACTTGCCAAATTTTGAGTTTTGAGATTGAACACACAAAAAGGAGAGTTAATGCTTTGGAGTTTGTGATGATTCCTCAACTTGAGGAAACAATAAAATACATTTCTATGAAGATAGATGAGCAGGAAAGGACTAGCAAAATTAGACTATTGAAAGTAAAATCTATGATAAAATAGCACAAAATATTTATTTAGAGGAAAAGTTTTATGCAGAAGAACAAATATAAGTTGTCATACATATTTTTGGGCGTAGTGATGTCGCTTGCTTTTTTGTTGTGCGGTGTGTCGTTGCGCAATGATAATTCTGTTGAGGCTCAGGTTGCGGTTTATCCACTGGCACAGACGGAAACTCTGCCAGAGTCTTACTCACTGTATAACATCTCGGGGATAACTGTTGAGCAAAATGAGGGATTGTCATATAGAGTGGGCAATCAAAGTGGGAGTAATATATGTTGGACTTTTGCCAGTCTAACAGCCTTTGAAACAACACTAAAAATGACAAATTTAATTGATAAAAATGAAAATATAAACTTTTCCGAAGCAGATATGGCTTATTATGTTCACAAGGAGGCTCGTGATAGGGCTAGTGTGGGTGGCGGTGCAACAGAATTTGCATACGAATATCTCTCTCGTGGTGTGGGCGTAGCGCAAGAGCAATCTTGGGAAACATATTCTCAAGCGAAAAATTGGGCAAATGACGCCACACTGACGACTTATTATGAAAGCAAAATTGCAACCGAAGGGAGAACATATCTTCCATATGAGGCAAAGGAGTATAAATTATTTCCATCAAGAAGTGCTATAAAATTTAATGACAGTGTTGATGGAGTGGATAGCGACACAACGGAGCAAAAGGTTTTAGAGTTGAGAAATTCCATAAAACAACACATAACAACTTATGGGGCTGTTATGGCATCAATATATATGAACAACTCCTATTATAACAACACTCTTTATACTTATTGCAACAATGACTATTCCACTACAAATCATATGATTGCCATTGTAGGTTGGGACGACAACAAGGAAGATAATCTTGGCAATAAGGGGGCTTATATTTGCCAAAATTCTTATGGCTCGACTTATGGCAATGGGGGATTTTTCTATGTTATGTATAATGACAACACCATAGAAGATGATGTTGGTGGTTTTGTCCGTGTGGGAGAAGTAGAAAATGTAGAAGATATTTTGCTTTATGACAAAATGGACGTTGAAGGTGCTGTGAACAAAAATCAGTTTGTTGTATTGAATGGAACGACTTATTCGACAGAGTTTTACAATAACAATAACACATTGATATTTGCAAACATATTTGAAAGACAAAACTACTCCGACCAATATATTTCCAAAATAAAGTTGCCAACTATCAGTGTGCTTGCTGGCACTGTATCAAATAATGCTATAACCTACTACACTTCCAACAACAGCCCAACAAATTTTAAGGTGTTTGTTGCTGATGGGATATCAAAAAGCGATTTAACCTCGCTATCCACTGTGTTCAAAAATAAATTTTCTACAAGCACTGCGATAAAAAATCCATATTCTACAGGCGGAGATGAATATCTTTTTACTTCGCAACAAACGGGGTTTTATTGTGTAGATTTGCAAGAGGAAGTTGCAATAAGTGGCGATTATTTTGTCGTGTTTATGATGGTGCAGAAAGATGGATATGTGTTTGCTGGCAACAATTCTAGCAATATTTCTTATCCAACATATATGACCAGCAATTCTTCTGGCACATCAGGTTGGGGAGAGTATAAAATAGGCTCTGGCTCTAGCGCATATAACAGTGTGTTTCCTATGATTGTGGAAGGCAAAGTTAAGGGTGAAATACAGACTTCTTTGCAAGAAAGTAGTATTGTTGCAGAATATGACGGCAAGGCTCACAACCCAAAAGTTGTCGTTTCATCACCAGACAATGCAGAGATATCTTATAGCATTGACGGAGGGGAGTATGTGTCTGATATCAACCTTGTTGATGTAAAGTGGGGAGAAGACGCAAATGGCAACAAGGTGGTGTTGCCTTATACTATAACGATAAAAGTTTCTGCCAAATTCTATCAATCAAAAACTTTAACTTGCTATGTGCAGATAAACCCAAAGACATTGAATGTAATACCAATAGAGCAAACGATAGCATATGGCGAATTGGACAATCAAACATTGACATTTTCTGTAACGGGGCTTGTTGATGGGGAGGAAGAATATCACACTGGAAGACTTCAGCGACAGCCAGGAAGTGATGCTGGAGAATATCCTATACTTATTGGAGATTTGAAATTTGTAGAGAGAGGGAAGTTTAAGCCATCAAATTACTCTATCAACTTTGATGGGACAAAGTTGTTTACAATTCTGCCAAAAGTGTTGACTGTTCGACCAAATGACGCCCGCAAGAATTATGGCGATGACGACCCTATATTTGATTATACTTTTGAAGGTGCTGTTGGAGATGAAGTCCCTGTAGGGAATATTGTTTTGGAGAGAGAAAGTGGAGAAAATGTTGGGAGTTATGCCCTAAGCCTTTCTTCAACTTCCAGTCTATCCAACCATACACAAAGTGGGTTTTATGCAAGAAATTACACCTTGCAAATAGCCCCAGATAGTTTTTTTGTAATTGAGCAAAGAGAACTTATATTGACCTTTACAAAACAACTTTCCAAAAAAGCGGGCGAAAGCGACCCTGTATTGGAGTTTGAATTTGAAAATACAATAGCAGGGGAAGAACCAAGTTATTCTGGAAGTTTGGCTAGAGAAAGTGGCGAGAATGTGGGGCATTATCAAATTACTGCAGGCAGTTTTTGCTTGATAGATAATGAAAGTGGCAATTTCTTGGCAAGCAACTACAGTTTTAGACTGGAAGAAGGATATCTGTATATAACCAATGGCACTCTTGACGCATCCTCCTTTGTGTCTAGCAAATCTTCCACTTACAACGGGCAAATGCAATATGTTGACGTGTATGCTGGAGATAGCATGACTGTTTTGTATTGTGAAGGGGAAACTTTTGTAGAAGGAAATAGCCAATCTGAACCTATCGGTAAAATTCATGTCGGCAAAACTATGATAACAATCAAATTTTCTATGCAAAATTATGATGACACTTATGCTACTGTCTTTTTAGAAATTCTCCCTGCAAGCATTATTATTACTCCAAAAAGTGGACAAAGTGCCGTTTATGGCGAAACAAATTATACTATACAATATACCTATTCTGGCAATATTGCTGGTGAAACACCTAATTTTAGTGGTTCGTTGACAAGAGAGGCTGGGATTGATGTCGGGTTGTATGACATCACACAAGGTTCTCTGAGTTTGGCGGATTCGAGTAGTTTGCAAAAAGATGACTATGAACTTGTGCTAACAACTGGAGTGAAGTTTGAAATTGTGAAGAAACAATTAGTTGTCGTTCCAACAGATAATTTGCAAAAGATGTATGGCAAAACCGACCCAGAGTTGACATTTACATTAAGTGGTGTTGTTGGAAATGATGCCGTAACATTCCATGGGCAGATTGTTCGCAAGACAGGCGAAAGTGTGGGAAGTTATCGTTATGAGTTGGGTTCTGTGACACTGGATGACGAATGGGCTACAAATTATGCTATTTCTTCAAGTATTGATGGAACATTTGAAATTGTTTGTGCAGTTATCAAAATAAAAATTAAAGACCAAACAAGTCTTTATGGAAATATCAATACAAATTATCAATACGAATTTTTAGATGGAACAGAGAGCAATATTTATGCTAGCGATAGCTCTCAAAGTGTAATAGAATTTGTGTGTAATGATGACACAGGCAAGCCTATTTCTAATACAACAAGGAGAAATGATGCTGGCTATGACATAACTGCAAAGTCAAAAAATCCAAATTATACTGTGCAAGCAATATCTGCAAAACATTACATTCAGTATAAAACTTGCGTTGTAACTTTTGAATATATAGGGCAAATTGCTACTGTTGAGGTGGAGCAATTTTCCAGGCTTTCTGCAGTGCCGGAGGATATAAATACGGCAGTGCCTGGATATAGATTTGGAAATTGGCAAATTGGCAGTGTGGTGTATGATATAACAAATTATGAAGTGCAAGATGATGTAACTTTTGTAGGCAGTTATACCTTGATAACTTATACAATAACATACAACCTAAATGGCGGGGAACTATCAGGCGAACCTATAAAAACTTATTTTGTAACTACAGAAACATTCTATCTGCCAAACCCAACAAGAGAAAAATATATCTTTGAGGGGTGGTTTAGCTCATCAACTTTTGCTGGGCAACGCATAGAAAAAATAGAGCAGGGCTCAACACAAAATATTATTCTTTTTGCCAAGTGGAGAGGGGAAGACTGCTCAATTACAGTGCCGGTGGACAATGAAGAATTTGCAGTTAGTAGCGAAAAATCTACTGTGGAATATGGCTCAAATTACACATTCTCTATAGAACTGCAAAGCGGTTATAGCAAATCGCAAAACACTATAAAAACATATGTAAAATGGCTAAGTAGTGGCGTAAGAGAATTGATTGAAATTGCAGACATTCAGCAAGAAGATGTTGGTGATATGCCTCTAGACCCAAAACTGACCATCGACTATCAAATACAAGTAAAGGGTAGCTTTGAGATAGAAGTTGAGGGGGTGGAGATAAATGTTTACAAAATAATATTTGTTGTTGATGGCGAAATCTATAGGACAAAAGAAGTAAGTCATGGAGATAGTTTGCCAGATAGCCTTATCCCAACAATTCCAGAAAAGGCTCACTATACCCAAATAGAGCCAGTTTGGAGCCAGACAAATATTGTCAATGCCTATTGCGACCTAAATATCAATGCAATATACACTCCAGATATTTATAAGGTTACATTTGTGTTTGAAGATGGTCAAACTGTGGAACAAGACGTTACTTATGGCACAATATGTTCAACAGAAAAGTTGAGTGAAATTTATGAATTAAAATTCTTGGAATATTATGAATTTGACGGTCAACTGGACAATATACAAGAAGATACAACTATCAAGGTTAAAGTTGCAAGCAACAGACATCTATTGTTTATTGCATTGGGTGTAATGGCTGGTATTGCCATAGTTGGAACAGTTGTAGGTATAATAGTTAGGAAGAAAAGACATAAATTTAATTGGTGGAGTTATAACAAATAGTTATAATTTTGAAAAAATAAAAAAGAGATATCTTGTCATCTCACTCCAAATACTTTGATTTTGGGGTATAGATAAAGGGTATCTCTTTTATTTTAATGAAATGTAACTGTTTAGTAGATTAAAAATAATTATTACAACTAACTAAATATAACTACATAACAGATTAAAAGTAGTTATATAACAAATCAATATTAACTACATAACAAATCAAAAATAATAATAAAACAGGTTAAAAGTAGCGGTATAACAAATCATAAGTAGTTATAAAACAAATTAAAAGCAATTATAAAACAGGTCAAAAGTAGTTATAAAACAAGTTAAAAATAGTTATTCTTGTTTGGTTGCTAGGTCTTTATACATTTTATATCTTTCTAATGCGCAACGCTTGCTTTCTTCAAACAATTTTTTGGCGAGTTGAGGGGAAAGTCTTTCAAGGGCAGTGTATCTTGCTTCGCCTTTCAAAAATTCCTCGTAGTCCATATTTGGAGCAGGGGAGTCCAGTCTGAAAGGATTTTTGCCTTGTTCCACAAGTCTTGGGTCATATCTATACAGATGCCAATATCCACTGGCAACGGCTCGTTTTATTTCGTCTTGTGCACCCGACATATTGATGCCATGATTGATACAAGGAGAATATGCTATTATAAGACTTGGACCATTGAAACTCTCTGCCTCACTCATTGCTTGCACTGCTTGATTGATATTTGCCCCAAGCCCAATTTGTGCTACATAAACATTTTTGTAAGTCATTGCAATCAAACCAAGGTCTTTTTTTGGTGTTCTCTTTCCGCTGGAAGCAAATTTTGCTGTGGCAGAAAGAGGAGTTGCCTTGGACATTTGCCCGCCTGTGTTGGAATAAACCTCGGTGTCCAATACCAAAATATTCACATTTTCTCCACTTGCCAATACTTGGTCCAATCCGCCAAAGCCTATATCATAAGCCCAGCCATCTCCACCAATTATCCAAATACTTTCCTTTACAAAAGAATTTTTATATTTTTCAAGTGGTGTTCCAGCAAGTAAGTTGCTTGATAGTAGTTCATTTGAAATTTCATACGACTTTTCACCGTCGTCAAAGTTTTCAATCCACGAAGCAAGAAGTGTGGATAGTTGTTTGTTTTTGCTGGTTGGAAGAAAGACCTCAACCTCCTTTTTTAGTGCATTTCTAGCATTTTTCTTTGCCAGTGCCATACCAAAGCCAAATTCTGCATTGTCTTCAAACAAACTGCTTGCCCATGCTGGTCCATGCCCAGCACTGTTTTTTGCAAATGGGGAAGTTGGGGCACTGCCAGAATATATACTGCTACAACCGGTGGCGTTGGCGACAATCATTCTTTTGCCAAAAAGTTGGCTGGCAAGTTTGATGTATGGTGTTTCGCCACAGCCTGCACATGCACCGCTAAATTCAAAATATGGTTTTTCAAATTGGCTTCCTTTTATGGTGTTTGGCTTGAAGATTGTTTTTGGGTTTTCTATTCTTTTTGCAAACTCAATATTTTCTCTTTCTGCTTCTTCCAGGTCAACACTGTCAACCATTTCTAGAGCCTTATTCTTGGCTGGGCAAACTTTTACGCAATTTGCACATCCAGTGCAGTCTGCCACATCTATTTGAACTCTAAAATTGTAGCCATTGACACCAAGTGCTTTTAGCGTTTCGAAGTCTTTTGGGGCAGATTGGTCATTTTCCTTTACAAGCACTGGTCTTATGGCACTGTGTGGGCAAACAGCAGAACACATATTGCATTGGATACAATTTTGTTTTATCCATCTTGGGCTGGTTATGGATATGCCTCTTTTTTCAAAGCGGGAAGTGTTGGTTGGAACATATCCTCGTGGTGAAAATTTAGAAACAGGGAGGTCATCGCCATGTTTGTGTTCAATTATTTTTATAAAATCTCTGTCATAGGCATCAACATTCTTACTGCTTACTTTTTTATTGTTTTGTTGAGGAGCCCATTTGGATAGGTCATATTCTACTAGGTTTGCAGTTGCATTTTTTATTGCTCTAATGTTTGCGTCAACTACCGCTTGACCTTTTTTGGCATAGGTCTTTGCGGAGGCATCTATAAGCAAGTTCTCTACCTTTTTGTAAGGGATTATATTTGTAAGCTTAAAAAAGCATGCTTGCATTACTACATTTATTCTGTGTCCAAGCCCGGCTTCTTCGGCAACTTTGTTTGCATTGATTACATATAGTTTTGCGTTTTTACTTTGGAGAGTTTGAACAAAATCTTGTGGCAAAATCTTGTCCAAGTTGTCTGTCCCATAAGGAGAATTTAGTAGGAATATGCCATTTTCCTTCAGGTCATTCGCCATATCATATTTGCTAACAAAACTTAAATTGTGGCAGGCGATAAAGTTTGCGTTGGTTATGAGATAAGGTTGATTGGTGTGATTTTTGCCAAATCTCAAGTGCGAAATAGTTGCACTGCCAGATTTTTTGGAGTCATATTCAAAATATCCTTGGGCGAATAGGTCTGTGTTGGAGCCAATTATTTTAATAGAATTTTTATTGGCACTGACAGTTCCATCACTTCCAAGCCCAAAGAATTTGCAAGAATAATTGTCGTCAAGTATATGGAAAGTTTTGTCATAAGGCAGGGAAGAATGGAGGACATCATCAACAATACCCACTGTAAAGTCATTTTTCATTTCGCCTTGCAGATTGTCAAAAACACTCTTTGCCATGGCAGGAGTAAATTCCTTGCCTCCAAGGCCATATCTTCCATGCACAACTTTTGCGTCAAATCCAAACTCATACAATGCAGACGCTACATCTTTATACAAAGGTTCTCCGTCAGAGCCATTTTCTTTGGTTCTATCCAGCACCGCAATGCGTTTTGTAGTTTTTGGCAACGCTTGCACAAATTTTTCGGATACAAAAGGTCTATACAACCTTACACACAAAACCCCAAGCCCACGTCTTCCGTTTTGAGCAAGGAATCTTTGTGTTTCTTTTGCCGTTTCTACACCACTGCCCATAAGGACAACAACGTCAGTTGCATTCTTGTCGCCAAAATATTCAAACAGCGAATAATGTCTACCGGTGATGCTTTCCAAATCTTTCATCGCACTCAAAACTGCTTTTGGAGTTTGTCTATAAAAAATTTCACAGGCTTCTCTGTTTTGAAAATATATATCTGGATTTTGGGCCGTGCCTTGCTGATGAGGGGAAACACTGGACAATGCGCTCAACTTAAAAGAATCTATCTCCTTTTGTGGCAAGATTTTCCTTAGGTCGTCATAGGATATATCATCTATTTTTTGAATTTCGTGCGAAGTCCTAAATCCATCAAAGAAGTGCAAAAATGGCACTCTTGATTTTAGCGTTGCTATATGGGATACTACTGCCATATCTTGTGCCTCTTGAACAGTGTTTGAACATAGCATTGCAAATCCTGTTTGCCTACAAGCCATAACATCTGCATGGTCGCCAAAAATAGACAGGGCATGAGTGGATAGAGCCCTTGCTGAAACATGAAAAACGGTTGGCAATAGTTCGCCAGCAATTTTATACATATTTGGTATCATAAGTAGCAACCCTTGACTTGCAGTAAAAGTCGTTGTAAGAGAGCCACAAGCCAGCGCCCCATGAACAGCCCCAGCAACACCCGCCTCCGACTGCATTTGAGACACCTTGACAGTATCACCAAAGAGATTTTTTTCTCCTTTTGTTTGCCATTCGTCACAGAACTCTGCCATTGGTGATGATGGTGTTATTGGGTATATAACCGCCATTTCCGAAAAGGCATAAGCCATCTTTGCACAGGCGGTATTTCCGTCAACAGTAATTTTCATTTTTTTCCTCCAAACTATTACAAGGATATTATCATAGTTTTATCTTTTTTTGTCAAATGTATTACGGATAAATTGCCAAAACATTACTTTTGTAATGCGTGTATATATTAAAGTTGCCAATTAACCAAAAAAGTGATAGAATAAAATTATGAAAAATATTTCCATAAAAATTGAATATATTGGCAGTAATTATTGTGGATTTCAGAGGCAAAAGAATGGATTGACTATTCAGCAAGTGCTGGAAGAAGCCATTTTGTCTGCAACTGGTGAAGATGTGAGTATTACTCCCAGTGGAAGAACTGATGCTGGGGTGCATGCCTTGGGGCAGGTGGCAAATTTCATATATAATGGCAATATCCCAACAAGCAAATTGAAAATTGTGATAAATCAACATTTGCCAAAGGATATAAGGATAGTTGAAGCACTTGAAAGAGAAAATGACTTTAATGCACGCAAATCCGCCAAGAAAAAGACATATTTATACAAAATTTTTACAGGTCAAGATTTGAGTGTATTTGATGAAGATAGAGTTTTGCATTATCCACATCAGTTGGATTTTGCGCTTCTAGACAAATGCGCACAAGCCCTTGTTGGCGAACATGATTTTGCTTGCTATGTGGCAAGTGGGGCGAGCAACACTACTACCAAAAGGACAATTTATTCTGCGTCATTTGAAAGAGTTGGCGAGTATGTGTTTTTTCGTATAACTGGCAATGGATTTTTGTATAATATGGTCAGGATACTTGTTGGAACAATGTTGGAAGTTGCTACACACAAGCGCACTTTGCAAAATTTTGTGCAAAGCCTTGCTGGTGGCAAAAGGTCTGATGTTGGGAGAACAGCCAAGGCATGTGGGCTGTATCTAGAAAGTGTGTGTTATGACACATAAAAATATTAGACAATATAAACTATAAATTTAATTAAAATAAAAGAAATATCGTGATTTGGATAATAAATACGTTATTATTTGACCAAATCAAAAAAAACACTTGACAACGTGTTGGAAAAGTTTTATTATACTGAGTAACAAAACTAGGATTTTGTCTATTAGCCCAGACTGAACTGATATTTTGTGATAAAACTTTACAAGGTTTGAAGGAGAAAAATAATGAAAACTTATATGGCAAAGCCTCAAACTGTGGAATCAAAATGGTATATTGTTGATGCAACAGGCATTTCTCTTGGACGTCTTGCAAGCCAAGTTGCAGTTATCCTGAGAGGGAAAAACAAACCAGAATATACTCCACATGTTGACACTGGGGACCATGTTATTGTTATAAACAGCGACAAAGTTGTCCTTACCGGCAACAAACTTAAAGACAAAAAATACTTCCATCACTCAGGTTATGCTGGTGGTCTTAAGGAAGTGGGTTATGACAAACTTATGAAAGAACAATCTGATTTTGTCGTAATCAAAGCAGTTAAGGGAATGCTTCCAAAGAATTCTCTTGGTTCTAAAATGATTAAGAAACTTAGAGTTTACAAAGATGCAAATCACAATCACGAAGCACAAAAACCTGAACTTATCACAATCAAAGGAGTGAGAAACTAATATGGCAGAAGAAGTTAAAGAAGTGAAGAAACCAAGAACAAGAACTGCAAAAGTTGAAAAACCTGCAGAAAAGGTTGAAACTCCTGTTGCAAAACCAGTGCAAAGAAGAGCAAAATCTGGCAAGAAATCTAACCCAAATACTTATATCGCAACTGGCAGAAGAAAAGATGCTGTTGCACGTGTTAGACTTATTGCAAACGGAACTGGCAAGATAACAATCAACGACAGAGATATAGACGATTACTTTATGCTTGACACACTAAAACTTATTGTTCGTCAACCACTCAAACTTACAGACACAGATGGCAAATATGACATTATTGCCAATGTTTATGGTGGTGGATACACTGGGCAAACAGGTGCTATTCGTCATGGTATTGCAAGGGCTCTTGTAAAAGAAAATGAAACTTACAAAGCAGAACTTAAGAAAGCAGGATTCCTTAGTCGTGATAGCCGTATGAAAGAACGTAAGAAATACGGTCTTAAGAAGGCTCGTAAAGCACCACAATTTTCAAAGAGATAACATCAAATTTGCAAATTGTTTGTTGCAAAATCAAATATCAAGAGGCTCTCCATTGTGGAGAGTCTTTTATATTTGATTTATATTTGATTTATATTTGATTTATATTTGATTTATATTTGA
>JBJETV010000023.1:29984-102184 GCA_051883495.1 Christensenellales bacterium
TTTATATTTGATTTATATTTGATTTATATTTGATTTATATTTGATTTATATTTGAGTTCCCATAATTTTTTGTAGGTGTTTTTGTTCAATTTTGATTGATAAAATGCAAAGGTTGTCCAATCTGCTACAATACTTGACATATATTTACAAATTTTGTTTGTAATATGGGCGAGTATATCAAATTATGTTGCATAAAATAATGGTAGGTTGAATGTATGTGGGAACTAAGTATTTGTTTTGAAAGCCCAAAGATGGCAGAATATTTTGCAAGTAAGGTAAACTTGGTGATTAAGTCATGCAAGGGGATTTCCGCATGCGTAAGTATGAATGGACAGAGCAATGTGCTTGTTGCTGTGCCAAAAGAAAAAGCGGAGTTTGCCAAGGATTTTGTAAAACAAAAAATCGCAGAATGTATATTATTTTTTTACAAAAAAGATTATATAGTGTCCAAACTCAACTTTGAAAGACCAAAAACACCATATATGAATGTATTTTTGCAGACTTTGGTTTGCTTTGACGGGGAGGCGGACAAGCATCTTATCGAACAATGTCTTGATTTTGAAGATAGAGTTTTTGTTGATGCGGTTGTAGCCTTCAAACTTAAATTTTTGAAAAACAAATGGGAAGAACTCGTTTCGCTTGCCAATGAAAATGTTATGTATTTTCTATCGGAGGATAGCCTGCTAGAACTTATTAAATTCCTTATATCCAATCTAGAACACAGATGTTATGCTGTAAATGTTTTTTCAAAAAGTGATTGTTACTTCCTTTGCGACTTGCAGGGGAAGAGAATTGATGATTTTATGTTAGAAAAGCAAGGGATTTATGAAGATGGCAACTTGCTTACAACACTGGTCGCATTAAACCCAGAAAAGATAATCGTGCATTGCAACAAATTTGTTAAGGATAAGTTGCTTCGCAATCTATTTAGCCTTTTTCCAAACAGAATTGAAATATGCAAATAACCATTGTATTTGACTAATATCTACGATTGAAATCTCGACTTCTTAACCCCAAAAGAAAGTGAAAAGAAGAATTTTGTAGGCAAAATTGATAAAAAATGTTGACATAGTAATTGTTTAGGGGTATAATTTTGTTATCATAGTGATAGGCAGAAGACAAGTAGCCCAAGCATAACTTTGCCAGAGAAGGCAACATTTGGTGGAAGTTGCGTAATTGATTGTGTTTGGTGTCGAAACCACTTTGTGCTCTATGCAAGATGCAACTTGACAAATGCAATTTGAGTGGCAAGAAATTCTTGCAATAAAGGTGGAACCACGGAAAGTTAATTTTCGTCCTTTGATTTTGTTTTTATGCAACAATATCAAGGGGCTTTTTTGTTGTAAAGCCCACAGTTGCAAAAGGTTTAGGGAGGTAATTATGGAAGAAAAAGAATTGGAGATGTTTAGGCATGGGTGCAGTCACGTGCTGGCAAAGGCAGTGGATAAGTTGTTTACAAATGTAAAAAACACTATTGGACCAGCGATTGATGACGGATTTTATTATGATTTTGACCTTGACGAAACAATAACTCCAGATGATTTTGCAAAAATTGAAAAGGAAATGAAAAGGATAATTTCTCTTGACGAGAAGTTTGAAAGAAAGGTGGTGGACAAAAAGACCGCCCTCGAAATGTTCAAGGATAATCCATACAAAGTGGAGTTGATTGAAGGTTTGCCAGAGGACGAGGAAATATCTATATACACATTGGGAGATGACTGGTGCGACCTTTGTCGTGGTCCTCATGTAAAGAGTAGCAAGGAACTTAAGAATTTTGCCTTTAAGATAAGCAGAGTTAGTGGCGCTTATTGGAGAGGTAACGAAAAAAATAAAATGCTTCAAAGGGTATATGTTTTTGGCTATGAAAACAAAGAGCAACTGGATGAGCATATTCATATGCTAGAAGAAGCGAAGAAAAGAGACCACAGAAAACTGGGCAAAGACCTAGGATTATTCTTTATTTCGGAGTATGCTCAAGGTATGCCATTCTATATGCCAAAGGGTTTGGTGCTAAAAAATGAACTTATTTCCTTTTGGAGAGAAATTCACAAAAAAGCAGGTTATGTT
Source organism: Christensenellales bacterium (assembly GCA_051883495.1). Lineage (GTDB taxonomy): Bacteria > Bacillota > Clostridia > Christensenellales > UBA1242 > UBA7862. Next base: position 32,052 of record JBJETV010000023.1, read on the forward strand.
GAAATAGAAACTCCAATGGCTATGAATAGGCAACTTTGGGAGGTGTCTGGGCATTGGGACCACTACAAAGACAATATGTACACATTTAACGTGGAAGAAGATACATTTGCAATAAAACCTATGAATTGCCCAGGTGGAATGTTGCATTATCTACAAAGCAAGCACTCTTATAGAGAATTTCCATTGCGTGTGGGAGAACTAGGCAAGGTGCATAGACATGAGGCGAGCGGAACACTTAATGGGCTATTGAGGGTGAGATGTTTTACTCAAGATGATGCACATATATTTATGCTTCCAGAACAAATTGAAAGCGAAATTGAAAATGTGATGAAACTGGTTGACGAAACATACAGAACATTTGGCTTGACCTATAATGTGGAACTGTCAACAATGCCAGACAATCATATTGGAGATGTGGAAACATGGCAAAAAGCAGAGGAAGCTTTGAAAAATGCACTTGAAAAAATGAATCTTGCTTACAAGATAAATGAAGGTGATGGTGCTTTTTATGGGCCAAAAATTGATATTCATGTAAAAGACTGCATAGGCAGAGAATGGCAATGCGGAACTATTCAGTTGGATATGCAACTGCCAAAGAGATTCAATTTGACATACACAGATGCTGACGGCAAGGAAAAAGAGCCTGTAATGATTCATAGGGTTATTTATGGCTCGCTAGAACGAATGATTGCCGTTTTGACAGAAAACTTTGCGGGAGCATTCCCACTGTGGCTTGCACCTGTGCAAATTGAAGTGATGAATATCAATGATGCCGTTTTGCCTTATGCAAAAGAGGTAAAAGCCAAGTTGGAAGAACATGGGTTTAGGGTAGAACTGGATGACAGGAACGAAAAAATTGGGAGAAAAATTCGTGATGCACAACTTCAAAAAATACCTTATATGCTAGTCCTTGGGGAAAAGGAAAAAGAAAACAATGTGGTGTGCGTTAGAAGTAGAAGTCAAGGCGACCTAGGAGTGCAATCGTTAGAAAGTTTCTTGAATGAAATCATTTTGGAAAGAGATAGCAAAAAGATTATGTAATCTCAATAAAAACTGTTGACAAATGTCAATGTGTGTGATAAGATAACTGTGTTAAAGTAGAAGTTCCACTTCTCACCGTTTAATAAGTGCGTTCAAACGGTTGCAATTATCTTTGATTGTAGAAAGTGGACTTTTATGCAAGGTTCACTTTTTTTTGTGAAACTTCAAACAAACTAGGAGGTAATTCATCATTAAAAATCAACAACTTTTGAACAGAGAAATCAACTTTCCAAAGGTAAGGCTTGTGGGGGCTGATGGCGAGCAATTGGGCATTATGTCCAGCAGAGAGGCACTTTTTGTGGCAGAGGAGCAAGACTTAGACTTAGTCCTTATTTCGCCAAATGCAGAGCCACCAGTCTGCAAGATTATGGACTATGGCAAGTTCAAATTTGACCAAGCAAAGAAACTAAAAGAACAACGCAAGGCGCAAAAAATTGTTGAAGTTAAGGAAGTGCAACTTTCTATGACCATTGACACTCATGATGTGGAAGTAAAGGCAAAAGCCGCCAAAAAATTCCTTGGCAACGGAGATAAGGTGAAGGTGTCTATACGTATGCGTGGTAGGCAACAAGCCAGACCAGAGATTGGTATTGCCATTATGAACTCATTTGTGGAGATGATGGGAGAGATGTGCACAGTTGAAAAAGTCCCAGAAGTTGTGGGTAGAAATATATTTATGATTCTTGCCCCAGCCAAAACAAAATAATATTAAGGAGAAGAGAAAATGCCAAAACAAAAATCAAACAGCGCAGCAAAAAAGAGATTTAGTGTAAAAAAATCTGGAGTTATCAAACGCTCAAAACAAGGTAGAAGACACAATTTGGGCAACAAAGCTACTAGTGTAAAAAGAAATTTGAGAAAATCTGCTTATGTCAGTGACGCACAAAGCAAGACAATTAAACAGATGGTTCAAGGCTAAAAGGAGAAAGAAAAATGAGAATTAAAAGAGCAGTTAACAAAAACAAACACAAAAAAGCAATCCTAAAGCAAGCAAAGGGCTTTAGAGGAACAAGAAGCAAACTGGTAAGAGTGGCCAATGAATCTGTTATGAGAAGCTTGCGTCATGCTTACATTGGAAGAAAACTTAAAAAGAGAGATATGCGCCAACTTTGGATTGCTCGTATCAATGCAGGTTGCAGACAAAATGGTCTTAGCTACAGCAAATTTATGGGCGGCCTAAAAGCAAAAAATATCAATCTCAACAGAAAAGTTCTTGCAGATATGGCAGTGAACGACAAGGCTGGATTTAGCAAACTTGTAGAAGAAGTAAAAGCATAATATTGGGGGAAAAAGTGGAAGTTATTTCATCATCAAAAAACAAAATTGTGCAACAATTATCCGAAATAAAGAAAAATTATTCTGCACTTTTTTTGGAAGGTGAAAGACTGGTGCAAGAAGCAGTAAACTTTGGTTGCAATCCACTTATGATTTTTGTCCAAAAAGATAAATTGGAATATTTTTCTCAAAAATTTCCAATGCTTATAAATGATAAAACTTATATACTTACATCACATGTTTTTGAAAAGATATGCGACACAAAGACTCCACAGGGCATAGCAGTTGTTGTGGATTTTGTGCTTAAAAAACCTTTTGTGCCACAAGGGAATTTTCTTGTGGTGGAAAATGTTCAAGACCCCGGCAACCTAGGGACAATATTACGTTGCGCCAAGGGAACGGATTTTCTAGACGTTTTCTTGATAAATTGCGTAAGCGTATTCAATACCAAAGTTGTAAGAAGTTCTATGGGTGGAGTGTTTGGCACAAATATTTGTCAAATGTCTTCTACAGAGGAATTTTTGAAATTTGCACAGAAAAACAACTTACAACTTGCCGTTTTGACGATGAATGGGAAAAATATCTTTGAGATAACCAAAAAACCTAGAAATGTTGGCCTTGTGTTAGGCAACGAAGGCAATGGAGTGTCAAGTGCTATGCGTAATTTTGCTCAAAACAAATGGTGTGTGCCAATGAAGCATAATCTAGAATCACTCAATGTTTCTGTTTGTGCGGGGATATGTATGTTTTATCTTGACAATCTAGCATAAAAAATGTTATAAACAATTGAAATCCAAGAAAGGGAGAATTTAGATGATTTCTGCAGGAGAATTTAGAAAGGGTGTTACATTTGAATATGAAGGCAATATCTACATTGTAGTTGACTTTCAACATGTAAAACCAGGCAAAGGTGCTGCATTTGTGCGCACAAAAATGAAAAATATTGTAACTGGACAAGTTTTGGAAAGAACCTTCAACCCAACAGAAAAGGTTGAAGAAGCCAAAATTGAAAAGAAAGAAATGCAATATCTTTACAATGAAGATGGCATTTATTACTTTATGGATATGGAAACATATGACCAAATTCCTCTAAACTATGACCAAGTGCAAGAGGCTATGAAGTATGTTATCGAAAATATGATGGTTTCTATCCAATTCTACAAGGGTAAAGCATTTTCCGTTTTGCCACCAATGTTTGTAGAACTTAATATCACCGATTGTGAACCAGGAATTCAGGGAGATACATCAAAAGCAGGCAACAAGCCAGCAACCTTGGAAACAGGGCTTGTTATCCAAGTTCCTTTGTTTGTAAACAACGGGGATAGAATCCGCATCGACACCAGAACTGGTGAATATATGGAGAGAGTGTAATTTTTATTCAAATAATTAAATTTATCCATATATTAAAGTGAAAAATAATAATTAAAAGCGAACATCTCAACAAGTAAGTTAAACATCTCACAAGTTGAGGTGTTTTTTTTTATTGCAAAAAAGGGTGGAATAGTGGTTATTTTGTCGTTTATGCTTGATTTGATTATGGGATAAATATACATAGGAGGTAAGAAGGTGTGATATGTTTGAAGAACTTTTTCCTCAATATATTTTTAAGGCAGTTTCTCTTTTGCCTATAAAAAAATTGAATGAAATACGATTAAGGCTTAACAAAAAGATTGTGGTTACTTTGCAGGGCAAGTCTTATTATTTGTGCCAGGAGGGGCTTACTGGCAATGCAGAGAAGGCAATTGTTGCAGACAAATTTTTGATTGATGAAATTGTAAAAAGGGCTTGTGAAAATTCTGTGTATGCTTATTCCAATCAAATAAAGGAAGGTTTTTTGACACTAAAAGGTGGTGCAAGAGTAGGTTTGTGCGGTGAGGGAGTGTGCGAAAATGGAGGGATAAAAACTTTGAAGAATATCAACAGTCTTGCAATAAGAGTTCCGCATGAGGTAAAAGGCTGTTCACTATCAGCAATGGAGTATTTGTTTAGGAATGGTTTTTTAAGCACTTTGATCATTTCTCCCCCTGGATGTGGGAAAACTACTTTTATAAGAGATTTGATTTATCAGTTGTCGCAAAAAAATTATTGTTACAACGTGCTGGTGTGTGATGAAAGATTTGAGATTGCAAATTGCTTTAACGGCATAAATACCCTGGATATTGGCGAATTTTGTGACATAGAGAGTGGAGTATCCAAGAGTTACGCATTCAAAAACGGCATTAGGGCAATGCGACCAGATATATTGGTAACCGACGAACTGGGGAGCAAAGAAGATTTTGATGCGGTGGTGGAAGCAAGCAGTTGTGGCACTGTCCTTTTGGCTTCAATTCATGCAAAAGACATAGACGACCTAAAACTGAAACCAAATTTTGAACAAATATTAAAAGAAAAGGTTTTTGACAGGTATGTAGTGCTGTCTTCTCGCAATGGGCCGGGAACAGTGGAAGGCATTTTTGATGAAAATCTAAGATGTATAAGTTATATTTAATAGGTTTTAATTATGAAATATCTATTGATTTTTGTATGTATTGTGTGTTGCATAATGGCAGGTTTATTGTGTGGTAGATATCTAAAGAAAAGGGCTAAATTCTATTCTGATTTGTGCCTTTTTTGTGAGGAGTTGATGCTTGAAATTAGGGGGAAATTGCAGACTTTGCCTAATTTTGTATCTACTCACAAAGGAATGTTTGGCAAAGAGTTTTCGATTGTTTTGGATAAATATGAAAAGTGGCTAGCAGGCAAGATTGAGCAAAAGGACTTTTTTGATATAGAAATATCTTTTTTAAGTGGCAATGAGAATAAAGATGTTTGTGAGTTTTTGATGGGGCTAGGGAATTTCTTGACAGAGGAAGAATTGGCAAAGTTGGAAGTAAACAAGTCAAAATTTCAACAAAAAAGCAAGACTTGTGATGAAAGCAAAAGTAAGTTTTATGGAACATATATGAAACTTTTTGTGGTGGCTGGGGTGATGTTTGCGATAATTTTTTTGTAGCAAAAAGGTGGAGGAGTGATGGACTATAATTTAATTTTTAAGATTGCTGGCATAGGGTTGATAACAGCAATAGTTGCCCAGATACTAAAAAATGTGGGCAAGGAAGAGATTGCGACAGTTGCAACATTGGCAGGTTTGGTGGTTGTTCTTTTGATGGCGGTGAATATGGTTAGCGATTTGTTTGAAACGGTGAAACGGCTATTTTTGTTGTATTAGTTACAAAAATTTCTAAATTGGGGAACATAAATATCCAAAATGGAGAACTTATGGAAATTTTTAAGATAGTTGGTGTGGCAATTCTTACTTGTGTTGCAGGGGCAGTGATAAAGCAAGTTAGGCAAGAGTTCTTTGTAGTTGTTGTGTTAGCAGGAAGTCTTATCATCTTGTTTATGGTTGTGGACAAGTTGCAGGAGTTGTTCAATTTTGTTTCACAAATCTTCAACAAAACTGGGCTAGACTATGGCTTTTTTGCAAATCTACTAAAAATATTGGGAGTGGGACTTTTGACAGAGTTTGCAAGTGGACTTTGCGTAGACAGTGGCAATACTGCTGTGGCAAATAAAGTAATCATTGCAGGTAAAATTATCATTGCAAGCCTATCTCTTCCAATAATATGGAATCTTTTGGAGGTGGTGATTTCCATTTTGCCGTGAGTATGGGATATGATAAAAGAGAATTTAATGTGAAAAAATTATTAAGTTGTGCAAAAATTTATTTTGTTATATTAAGTATCATTCTGTTGTGTTTAATAACTTTTTGCTCGATTGTCAAAGATGATGACAAAATAATAGAGAAAAACTATTTTCAAACTATTCAACCGCAAGGTGAAATTTTTTGCATAAAAAAACATGATAGTTTGGAAAATGATTTGTTTGACAACAGCATTGTTTTTTGCAGTAGTGGGAACGGATTAGTTTTTAGCAATAAAGAAGCAAACAACCTGCTTGGAACAGAAAATCTGGAAGAAGAATTGGGTGAAAATATAGACAAACAGTTGGATGACATAGACTTCGATATTTTGGACAATCAGATTGACAACCTAGACTTAAGCGAAAAAGATTTTGTTGGCAAAAAGAGTTTTTTGGAACTTGTAAAGAGTTTTATATCTGGAGAAAATGACAGTATATATAATGATTTTATTCCATATGCACTAGGAACTTTGTTTGATTTTGTATTGGAGTATGTTCCTTATTTTGCAGTGATTATTGCGGTTATCATTGGATATAGTCTGTTGAGCAATGTTACCGATGATGGTGGCGGAGTGGGAAGGATAGTGTATATCGCTTGTTTTGGCACTGTGGCTACTATTGTTCTAAAACTTATTATTGATGTTTTACATTCCAGTTCGCAAGCGATAGGGCTTATGCAAACACAGATGGAGGCTATCTTTCCGATTCTTCTAACACTTATGACCGCTATTGGTGGGGTGGTGTCGGCAAGCACTTTTCAACCTTTTATGGCGGTTTTGTCTAGCGGAATATCCAAGATGTTTTCTTCCATAATGGTTCCTGTGTTTATATTTAGCATAGTATTTTGCACCATAGGAGCAATATCCAAAAATGTTAAACTAGAAAAGTTTTCAAAGTTTTTCACCAGTTTGTTTTCGTGGGTAGTTGGGGTGGTGTTTACAGTGTTTATAGCCTTTTTATCTGTAAGTGGGCTTACTTCTGCGACTGCAGATTCGATATCGCTAAAAACCGCTAAATTTGCGATAAAAAGTTACGTCCCAATGGTCGGAGGATACCTGTCGGACGGAATGAGTGTTATTGTTTGTAGCAGTGTTTTGGTGAAGAATGCTATAGGGATTTCTGGGCTCGTATTGTTGGTCGCAACAGTGTTTGCTCCAATAATAAAGATAGGAATTTTGATATTGCTCCTAAAACTTACATCTGCAATTTTGGAGCCATTGTGTGACAAGGAATTGCCAGACTTTCTGTTTGCAGTGTCAAAAACGCTTAATATGCTGGTTGTTTGTCTTTTGGCAGTTGGTGTTATGTATTTAATATCAATTTCGCTTGTTATGTGTTGTGCAAACGCATTGTGAGGTGGATGATGAGTGAAATATCAAGTTGGATTTTGCAAATTACGGGAGTTGTGTTGTGTGGAGTTTTGGTAGAGGTCCTTTTGCCCAAGGGTAAGTTGAACAAAATCCTCAAGACTGTGCTGGCACTGTTTATTATTATGGTTATAATTGCACCTCTAAAGAATAGTGATATAGCCAAATTAAATTTTTCCAATATGTTTGGTGGATTGAATATAGACAAAAGTTTTGTTGAACGGCGAGAGAGTGAGAAGATAGTTGTGATAGAAAAAACGATTGAAAACAGCCTAGCAAAAAACGGATATATGGATACTAAAGTGAATATTGTAGGGGAGTTTTGTGATGAAAAATTGAATATAGAAACTGTTTTTGTCGATTTGACAGGGCTTGTTCTATTGAGTGATAGTTTGAATATAAATAAATATACAAACATTGTGGCAGTGATAAAAAATCTTATAAATATAAGTGAGGAAAATGTGATTTTTTATGAGTGAAGGCAAAAAGAATTCCAAATTTTCAGCCTTGTTTGATAAGCTGAAGAAGATTAAGCATCTTGATATTATATTGGTTGTTTTGTTTGTTGCCATAATTTTGCTAATATATTTTTCGTCCTTTGGCAAAGTAGATGCAAAGTCGGACACATCATATGGGACAACCACAGAAGCAACTTCTTTTGACAAATATAGGACAAGCCTAGAGCAGAAGATAAAGGTGGCAGTTGAGTCATTGGAAAATGTGGACAAGGCAGAAGTGATATTGTATTTTGACAAGGGAATAGAAACTGTTATTGCATATACATACGAAACAAAAACCTTGCAAGATGGGACCAAACTGGAGACAAAAAGTCCTGTTTTGGTGCAAAACGGCAAGGAGCAAGAGGTTATTGTGTTGCAAGAGATTATGCCACAACCAGTTTCGGTGATTGTAGTCGCAAAGGGGGCAAAAGATACAAATGTGAAATTGAAGATTTTACAATTATTGCAAGCGTTGTTTGAGATTAAGTCTTCGAATATAGAAATTTTTGCAGGAAATTAGTTTTTGGGAGGTATTTGTAATGTCAAAAAAGAAGAAAATTATTGTGTTTGTTTGTATGTTGTGTTTGCTTGTCGTAACAGGTGTGATGAATGTTGTTCTAAACAAGAGTATAGATGCTACCGCTGTAAGTGGTGGCGGAGAAGTAACCACAGCCTCTTTTTTCACCACAAGCAGATTGGACAAAACTACTACTAGAAACGAAGCCATATCTCAATACAAAGAAATATTGGCCAGTTTAACAAGTTCTGAAGAAGCCAAAACCAATGCTGAGGCAAAAATAAACGCATTGGTAGAAGCAATGTCTATGGAAACAACTATGGAAGGATTGATAAAAGCAAAAGGATTTAGTGATGCACTTGTCAATTATTCCTCAACTTATATCAATGTAATTCTAAAGAGTGCAGAACTAACAGAAGATGAAGTTGCAAAGGTTGTGGATGTAATTCAGTCGCAGACCAATAGAGATATTGACTATATTAAAATTATTCCAGTAGAATAAAATATCGATATTAAGGCAGTAAAATAACTCAAAACATATTGAATATTATGCCAAAAATCTATTTTTAGTAGGGAAATCTTGGGCTTAATTAAGGCTATAAAATATGAATATATCTTTATAAAGTTGATAAAACAAACACATACAATGTCAAAAAGGCTCCTCTTAGATTGGGGAGTTTTTTTGATGTAAGTGTGAAAATTTGATTGCATAATTTCTTTGCTCGTGTTATACTAATGGCGTTATAAAGGGGAATAGTGTATGTTTGGCAAAGAAGTGTTTGAAAAAAACGATGATGGAAAGGTTTATTGTGGCAAAAATATTATGCTGTCAATCATCAATTTGTCTGCAAAAGAGATAAGTGGTGTTTCATCTCTTTGCAATGACTTTGCAAGCAGGTTCAAAAGATTCTTTTCGAGCAATTACTTTGAGGGAGTAAAGGTTTCTTACACTCAAGGGAAAAACTTGGTTATTGATATTTATCTCAAGGTGTATTTTGGGTATAGTGTTGCAGATGTAGCATATCGTGTACAAGAAAATGTAAAAAATGGCATTTCAAACATGATTGATGCCAAAATAGAAAGCATAAACATTCATGTTATGGGTGTGGAATTTTCGAGAGAGGACCTTGCAAAATACTAGGATATTTTAGTTTGTGGTCGTGTGGATAGTAAGGAGAATAAATGAGCAGAACAGAAGCAAGAGAATGTGGGTTTAAGATGATATATCAGTCGTTTTTCAACAATCAAACGAATGTTGAATCTTTTTTTGACAGCGAAAACACCCAAAATGATGTTTCTGATACTGAAGTTTTGGCTGATGAACTGCAATTTGCAAACAATATTTTTTCAAATTATAAAGAAAATCAAAAGGAAGTGGAGGAAAAACTTCAAAATAACCTAAAAAATGGGTTGAAATTGTCTGACATATATTCTCTGGACAAGGCAATACTTTTTGCAACCATTGTTCAAATTGACTACTTGCACGAACCGTTGGGGTTGGCAATCAATGAGGCGGTGCGAATTGCCAAAAAATATTCAACAGACAAAAGTTCAAAGTTTGTCAACGGTGTCTTGTCCTCAATTTATAAGGGATAAAGCGCCTATTAGGATGTGCGTATGTTAAGAACTCTCAGTGTGACAGAATTGTCCACATATGTTTCTAATATTTTTGAAATGGAGGAACTTCTGCACGGAGTAAGTGTAGTGGGTGAGGTTTCTGGCTTAAGTTTCGTTAGAGGAAACTTATTTTTTTCATTGAAGGACGAAAATTGCATTTTGCCATGTGTTATGTTTGGGGTAAATGGTTGCAACATAAAAGAGGGGGATAGTGTTGTTGCAAAGGGCAGTGTAAAATATTATGGCAAGAGTGGAAAATTAAATTTTTATGTAACTGCGGTTGCACCTGCGGGGAATGGTGTTCTTTATCAAAAGTTTTTGGAAATGAAGGAAAAACTGGAAAAAGAAGGAATTTTTGATAAAAAATACAAAAAGCCTCTCCCCAAGAATATCAAAACGATTGGTGTAATCACCAGTGCTACGGGTGCGGTATTGCATGACATAGAAAGGATTGCACACAGGCGAAACCCCTTGCTAAATATTATTGTTTATCCGGCAAAGGTGCAAGGTGTTGGGGCAGAGCAAACCATTTGCAGAGGGTTAAGGGCTTTGGATAAAATAGATGAGATTGATGTTGTTATTATTGCTCGTGGTGGTGGTTCAATAGAAGATTTATCTCCGTTTAATACCGAAATCCTTGCAAGAGAGATTGTGGCGACAAATAAACCTGTTGTGTCTGCAGTGGGGCATGAAACAGACTTTACCATATGTGATTTTGCGTCATCTATTAGGGCTTCCACTCCGTCTGAATCGGCGGAACTGGTCGCAAGAGATGTTATGGAAGATGTTAGGAAGATGACAAGTCTTTTGGATAGGATTGTGTATCTATCTTTTAATATCTTGGAAGATAAATTTAAGTTTGTTGATACCGGCACAATTAGAATGTGTGATTTGTTTGACAAAAAAATAAAATCAGCCGACAAGTTATTAAGCAAGTCGGTATCGAAGTTGACAGCAGTAAAGAGATTTGATAAAGTGGCTCAAAAAGTGGAACTGCTAAGCAACAAACTTATGTTGCTGGACCCAAGTAATTATGCCAAACATGGTTGGGTTAAGGTTACAAAGGCTGGCAAAGTGGTAAAATCTGCGAGTGGTGTAAGAATTGGACAAGAACTAAATATTGAATTTGTCGATGGGCAAGTGTTGTCTAAAGTTTTGGAGGTTAAAAATGAACTTTGAAGAAAAATGTGATAGACTGCAAGAAATTGTCAAAAGTCTAGAAAAAGGTGAAGTTGGGCTAAAAGATGCTACAAAACTTTTTGAAGAAGGGGTTAATATTGCAAAAGAATGTCAAAAGGAACTAGAAGAGTCTAGGGGGAAGTTGACTATTTTGAAAAATGAACTTGACTCTTTTGAAGATGAGGAATAGAATATTAAAAGTGAAGGAAGATTAAGATGAAATTTAGCAAATTGGTTGCAGAAAGAACAAAAGAAACTCCAAGTGATGCAAAGATGAAAAATCACATCTTGCTAATTAGGGCAGGATATATGAAACAGGTGGCAAATGGTATCTGGACACTTACAGCACTTGGGCAAAAAGCATGCAATAATATAGAAAATATTATTCGTGATGAAATGAATAAAGTAGATGGGCAAGAAGTAAAATTCCCAGTGGTAATGCCAAAAGAGTTGTGGGATATGAGTGGAAGATACTCCTCCATAGGCAGTGAAATGGTAAGGTTTGTAGATAGAACAGGGCATCCACTCCTTTTGGGTATGACACACGAAGAAGCGGCCGTTCATCTTGCCAAAAACTGGGTAAAAAGTTACACTCAACTGCCTTGCATGATTTATCAAATTCAAACCAAATTTCGTGATGAGGCAAGGAGCAGAGGTGGGCTTATACGAGTGAGAGAATTTGTTATGAAAGACGCATATTCATTTCACACCACACAAGAGGATTTGGAAGATTATTATTATAAGGTTCACCAGTCATACGAAAACATTTACCACAGAATTGGACTCAAAAACTTTATTTCTGTGCAGAGTGACAACGGGATGTTTGGTGGAAATATGTCCCATGAGTTTATGTTTATAAATGATATGGGAGAAGATGAACTGGTCATATGTGAGCATTGTGGTTATAGGGCAAATCAAGAGGTTGCAGATTGTGTGTATGGTGAAACTTGTCCCGAAGACAAACTCCCATTAGAACTTGTTGATACAGGGGAAGCAAAAACTATTGAAGAGGTAAGCAAATTCTTTGGGGTAGATAGTAGCAAGTGTATCAAGGCGGTGGCTTATGCAATAAAAGGTGAAAAGGGATATGTATTGGCTTTTGTGCGTGGGGATAAGGAGGTAAACGAAACAAAACTCAGAAAACTGGTTGGCAAAGAAGTTGTGCCATTTGAAGCAAGAGAACAAGATGGCTTTGTCGCTGGCAATATTGGCCCAAAAGACTTGGACATTGCAAACTGTGAGGTTTATTACGATAACAGTCTAAAAAACATTTCAAATGCAATTATTGGAGCAAACAAACCAAATTGCCATTATAAAAACTTCAACTTTGAAAGAGATATGAAGGGAGTTCAGTTTGTTGATATATCTAAGGTGAAAGAGGGAGAAATCTGTCCTGAATGTGGTGCGCCAGTAACTATTAAACATGGCATTGAAATAGGCAATATCTTCCAACTTGGCACTAAATATACAAAGAGTATGGGTATGTTTGTCCACAGCAAAGACGGGCAAGAAATAAACCCAATTATGGGTTGTTATGGCATTGGAGTAGGCAGAAATCTAGCCTGTGTGGTGGAAGAAAATAGTGATGACAAGGGTATTTGTATGCCTATAAGCATTGCTCCTTATAAGGTTAATATTGTGCCATTGAGATATGATGACAGCAATGTAAAAGAAGTTGCTGACAATTTGTATCAAACTCTTCAATCCGCTGGCATTGAAACCTTGATTGACGACCGAGATTGCGCCCCTGGTGTAAAATTTGCAGATGCTGACCTTATTGGAATGCCAATAAGAGTAGTAGTTAGCCCACGAGGACTTGCAGAAGGGAATGTAGAAATAAAACTTCGCAAGACGGGCGAAACTATTATTGTTGCTAAAGATAAATGTATTGACAAAATAATGCAACTTATCAAATAACAATACAATCAATTTATATGCAAAAATCGGTCAACCATGGCCGATTTTTTTCTAATTTCAAAACATATTGAATATACATATATGATGAGAAAATTTGGTTTTGAAAAAGAAAAAAGAAGGACTGGTGTTTTATCTAGCACTAGGGGTAAGTGGTTGTGGGTTACAAAGATAAGTTTGCTAGCCTTTTCTGTTTCGTTGTTTTTAAGTTTATTGTCTAGTCTTGTATTAGAAAGAAGTGGGCTTATTGTCGCAATTTTTCTGTTGCTTATTTTTCTGTCGCTGAATGTCTTATCAGATATGATTGGGCTGGCAATAACTTCCTGTCAAATGGAATCACTAAAGAAAATCGACAACCTCGAAGTGCAAAAGAAGTGCCTTATGTTAGTGAGAAACAGCGACAAGGTGTCGTCAATTTTGTGTGATGTGATTGGGGATATTTGCGGAATTTTGTGTGGAGTAAGCGGAACGATAGTTACAGCATATTGCGTTGTCAAAATAGAAATAATTAGCCTTGAGATATTTGTTGGGGCAGGGGTGAGCGCCATTATTGCAGGACTAACGGTTTTGTTTAAGGCTATTTCCAAAAATTATGCCGTAAAAAATTCCGAAAAAATTGTGAAAAAAGTTGGTGCTTTTTTGTGTCTTAAAAAACGAAAATCAAAATTGAAACAAGAGAAGTTTTCCAATGATAAGAAATGAATAATGCCAATTCTACAAATTGGAGAGTTGAAGGAATATATCATAATTTTTGATTGAATAAAACCTGTTTTGACGATGAAATTGAAAGTGAACAAAGGCTAGAAGTGTGATAATAAGCGGAAAGTATGGGTTTGACTGGCTATACAATTTGTTATTTATTATTATAAATATTTGTGCATAAATATAAAAAATACCTATGAATAAATATTCAAAAATCGCTTGCATAAATATAAAAAATATGTATAATTGTTCGTGCAATCATGAATAAGCATCAAGGAGGATTTGATATGGCACGAAGTAGCAGACAGTCAAAGATTTTGGAGATTATATCTACAAATGAGGTAGAAACTCAAGAGGATTTAGTAGCAAGGCTTAGAGCTTGCAACTTTGATGTAACGCAGGCAACTATCAGCAGAGATATAAAGGAATTGGGGCTGATAAAAACTCTTTCTACAGAAAGTGGTAAATATAAATATTCCTACACTGATTCTACAACTCAAACCTCCAACAAATATATCTATATGTTAAAAGAGTCGGTAATCTCCTCTCGCACGATAAAAAATTTTGTCCTTATCAAAACTCTAAAGGGGTTGGCAAATGGCATTTGCAGTGTGATAAACAGGTTGAACATAGAAGATTTGCTTGGTGCTACATATGGTGAAGATACTGTTATGCTAATTTTTGAGGACAATGCAACGGCAGAGTATTCTCGCACAAAACTTGATGCAATTATCAATTCCTAATGCTTTGAAATAATTTTTTTAGGAAAAACCATTTTCTTACTATCTAACATTATTTTAGATTTTCCGGTTGTTCTTATAGTCAAATGACTTAGATTTTAGTTAAGGCAAACACTAATTAAATAATTTAGATAAGTTAGACTTTAATTAAATAAATTAGTTTTATTCGTTTTTACAAATTAGGTTTTATTTGCTTTTTACAAATTAGATTTTTAATTTTACAAATTAGGTTTTATTTGCTTTTACAATTTAGATTTTATTTTTTATCCGTTTTTATTTCTTGTTAAGCAACTCTACATTTATTAAATAGTTTTATGTATTTTATAATCTTTACCAGATAGTTATCTGGTTTTTTATTTATTTGGCTTGTTATTTTTTTTATTTTGTGCTAACATTTTATTGGAGAAAATATGTTAAGAACTTTGGACATTGAAAACGTTGCTCTCATTGACCGCTTGACATTGGAACTTGGCTCTGGGCTAAATGTTCTCAGTGGTGAAACGGGTGCAGGTAAGAGTATCATTATAGACTCGCTGAATTTTGTTTTGGGTGGTAAGGCAGACAAGCACCTTATTTCACAAGGCAAAAACTTTATGCGTGTAACTGCATTGTTTGAGGGCGAATTGTCCGAATCTCTTAGGGCAGAAATGTTGTCACAAGGGTTTGATGACTGTGAGCAGGTGATTATTTCTCGAAGATTTAGTGCTGACGGCAAAGGCGACATAAGGATAAATGGCACACCTGTTACACAATCTATGCTAAAGGCAATCACTTCACTTTTGGTGGATATTCATGGGCAACACGAACACCAACATCTCCTTAAGGACAAGTTTCATCTAGAAATAATAGATGGTTTTATAAAAAACAAAAAACTATTCGAGCAATACACCACACTTTTGCTAGAATTAAAACAGTTGAATACAAAGATAGCAAAACTTAATGGTTCAACTGACAATCAAGAGAGATTGCTTGATCTTTTGGATTATCAAATAAAGGAAATCGAATCATCAAGTCTAAAAATTGGGGAAGATGAGGAACTTGCAAGCAAAAAACTTGTTATGCAAAACTCCGAAAAGATTTATGACGCATTGACTAATTGTTTCGAATTGTTGGACAATGTTGCAGACAACGTGAAAAAAGCCCATTCCTCCCTAAATTCCATTGCAAAATTTGATGGGGAATTTCCTCCGCTTGCCGAAAGGTTGCAAAGTGTCAAATTTGAAATTATGGACATTGCAAACACCGTTAAGGATAAAAAGCAAGAGTGTGCATTTGACCAATACGAATTTGACAGAATTGACGAGAGATTGGACAAAATCAAAACAATCAAGCGAAAATATGGGGCAACGATAGACGAGGTTTTGCAGTTTTTGGAAAAATGCAAGGTGGACTACAACGAAATTATTTCCAGCAAGGATATCCTAAAAAATCTCCTTGCAAAAAAGAAAACTTTGCTTGAACAACTTGTGTTTGAATCTCAAAAAATAAGCTTTGAAAGGCGAAAAGTTGCTAGAGAGTTTGAAACGAGAGTGATAAACGAGTTGGCAGACTTGGGAATGAAAAACGCAAGATTTGTTGTAGATTTTGAGGATAATCCAACATTAGAAAACATAGAATCTCGCCTCAAAAATAGTGGAACTGACACTGTGAAGTTTATGTTTTCTGCAAACAAAGGTCAAGACCTCAAGCCTCTTGCAGAGATAATCTCTGGCGGAGAAGCAAGCCGATTTATGCTGGCGCTAAAAAATATCCTTGCCGAAAACGACCAAATTAATCTTATGGTTTTTGACGAGATAGACACTGGGATAAGCGGAGAAATGGGTTATATGGTCGCTTGCAAGTTGGCAAATATTTCCGCAAAGCATCAAGTAGTGTCGGTGTCGCATTTGCCACAAATTTGTGCTATGGCAGATAGAAATATTAAGGTAGAGAAGTTTGACCAAAACGGCAAAACCTGTGTGAGAGCCTTTGCATTAAGTGATGACGAAACATTACAGGAGATTGCAAGGTTATCTGGTGGGGCAAAGCAAAGTGAAGTGTCTGCAAAACATGCAATGGAATTGCGCAATAGGTGCAATACATACAAAAAAATTGAAACTAAATAATAAAGAGAATGAAACTAAATAATAAAAAAAATGAAACTAAAAAATAGAAAAAAGACTGACGACAGACTATTTGCCGTCAGTTTTTGCGTTATTATGAAAAATTTGCGAAAAATATTGTTATTTCCTTGACAAAATACAAATAAAATGCGAATAATAAATATAGAAAAATTTTAGTTGAAAGGGGAGAGAAGATGACTCGCAGGGAAAGATTTGTGCTGTGGCTCAACAAAGTGGGCAGAGGGTGCAACCGAATAACAATATGTGTGCTATACATAACCACCATGTTAATCCTTGCTACACTTATCTTTGGCGCAACCCAGCAAAAAGCCACTTCAAACATCACTGTAACCTACTCCAGACCCTCATACACCGTTACTTTTGACCCACAGGGGGGGGGGGGTATCTCCCAGCACTAAAACCGTCAAATTAGGCGATAATTACGGTGATTTGCCCACTCCAACAAGGACTGGTTACTCTTTTAATAACTGGCAAACATCAGACGGCACAACAGTAACATCCACCACCCAAAATACTACTATTGGCGACCATACTCTTACTGCCAGTTGGACCGCAAAGAGTTATTCAGTATCAAAGGGTGCCAATATAGCAGGGGTTACCGTAACAGTAAATTCTTCAGGAACATTTGACAGTGCTTTATCCATTTCTACCAGTGGCAGTGCCTCTGGCTATGACTATACATTTACGGATATAAAAGTGTATTCTGGCACTAGCACCAGTGGAACACTACTTGCAACATACACTTCAACTTCTGCAACTTTTACTATGACAGGAACATATTATGACAACATTTATGTTTATGCAAGTTGGTCAAGGACTGCAAAGACTTATACAGTAACGAAAGGCTCAAACCTTACAGGCACAAGTGTATCAGTAAACTCCACAGGAACATTTGATAGCAATTTGTCTATTTCTTCCAGTGGAAGTGCAACAGGTTATAACTATTCAATTACAAATATAAAGGTTTTTTCAGGCAGTAATACCAGCGGAACCCTACTTGCCACCTATACATCTACTAGTGGCACTTTTAAGATGACCGGCACTTATTATAGCAGCATCTATGTATATGCCACATGGACACGTTCTGCAAAAACCTATACAATAACCCTAGACAGACAGAGTGGTTCAGGAGGCTCTTCTTCAGCAACCGCAACATACAATGCCACACTACCTAGCATATCTATTCCTTCAAGAGCAGGTTACACTTTTGGTGGATATTATACTGGCACAGGAGGTTCAGGCACGCAGTATTACAATTCATCAGGCGCAGGGACAAGGTCTTGGACCACAGACGGTGGCGCAACATTATATGCCAACTGGTCGGCAATTCCAACAACAATTTCCGCAAGTTCGACTTCGGTGAGGTATTATCCGTACTTGTTGAGTGTTGGGAGTATTGATGATGATGCTGATTGGGAAGATGATAGTGGATCCACAACGATCATTGCAGGTGGTGGTGGAGGGAAATGGGTATATAGTGTGGTTAGTACTAGTAGATCTACAACAAAATCAAATGCCAAATTTGACATCTCTCGCGGGGATCCTTCTAGAAGTAATTGCTATTCTCTATCAACCACCTCAGCCACTACAGGTTCTGTAACTTTGACATGTAGCTGTATCCCCGCATATACGATTGTTGGAAGTGATGAAAATAGACATAGAGTATATTGGGATGCAACATACACCTATGTAATTCGAGCCACAAGTGTGTATAACAACTCCTATGCAGATATAACAATAAGTTTTGTCGTTACTTATTACACACAAGATTAAGTGCAGGGTGTATTTGTAAATATGGAGATGGACCTAATGACAGACCATCTAATGTAGCAGTTGTATATACTTATGTAGTTCAAGCAGAAAGTGTTTACAATGGGACAAAAGCAACTATAACCGTTAAATTCGCCTCTTCATATTGGGATGACAGCACTTGGATAATAGAAGATGATGAGTAGGGGTTTAACTAATTAGTCGTCTCAAATAGACAGAATAGGAAATAAATGGCAACATAATGGCAAATTATGTTGCTATTTTATTTTGAATAAATATTACTTTGTATTTTATTTCAAAAATGTTTAGACTTATTTTGCAAAGTGTGCTAAAATTGGTATGAATATTTTTTTATAAGGGAATAATTTTATGAGTGCATTAGACTTGGAGAAAAACAAACAAAGGTTTTTGGAACTTTTTAGGACAAATGTAAAAAGAGATGGAATGGAAGATTTTTTGGATTGGCTAGAGAAGTCGGACTTCTTTGTAGCCCCTGCCAGCACAAAGTTTCATTCCAATGTGCAAGGCGGTTTGTGCTTTCACACTTTGAATGTTTTTGACCGTTTTGTAAAAAATCTTGAGATGCAATATGGCAAAGATTGGCAGAGTGTGTTTTCTTTAGAGTCTGCCACGATAGTTTCTCTTTTGCATGACATCTGCAAGGTGGATTGCTACAAAATGGAGATGCGAAACGTTAAGGTTGATGGCGAATGGGTAAAGCAACCTTATTATTGTTGCGATGAAGCGTTGCCTTATGGCCATGGAGAGAAGTCTGTGTATATAGTGTCCAGCTTTTTCAAACTAACTAGAGAAGAGGCAATGGCTATCAACTGGCACATGGGGGGATTTGACCAAAGAGTGATGGGTGGAAGTTATGCCTTAAGCAATGCTTATTATCAATATCCTGTGGCAGTGTTGTTGCATGTAAGCGACGTGGAGGCTACTTACCTTGACGAAACATGTCAAAAGTAATTTTTGGCAGAATGGGAAGTTGAATATAAATAGGCGATATATTTAGCCAAAAATCATCAAATAGTATAAAAGTGAGATAATTATGGGAAAAGACAAACTTGTTATTATTGACGGAAATAGTCTTATCAACAGAGCATTTTATGCTTTGCCTCTTTTGACCAACAGCAAGGGAGTATTTTCTAATGGGGTTTATGGATTTACTAACATTTTGATAAAGGCGATTTTGGAGATAAAGCCAAAATATATTGTAGTGGCACTAGATTATGGCAAAAAGACCTTTCGCAACAGCATGTATGGGGCTTACAAAGCCAACAGAAAGCCTACACCAAAGGAGTTGGCAAGTCAGTTCCCAATATTAAGGCAACTGCTAAAAGCCATGGGTATAAGTGCTATGGAGATAGAAGGCTTTGAGGGGGATGATATCATAGGCTCAATAAGCAAAATGTTTGATACAGAAAACATTATTGTTACCGGAGATCGTGATGCCTTGCAACTGATATCTCCAAACACTCAAGTTTGGATAACCAAAAAGGGCATAACAGAAGTAAAGGAAATGGACGAGCAGGCATATTATGAAGAATATGGGCTTTATCCAAACCAAGTGGTTGACCTAAAAGGCTTGATGGGAGATAGTTCGGACAATATCCCAGGAGTCGCTGGCGTGGGCGAGATAACAGCCACCAATCTGCTTAAGGAGTTTGGCTCGCTGGACAACATATATGCAAATCTAGACAAGGTGAAGGAAAAGTATCGAGTAAAACTGGAAGCAGATAAAGAAAAGGCATATCTCAGCCGAGAACTTGCCACAATAAAAACAGATCTCAACCTAAAACTAAACCTAGAAGATTTGACATACAAATTTCCATTTTCGCAAGAAGTGTATGAATTTTTTAAGGAGTATGAGTTCAATAGTCTACTCAAAAAAGCCGACCTCTTTGAAAATATCCCACAAGACAATGCTTTTGAAAAATACAACGCAAATAGGATAGAGATAACATCTCCCGCAGACGTAACCCGCCAAATACCTCATATCAAACGTTCGGGAGAACTATGCTTTGAGATAACGGGCGACAGATTTTCCTTTGCATATGATAAAAATTGTGAGTTTTGGTGCAATATTTCGCATGACCTTTTGGGTGGAACGAATATTGGGGAAATATTAGAGGTGCTAAAACCTATATTTGAAGATGAAAAAATCAAAAAAATAACCTACGACAAAAAACAAATGATGCATACCCTTGACCAGTATAATATTACATTGCAAAGTTGTGATTTTGACGCATTACTAGCATATTACCTTTTGTGTGTTGGTGAAAGGGATTGCAACAAAAATAGCTTATTCTCCAAATATTCGCTGGAGGAATCCTATCAAGCGGTTAATTTGTTCTATTGCCATGAAAAATTGCTAAATGACCTCTCTTCACAAAATCTAAAAAAATTGTATGACGAAGTGGAATTTCCACTGATAACAGTGCTTTATAATATGGAGAAAACTGGGTTTAAGATTGACAAGCAGATTTTGGCAGAACTTGAAAACAGATATTCTCACGAAGTGGAAGATATGGAGAAGACAATTAAGCAACTGGCAGGAGTGGACTTCAACGTCAATTCTCCAAAGCAACTGGGCGAGGTGTTGTTTGACAAATTGGGGCTTATGACTGTAAATAACAAGAAAAAATCTACAAGCATAGAGCATTTGCAAGAAATTTATGAACTTCATCCAATAGTGCCTGCAATCATTCGCTATAGAAAGATAAGCAAGTTGCTTACAACTTATCTCGAGCCATACAAAACATTGACTGCAAAAGACGAACTGGTGCATACGGTGTTCAATCAAACCCTCACTGCTACTGGAAGATTGAGTTCTAGCGAGCCAAACCTTCAAAATATCCCTGTGAGAGAAGACGAAGGCAAATCTTTGAGAAAAATGTTTGTTTCTAGATATGAAGACGGGTTGCTCGTTGGGGCGGACTATTCGCAAATAGAACTTCGCATATTGGCGCATTGTTCTGGCGATGAAACATTGATATCTGCCTTTAACAATAATATAGACATTCATTCGCTTACTGCAAGTGAAGTGTTTGGAGTGCCTATTCAAGAGGTAACATCTCAAATGAGGAGAATGGCAAAGGCAGTTAATTTTGGAATAATCTATGGAATATCCGAATTTGGATTGTCGCAAAATATCAGCACTTCTGTAAAGCAAGCCAAGACATATATCGACCAGTATTTTGCTCGCTACCCAAAGATAAAGGCATATATGGATGGAAATATAGAAACTGCCAAACAAACAGGATATGCCTACTCTTTGCTGGGCAGACGAAGAAAGATAAATGAATTGCAATCTCGCAACTATCTCAACAGAAACTTCGGTGAGAGAGTTGCAATGAATATGCCACTGCAAGGGACTGCCAGTGATATTATCAAACTTGCAATGATAAAGGTTGACAGAACCCTAGAGCAAAAAGGGATGAAGAGCAAACTCATCCTGCAGGTGCATGACGAACTGATAGTTGATGCACCAAGAGAAGAAGCAGTGGAAGTGGCAAAGATTTTGAGAGATAGCATGGAGAATGTCTTAAAGTTGAAAGTTCCTCTTTCTGTTGATGTGTCTACAGGCAAGACGTGGTTTGAATGTTAGTTTTTAATGTTTTTTGTAGTATAAATTCTATCTCTTTGTAGTATAAATTCTATTTCAAAGATTATATTTTAATAATTTAGCCATAAAATAAGAATATGAAAAGTAAAAAGACTTTCATATTCTTTTTTGTTGCAACTTTGATTGTTTCAGGGATTGCGGTGTTTTTTGCTGTGCGATATCCTTTGCTTTATAAAGAAGAAATTTTAATTTATAGCAAAAATTATCATCTAGACCCTGCTCTTGTCGCAAGCCTAATAAATGAGGAGAGTTCTTTTGACAAAAATGCTATTTCCAGCAAAGGGGCAGTGGGGCTGATGCAACTTATGCCCCAAACGGCGACTTACACCCAACAATTGATGGGAGAAGATGCTGAGATTGATTTGTATGAACCAAGTGATAATATACGCATAGGTTGCTATTACTTAAATTATCTTTATCAAAAATTTAATGACCAAACCTTGACTCTTTGTGCGTATAATGCTGGAGAAAATACAGTGAGAATGTGGCTTGGTAATGAAAATTATTCTCAAGATGGCAAAACACTAAACTTTATCCCATACCCACAAACAAAAAACTATGTAGATAAAATTTTGTATGGTGTTAGGTTCTATAGGTATAGGCTTAAGGGCTAATGTTTTGCAGTTAAAGGATGAAAAATAAAAGTTTTGTATAACATATATAATAATTTATACAATACATCCAACAAATTGTATATTGTATGGATATTTTTTGGCAACTCACAAATAATAGTGGTATGAAATGGCTATTGATAACTGTAATGATTATTATTTTTTTGCTATTTATCCCCATAAGGATAAAGGTAAAAATACATTATGATTTTTTGCAAAGTCATGGCTTTGCCTCGGGCTATTTCTTCAACATAAGATTATTTTTGTTTGGGCTAAGGCTTATGCCCAACAAGATACAACTGGAGGGTAAAAAGAAAAATTACGTTTTTCCCATAATTGATTTTGGCAACAAAAAGACATTTGGCGAAGATTATTTTGGCTTTCTCATAAAATTATTGAGGCTGACACATATAAGGGCATTATCTCGTATAGGGATTGAGGACAACTGTATGCTCTCATGCCTAACTTGTGGCATGCTAAATGTCGTTTTTGGTTCGGTGGCATGTGTTGCCCTTGGAGATAGCGAAACACCATTTGAGATAAACAATTTTCCCAACTTTTTATATAAAAGTGCTTTGTATGGGATTTCGTCAAGTGTTGATATTACTATTTTCAAAATGCTACTAGCATTGATACAAACTTTTTCAAAAAAAATCAGGAGTGTAAAAAATGGAAACAAACAAACCTATTGAAAATGTGCTTGAAAACACGCTAAAAAATATGAAATCTATGGTGGATATAGATTGCATAGTGGGCAAGCCTATCTCTCAAGACGGCTACTGCATAATACCCATATCAAAGGTTGCGGTGGGATTTATCTCTGGTGGGGGAGAATACAATACTCCAAAGAAAAAGGTTACTTATCCTTTTGCCGGCGGAAGTGGTGGCGGATGCAATATAGTGCCAATAGGTTTTTTGGTTATATCTAGCGCTAGTGTACAATTTATAAAAGTTGAAGCAGAAAGTAATGTTGACAAGATTGTAGATATCATAAAAGATGTCGTTTCAAAGGTAAAATAGTGGGAGCTTTGTATGAAAATAAATATTAAAAAGATTTGCATAATAACGTTAATATTATTCTCCGTTGCGATGTTTATTGCGACAAATTTTATCTCGCAAACGGCTGTTGTTTGTGCTAATCCAACCACTGTATCTTCCTCGGCAAAATCTATGATTGTAATAGAAACCTCTCAAGGCAAAGTGCTTTATGCAAAAAATGAAAACGAAAAATTACCAATGGCAAGCACAACAAAAATAGTTACAGCCCTTACAGTGATAGAAAATGTTGATGATATAGACAAACTGGTTACTGTGCCCAAAAAAGCAACCTTGGTGGAGGGTAGTTCAATTTATTTAAGAGAAAATGAGCAATTAACCATAAAACAACTCTTATATGGTCTTATGTTACAGTCTGGCAATGATGCTGCCTTAACTTTGGCTCTGGAAGTGGGTAAAGGCAGTGTGGAAGCATTTGCAGATATGATGAATGAAACGGCACTAAAATACGGTTGCAAAGATAGCCATTTTGTAACTCCACATGGACTGGATGATAAGGAACACTTTACTACTGCAAGTGATTTGGCAAAAATAACGGCAGTCGCACTAAAAAATTCTATTTTTAGAGAGATTGTTTCTTGTCAAAAGTTTATTATTCGTGCCACCGAGCACAATACTGCAAGGACACTGATTAACAAAAATAAATTGCTAAAGAGCCTTGATGGGTGCATTGGGGTAAAGACTGGCTATACCAAAAAATCTGGTAGGTGTTTGGTTTCTGCTTGCAACAGAGATGGAATGGAAGTGGTTTGCGTTGTTTTGAGTTGTGGTCCAATGTTTGAAGAAAGTATGGAACTTATAAATAAAGCATATGAAGAATATAGACATTATGATATTATTTCCAAATACAAGGTGGTGGATAATATAACAGTGGATAATGGCGAAAACGCAACTACTAGGATATTCCACAAAAATGGTTTTTCGGTAGTGTGCAAAAAGGGAGATGAAGGCAGATATACTGTGAAGTATGACTATCCAACAACCTGCAAAGCACCTATAGAAAAAGGTCAAAAAGTTGGAGAAGTTAAAATTTATTTTGATAATGACTTGATTTTTGTTGACGATTTGTGTAGTATTGAAGATGTGAAGGTGATAAAGCCAGAAACAAAAATTCAAGATATACTGGAAAAATGGTAAAATGATGAGAATAAACAAATACATTGCGCAATCTGGATTGTGCTCAAGAAGAAAAGCAGAAAAACTTATTGAAGAAGGCTTGGTGCAAGTTAATGGCAAGAAGATAGCTGAATTGTCAACTATTGTAGATGAAAAGAAAGACGTAGTGATGGTTGATGGTCAGAAGATAACTCCGGCAGATGAAAAGGTTTATTATATGCTTAACAAGCCAAAAGGATATGTAACATCGCTTTCTGACGACCGAAATAGAAAATCTGTTATGGATTTGATATCTTCTGTGGATAGAAGGATATATCCTGTTGGGAGATTGGACTATGAAAGCGAAGGGTTATTGCTCCTAACTAATGACGGAGATATGACATACAAACTTACACACCCAAAGTATGAAATTCCAAAGATATATGTTGTTAAAGTTGAGGGGGAGATAAAGGAAAGTGAGTTGGCTGTTTTGCGAGCAGGGGTTGTAATAGACGGCGAAAGATATGGCAAGTGCAAAGCAAAACTTGTTAAATACGAAAAAGGTCTTTCCAAAATTGAAATGACAATTTATGAAGGCAAAAATAGAGAAATAAGGAAAATGTTTGATGCAATAGGCAAACAAGTGCAATTTTTGAAAAGGACAAATTTTGCGGGACTGAGATTGGGCGGTCTTAAACGTGGAGAACTTCGACCACTTAAAGATTATGAGATCGACTATCTAAAATCTCTTACAAAAAATCTTATAAAATAATCATTTGGTCTATTTGAAATTCAATTCAAATGGACCTTTTTTATCAGAAATTGAAATAAATGCTTTATATTGTTGCTGATATAT
Source organism: Christensenellales bacterium (assembly GCA_051883495.1). Classification (GTDB taxonomy): domain Bacteria; phylum Bacillota; class Clostridia; order Christensenellales; family UBA1242; genus UBA7862. The sequence continues at coordinate 57,727 of JBJETV010000023.1, forward strand.
GCTAAAATATAATATATGGATATTATCGTTATTGGTGGCGGAGCAAGCGGGCTGATGTGTGCAACAACTTGTTCGGGAAATAGTAATTGCCACGTAACTCTTTTGGAGAAGAATGAAAAATTAGGTAAAAAATTGTATATAACAGGCAAGGGTCGTTGCAATGTTACCAATCTTTGTGATGTGGAGACTTTCTTGCAAAATGTTGTAGTGGGTGGCAAGTTCTTACATTCTGCCATAAATTCTTTTCCACCACAAAGCACTGTTGACTTTTTTGAAAAAAACGGAACACCTCTTAAGGTAGAACGAGGCAGGAGAGTTTTTCCAAACAGTGACAAAGCAAGCGACATCACAAAAACATTTGAAAAGTTACTGAAAAAAAGAAGGGTAGATGTTGTATATAATTGTGATGTTTCTAGGGTAGAAAAACAAAATTCCAAATTTATTCTTCATACATCAAAAGGGAAGTTTGAAAGTGATTTGCTGGTTGTTGCAACTGGGGGCAAGTCTTATCCAACCACAGGCTCCAATGGAAATGGTTATGCGTTTGCAAAGATGTTTGGGCATAATATTATAGAACCAAAACCAGCCCTTGTTCCACTTTTGCTAAAAGATTATAATGGAAGTTTAGCAGGGCTAACTCTTAAAAATATAAAAGCGACCATTATCCCAAAAGATAGAAAGAATGGAAAGGGCAAAAACCTTGAGCATTTTGGCGAGATGTTATTCACTCATCAAGGGGTATCTGGGCCAATAATTCTTACATTGTCCAGTTTTGCAAACAAAATTGACCTAACGTCAGCCATTCTTCGACTGGACCTCAAACCAATGGTGGACCAAAATGAGTTGGCTTTGCGACTATCAGGTGATATTTCTGCCAATCCAAAAAAAGCGATAAAGAATCTACTAAAAGATTATCTCCCTCAAAATTTCATCCTTGAATTTTTGAAAAAAGTAAATATCAGCGAAAATGTTAGAAGTTGTGATATTTCTAAAAATGATAGAATAAACATTATTCACACATTCAAAAATTTTGATTACGAAATTAAGGGTTTGGATTGCATTGATGTTGCGATAGTAACCAGCGGTGGAGTGGATACAAAGGAAGTAAACCCAAAGACAATGGAAAGTAAACTAGTCCCAGGTCTATATTTTGTAGGAGAAACCTTGGATGTAGATGCTTTGACTGGAGGATATAACATTCAAATTGCCTTGGCAACAGGCTATGTCGCCGGCAAGAGTTGTATAACTAAATTGGAGAATATTTTATGATTATTTTTTGGATTTGTTTTGTAATAGCATGGCTTCCATTAAGAATTTTTGCACCTTTTCGGGTGCGAAAGGCCTGCAAATTGGACAAAAAAAATAACTATATAGTAATTTGCAATCATCAAAGCAATTTTGATGCAATTTTACTGGACTATTCGTTATGTTCACGCATAAGATTTTTGGCAAAAAAAGAACTATTTCAGTCTGTTTGGAGCAAGTTTTTTTTGAAGTCAATTTGCGGTGGAGTTGAGATTGATAGAGCTCGTGGACTTAATATGTCCCAGACCAAAGAAGTCTTTTCGTTGTTAAAAAAAGGACAAAATGTGGGAATATTCCCTGAAGGGACAAGGGAAGATAGTTTTGAAGAAAGAAACGAGATAAAGGGTGGCGCTTGTCTGTTTGCTCTGAAATCTAACAAGCCAATTTTACCTTGCTATATAGTCAAAAAACATAGATTTTTTAGAAGAAACACTGTTCTTATAGGCAAACCTTTTGAACTAAAAGTGGAAGAAGGGCAATCTCTCAAAGAGGCAATTTCTGCAGGAGAAATCCGATTGAGAGAGGAAATCTTGGCACTGAAAAATACTTATGAAAACTTTGTTATGCAAAAGAAATTGGTAAAAAAACTAAAAAAAGAAAAGAATAATGATAAAATTGTACAAAATTAAGATATATTTGGGCTGAAAATTGGCAATAATTTTGTGAAAATAAAAAATAAAAGGCAAACTACAAAAAAGTAGTTTGTTTTTTTTGAAATATTTGATACAATTTGTGTATAAAGGAGTTTAATGGACAAACAATGGATGAGAAATTTAATTTGAACAACATAGACAGAACTTTTGTTAGGTTTAGAGTTGGCGCAAAGGTAGAAGCAGTGGCCGTTGCGGAGATGAAGAGTGGACTGCTAGTTAATATTGGGGGCAAAAAAGATGGGCTTATCCCATATCTTCCAGAGGAACTAGAAGCATTGAAAGATGTTGAAGTGGGGGATAAATTTGAAGCGATTATCACCAATACAAAAGATGAGAGTGGGGCTGTGCTACTGTCAAAGGCAAAAGCAGATGAGATAAGACGTGGAGAGCAAATGATAAACAATTTGCAAGTAGGGGATGAGGTTGAAATAATAATCACTCATGCCGTTCATGGCGGGCTTCAAAGCAAATTGGGTAATTTTGAAGTGTTTGTGCCTTATAGTCAAATTTCTATTAGACGAGTGGACAACAACCTTGAAAATTATGTCAATAAGCAACTTAAGGCTATTATTATAGAGATTGACCTTTTGAATAAAAAGATTATTGTCTCAATAAAGGCTGTGGAAGAGAATGAAAAACACACCAAGGAAACTGCCTTTTGGGAAGCAATGTATTTGGACAAGGTAGTAAAGGGCAAGGTGGTTAGATTTACCGATTTTGGAGCATTTGTAGATGTTGACGGAGTAGATTGTTTGGTGCACAACAGCGAGTCAAGTTATGACAAAAACAAAACCGCCAACGATGTGTTTGAAATTGGCAAAGAATATAATTTTAAGGTTATCAAATGCGACAAGGAGCAAGGTAAGGTGTCTTTGAGTTACAAAGCATTGCAACCAAATCCTACTATAGAAAAACTTAAGCAATATCATGTTGGAGATATCGTTCATTGCACAGTAAAAAAGATATTATCCTTTGGTGCACTTGTAGGCTTTGGCGATGGCTTAGAGGGCTTGTTGCATGTAAAGGAAGCATCTCATTACTACGTTAGGAATATTTACGAAGTCGCAAAGGTCGGAGAAGAATTAGACCTAAAAATCATTGCCCTTGACCCAGAAAATTGTAAGGTGTCACTAAGCCTCAAAGCCACTCAAGAAGAACCAGAGATAGTTAAACTTGCTCGCAATAGAGATGGCTCGATGACGTTTAATTTTGACAGAGAAAATGAAAATAAATAATTATAAAAACCTCAGCCACAAGACTGAGGTTTTTTGGAGCTCGTGAGCGGACTCGAACCGCTGACCTATTGATTACGAATCAATTGCTCTACCAACTGAGCCACACGAGCATAACGATATATGGAGTAATAATACTGATTTTTCTGCAAAACGTTGATTGAATTACATATCATTTCTTAGATACCATCTCAGTATGTCGCACAAAACAAAGGGGGAAATCAATGTTCTTAATTATCTTAGAATAGATGTCTTGATATATCATTAAATCTTATTCTTTGCTACAAATAAAAACAACAACATAAGTATTATATCAATCTATTTGCTAAAAGTCCATAGTTTTTGGGGGATAAGTTTTTATTTTCAAAAAATTTCATTTCTTTTGTTGACAATTTTAATTAAATATGTATAATATTCAAGTAGTTACTTTAAGGAGAGTTAGAAAAATGGCAAAATGTGAAGTATGTGGAAAAGACCAGATGAGAGCCAGCAATTTGAGTTATAGAAGTTCTCAACTAACAAGAAGAACACTTACACATAAAAAGGCAAATGTCCAAAAAATTACTGTGATGGAAAATGGATCACCAGTAAAGAAGAATGTTTGCACAAAGTGTATGAAGAGCAAAGATATTGTTAGGGCTTAATTGGGTTATTTTAATAGGGGACTTCTAAATGGAAGTCTCTTTTTTTTTGAAAGTCGCTTGTCTGATTGACTATCAAATTGATTTTTTGTATAATGACACTAGTATAAAAATTGGAGAAAGTTATGATTGATTTAGATAATATCAAACCAGAAAATTTTATTGAAGAAGAAATATTAGAGGACCTTAAGACAGGGCGAAGCAAAGAGGTTATTACTCGTTGCCCACCAGAACCAAGTGGCTATTGGCATATTGGGCATTGCAAAGCGTGGATGATAGATTTTGAAACAGCCAAAAAATTTGGCGGTTACACCTATCTTCGTATGGACGACACAAACCCATCAAGAGAGCAAGGTGAATTTGCCGAAAGTTATCTTGACGACCTGCATTGGTTGGGTTATGAGCCAAAAGATGTTATATATGCCAGCGAGGCCTATTTTGACAAAATTTATCTTATAGCAGAAGAAATGATTAAAAATGGTGATGCTTATGTTGACGAATTGAGCCAAGAGGAACAACAAAAACTTAAGGGAACCCTTACAGAACCTGGTAAAAATAGTCCATTTAGGGATAGACCTGCCGAGGAGAGTTTAAGACTGTTTAGAGAAATGAGAGATGGCAAACATCCTGATGGTTCGCTGACATTAAGGGCAAAAATAGATATGTCGCATCCAAATATTCTTATGCGTGACCCAATTATGTATAAGATTTCACACGAACACCATTACAAAACAGGCAACAAATGGTGCATTTATCCAATATATGATTTTGCACACCCAATGGAAGATGCTTTGGAAGGGGTAACATATAGCCTTTGTGATATAACTTTCCGTGTGCATAGGGAAGTGTATGAATGGTTTATCAATCATGGCTGGAAAAAGCCTTTTGCCCCAAAACAAAGGGAATTTTCCACACTAAATCTCGAAAATGTTTTACTTGGCAAGCGCTATCTAAAGGCACTGGTGAATGAAGGCAAAGTTTTGGGCTGGGACGACCCAAGATTTATGACAATAGTTGGGATGAAAAGGCGTGGCTACACAGCAGAAGGGGTAAAGAACTTTATCCGCAGTTGCGGAGTGGTCGCAAGCGAAAGCACTATTCCTTTTAGTGCATTGGAATATCATGTTAGAGAAGACCTAAATAAGATTGCTACACGTGCAATGGTTGTTATGTCTCCACTAAAAGTAATAATAACCAACTATCCAGAAGAGCAAACCGAAGAAATTTCTATCCCAAACAATCCAAATGACGAAAACGCAGGCAGTCATAAGGCTCTATTTAGCAGAGAAATTTACATTGAGGAAGAAGATTTTTCACTTAATCCACCTCCAAAATATAATAGGCTTATTGAGGGCGGACTGGTAAGACTTAAGGGGGCATATGTTATTCGTTGCAACAAGGTTGTTATGAATGGGGATAAAATTGACCATTTGGAATGTGAATATTTGCCAAATACAAAAAGTGGGCAAGACAACAGCGGTATTAAGGTAAAGGGAACTATCCACTTTGTTTCCAGCCAAAATTGTTTTGAATGCACAATAAGAAACTTCAAAAACCTTGTAAAAGCGGAATATTTGTGGCCATCAAAAGCATTGGCAGATGGAGTTTCTATTGATGAAATACTAGAAAAGGACTCGCTGGTGGAGACAACTGCATTGGCAGAAAACTTCTTGAAAAATACAAAGCCATATGACAAATTTCAATTTATGCGTAAGGGATATTATTGCACAGATAAGGACTCTACTGACAGTAGAGTGATATTTAACAGCACAATTTCTCTTAAAGACGGGTTCAAAAAATAGTTTATTACCAGTCTTTTGTATCTAGCAAATTAAGTGTATAAGAATGTAAACAAAAATGGAGTTCGGTATGGGATTTTTCGAAAGAATTGGACTTGTAAAGAGCAAAAAATTGGAGAAAAAACAAAATTTGTGTGCTTTGATTACAGGTGCTAGTAGAGGAATTGGCAAGCAAATTGCAGTTCAACTGGCAAGTGAAGGGATAAATGTCGTTATCAATTACAATTCCTCTCAACAAAAAGCAGAAGATTTGGCAAGGCAACTTGAAAAGAAGTATGATGTAAAATGTTTGCCGATTAAGGCTGATGTGTCCAAAACTGAAGAAGTTGATAGAATGTTAGAGCAGGTAACTGCAACATTTGGCAAGATTGATTATCTTATAAATAATGCGGGAATTTGTGTTGATATGGACGTAAAAGACCGAACGGTCGGTCAATTTGTAAAAACCTTTGAAATAAACGCATTTAGCACTTTTTACTTGTGTAAAACTGTTGGTTCGGCTATGAAACTGAATGGTTTTGGAAAGATAGTGAACATATCGTCGAACAATTCTATTAACTGTTTTTATCCAACAACTATTGATTATGATGCGTCAAAGTGTGCAGTAAACTCACTTACAAGGAATTTTGCTATCGAACTTGCTCCAGAAGTTAATGTAAATGCCGTTGCTCCAGGCTGGATTGATACGGATATGAACAAGGAAATCTTAACTGAAGATATAAAACCGCTTGAGGCAGGACGGATTCTTAAGAAACGAATCGGCACACCGCAAGACGTGGCAAATGTAGTTTCATTTTTGCTTTCTGACAAGGCAGATTATATCACCGGTCAAGTTGTTGTGGTTGATGGAGGGATGTTTTAATTGCAATTCGCAATATGCTAAAGTTCACTACATTATTTTTATAACCAATTTTAGTAAAAAAAAATATATAAGCACAGAGAAAGGGTCACGACATAGAAAAGACTTGTTATTGTTTTTATCATTAATAGTATGCTGTAGTATTTTTTTAAAAGTTAAAGGTATAAAAGAGGAATAATTGATGACAAGAAAATCGTGGAAAAATAGTAATAGCCCAAAAGAAATTATGGAATTAATAAAAAAAACAAAGACTATTGATAAGTTCAAGGTTCTAACTTATTTTGGTATATATCAAAAAGATTTGGGAATGTTGGAAAAACTATTAAAATCTGGATACTATACTCCAGAAGAAATTGCTGAAAAATATAGTAGAAGTTATTTGCCATGGAGTTATGCTCCAGCTCGTAAATTGGTTTTAGCTTTTTCTGATTTGGCTTGGCAAAAATCAGATAACTTGTTAAAGGTGTTAAGTATAAATGCTGGAGGTGCTTCAGACGATTATGAATCTTTTTTGATAAAATTAAAATATTTTGAGCAGTATAACCATGAAATTTACGAGCAACTATTACAAACTAGTAAGGGGCAAGTTTATATTCTTAATACATTAGCTCGGGATGTTGAGAAAAATAAAAATCAAATTTTTAACATGTTGATAAAACATTCAAATTTGCTTGATGGTTTTGATTTAATGGAATATAGAGAGTTGTTTACAGATGAGGAATTTGAGATAATACAACAAGAACGAAAAAAAAATTGGAAACATGATACTGAGCCTCAACTAATTATGTATAAGGCAACACCAGAAAATAAATGGGAAATACTTGAGTATTTTGCAAATAAAAATGAAGTAATTTTTAATAGAATAGTCAGTGAATATGTAACAAGAACAAAGAAAACTATTAAAAAAATTTATTCTAGAAACGAAATTCTTGAACATTATAGTTCCATTGATTTAGATATATTGCCTGTGTGTTTAAAAAATTATGTCCTGACCTTAGAGAAAGATATTGTAAATGAGAAGGAATTAAAAAGGCAAAAGCAGGAAGAAAGAATAGAAGTAAGAGAAAAAAAGTTGTTGTCTTGGAGTGATGAGTATTCTTTAACAGTATTTTTATTTAAGCTTGGTTCAATTACACCAAAGTCAAAAAAAGAATATGAGAAAGTTATGAAAAAATATTTAGTAGAAAATTTAAGTATCACTTCATTCTGTATAAAGTATAAAATAAGCGATGTTAAAGGTTTTAAGAAAATGCTTGAGAAGTTCTCTGCGGAAAACCCTCAATATGCGGAGCAAATTAAATCAAAATCAAATATACAGCGAGCTCAATATGTAGATAAAGTAAAAGAAATTATCAAGAGTATTTGTGTTAGAGACGAATCTGTTGGATCAATTATGAAGCATTCAAAAATATTTCCACTTAAGGAATTGCAGATGGCAGCAAGTAGTTTATTTCCAGATAAAGATTATTGTGAATCTTTGACTATTAAAGTTGTTGAATATTATTATAGTAGATTAGTTTCACATGCATATAGCATTGAGCCTAAAAACTTAGAAAATATGCTAACAAATGATGAAATAAGATTTATCATAGGAAATGAAGAATACAATGCAATAATATCTGGCAAAAAAAGTGAGATAAAAAAAATATTTCTAAAAAGAATCTCTTTCTTAAACTCAACACAATATGCATTTATTAGAAAAAAAGTAAATAGTCAGATACCAAACTTAATAAAAGCGATTGCTAAATATGACAGCAAGTTTAATAAAAAAGAATATTTAAAAATGACAACATTTATGTTTGCAGAAGGTGGGAAGCAAGTGGAAGTAACTAAGGAAATGGTAGATATAGCATATCAATATGCATACTCTAAAAATATATATCCTAGCGATGCTGTTATGAGGAGTTTAATTAAAGACGTTCTGAATGGTAAAATTAAAAATATATGGGAGGCTGAACAAGACAAAAAAAATAGGAACAACGAATTGGAATTTGTTAACAAAATAGCTAATATTGATGAATATTTTGAAGTAATGGATAATTATTATAATAAAAACAAGCAATAAAAAAGACTTTATAGGTGTCATAAGAAATGATAGTAGGCAATGTCACTCATATTGTAAAATAACAATAAATTTATTTTGTTTGTAAGCCCGCTATTGACAAGTCGCAATTTTATGATATACTCACTACAATAAGTAATTAAATTCATTTTGGCTTTACAAAATGTATTGGAGGGTAAAGTGGGTAAGGATAAAATTGAGGCTTTGAAAAATTATTTTTTGAAAAAAGCTTACAAAAAAAAGGATAATAATGATGATTTTTATCTCGCTAGTTATATAGATATGGCGACAGGAAAAGTAGTTTACAATGATTATGAACTTGGCATCGACGACTTTAACTTTGAAGATGTGTCGGAGCTTCCTAGGGATAAAGCAATAGAAGTTACTGGGGTGGAATTAAAATCCATTTTTGAGATGGGATTAAATGAATCTGGTAATTTTTCGAGGAGAGATTGGTTTTTTTATATTATTAAATCTGCTAGGGCAGTATCCAATTTCTGTTGTGCCGTAATGGGCGTAGACTCAAACAGTGTAAATATTCAATATTATGGAAGTGATAAGGGATATAAAGTTATAGATTTAGATGAAAAAAATAATATAAAAGACCTTGAAGTAGCAAACAAGCAAAATAATAGTGAAGTGAATGGAGAAAGTGTCTCTCAAGAAAGTGTTGCAAATCAAACGGAAAAACTAATTGCTAATAACCAAGAGCTAGAAGAAGGAGAAATTCAGATTCAAGATTTTAGTGATGCGGCATATACAACAGGGTTTTTGGAAGATGGGAAGCCAAAGTTTTATATAGGGATAAATATTGCTTATCCAATGGAAACTTCAGTAGGTCGTATCCCTGACATTTTCTGTACTTTCTTTCACGAAATGTGGCATGTTAAGGAATATAATGACGAACTTATAAATTTAATAGCAGAGTCAGACAAAATAGCAGAGTCAGACAAAATAGATGGGGCGGACAAAATAATTGTAAAAGAATATGACGATTATGAGCTTGAAGATGAAATCCTTGAAGATGAAATCCTTGAAGATGCTAATGATGAAACAAAAATGAACTTTATACAACAACTTATTGATAGATACAAGAGATGTTCTGCATATTCCGTTGATTACAGAACTTGGAGCAGTAATCCTTCAGAAAGGAGGGCAGACCTTTTTGGAACTAGGATGACCAAATTATTTCTAGATGATATAGGTGCAGATAAGGATATTAGAAAAGAGTTTTTGCACGATAGAAAGCAAGTTATGAATGAGCATGATATTAACAGTGTATACGTTCCTATAAGAGCGGCGATAAAGGCTTTACTCAACATTGACGTTCCAGAAGAAATGAAGGATAGTGATTATTTTGCTCAAGAAGTTTCTGAAGATGAAAGGGTATCTCTCCTCAGTATTGAAAAGGCGACAGAACTTAATCCAGACTTGATGGATCAAGAAGGTTTTGAAAATAATGATTATCATAATCCATTAGAGATGACAGAACAAACGGCTGAAAATCAAAGGGAAATTTATAAGGAATTCTTAAAAAAGAATTTTGAAGCCGTAAACAAAATTATGGAACAAAATGAAGAATGTCTAAATATAGAATATATGGAAGAAGATTACGAAAACAACAGGGAAGATATGGAAGCAGGGATGTATCTGCTAAATTAAAATAAAAGAAATCTTGTATCTACTAAAATGAAGATAAAGATAATCATATATCTAACTAGATTATAAATATAAAAACCATTATCTATTAAGTAAATAGTATGGAGGATTACCAATTAACTCCACACGCAAATGACAAATTTGTTTTCTACATTAAAAATTAAGTATATTTTTTATAAATTGAATCAAAATTCTTATAATTTATTCAATAAAAAAACTCAGTCTTTATTCTCTGAAGTGTAATATTTATAATTTGTTAAATAAAAAATCTCAGACATTTTTGCCTGAGATTTTTTGGTACCAAAGGAGGGACTCGAACCCTCATGAAGTTGCCCTCGTCAGATTTTGAGTCTGATGCGTCTACCATTCCGCCACTTTGGCACAAAATTATATTTGTAGCAAATCTATCACTTGCAACTCTTGTATAATACCACAAAAAAATAAAACATGCAATAATTTTTTTGGACTTTTTCTAAAAAAAATAAAAATAGTTCTGTTTTTGACGTTAGACAACGTTGAAATTGAGGATTTGAAGGTTATTGCTGAAATAAAGAGATTATTTAATAAATATATTTTCTTAATTAAATCTTCGAGTAAAATGTTTTGCCAATTACAATTATTGTTGTATAATCATTGTATGAAAGAAGTATATATTTGGACAGATGGAGCATGCTCTGGCAATCCTGGGCCTGGGGGCTATGCGGGGATTGTTACTTGTGAAGGCAAAGGGAAGAATGTCTTTGGAGCAAGGGCAGAAACCACAAACAATAGAATGGAATTGCTGGCAGTTATAAAGGCTTTAGGGTTGTTAAAAGTGAAATGCAAGGTGGTATTGCATTCTGACAGCGCTTATGTATGCAATGCGATAAATAATGGTTGGCTGGAAAGTTGGCAGTTGAGAGGGTGGAAAACTGCAGACAAGAAGCCTGTTCTCAATCAAGAACTTTGGGAAGAATTGTTAGATTTGTTGACCAAGCACGAAGTTCACTTTGTAAAGGTTAAAGGTCATGCTGATAATAAACTTAACAACGAGTGCGATGAATTGGCTCGAAATGCTATCCTTATGATGCAATCGAGAAATGTTGATTCTTTTGACGATGTAACAGTTAGAAAAATGGATAAAACATAATATTATTTACATTTTTAGTGTCTATATTTATAAAGTTTTTATTTATAAGGTCCTTGTTTATAATATTTTTATTATATATCTTTATTTATAGTGTTTCTGTTTACAGTATTTTTGCTTATAATTTTTTGTTATATAACTTTACAAGTAAATATCCTCCAATCAAATGGAGGATATTTTTTATCAATTATATTTTGTTAAACTCTGTAAAATGATAATTGTTATAATAATTATTTGTGCCTACAAAGTTTGTGGTCTATTAGGAGAGTTATTGAAAGTATTATGACAATGTAAAAAAGAATATACAAAATGTGTGGATAAATGCAACTTGCTCCAATGGTTTGCAACTCTGTAGCAATGGACACAGAGTGTGAAAAAGGAAGAAGGTTTATTATCTTTCCAAATGTTCCAGAGAAAGAACTTGTTGGCATAAAAATCCCGCCAAAAACACCTATAACACTTATTAAGATAGAGGATATTCTTACTTATATTTTAGTTCTTCTTTATAAATTGTCAAAAGATTTAATATAAAAAAATTAAAAATTATTAAAATATTATGCTAAAAATTATGAAATATTAGGCAATAATACTGCAAATTTTATATTCTTTGCTGTAATATCTTGTTTGTGTATGTTGGAAATGTAAGACAAAATTTGCTGTATTTTGTTTTAATTGTAAAATCTTATAAAAGTTGTCAGACAATATTCTGGGTGAGTTATAAAATGGTTTTTAGCATCTAGCATATTGTTAAGGTGTAAATGTGGTTGGGGTATTGAAAACTTATAATATTAACAATTTCCAATGATTTTATATTCAATATAATGCTTCTATTTCAACATATTTAGTATAAACATTCATATTTTTCAAAAATTATATAGATTTGACTTGTTTTGGCAATATATGTTTGCTAAACTTGTATAGACAATATGTTGTGGGGAAAAATGGTTGTATGAGTGAAAGGGTATATTTTGTTATTGATATGAAGTCGTTTTTTGCATCTGTAGAGTGTGCAGAACGTGGGCTAGATGCAATGACTACCAATATGGTTGTGGCTGATGGTGAGCGTGGCTCTGGCACAATTTGCCTGGCGATAAGTCCAAGTATGAAGGCTCTAGGAATAAGAAATAGGTGTAGACTTTATGAAATTCCGCAAAGTGTTGATTACATTATTGCAACCCCAAGAATGAAAAAATATATTGATTATGCTGCAGAAATTTATGCTATCTATCTAAAATACATTAGCAAAAATGATATTCATGTATATTCCATAGACGAATGTATTTTGGACGTTACTGATTATTTGAAATATTACAAGACCACAGCAAAGCCTTTTGCCCAAAAGTTGATGAAAGAAATATGGGACAAATTGGGTATTCCTTCTACTGTGGGTATTGGGAGCAATATGTATCTAGCAAAGATAGCGCTTGATATTACAGCAAAATCTGCCCCTGATAGAATTGGCTGGCTGAATGAGGAGAAATTTATCAAAACATTGTGGCATCACAGGCCACTTACAGATTTTTGGCAAATTTCTGATGGCACAGTTGCTAGGCTGAAAAAACACGGGATATTTGATATGGAAGGCATTGCAAAATGTGATGAGGAAGTGCTTTATCGTGAGTTTGGAGTTAATGCAGAATTGCTTATTGACCACGCATGGGGGAGAGAGAGTTGTTTGATGAGTGATATAAAAAATTATAAAACTCATTCAAAATCTATCTCCTCATCGCAAATTTTGCCATGCAATTATACTTTTGACGAGGCAAGAGTTGTTATGAAGGAGATGATTCAAAATGGCTGTTATGACCTTGCAAATCAGAATTATGCCACGCAACTGATACATGTATATATAAGTTATGGAGATAGAAAAGGAGAACCTGACAAGGGCTCCCAAAGGTTGCCCGTAGTTACAAACCTTTATTCCATAATTGGCAAGGAAAGTGATGACTTGTTTTGCAAAGTTGCCGACCGCAAAAAACTTATCCGTCAAATAGGCTATTGCTTTGACAATCTTGTGCCAGAAAGCGATGAAAGATATGATTTTTTCACAAATTATGATAATGTAAAAAGGGAAAAAATCAAGACAAAGGCTGTGCTTGAGGTGAAAGATAAATATGGCAAAAACGCAATCCTTAAGGGGCTTGACTATGAGGGAAAAGCAACGCAAAGGGAAAGAAATCTGTCTATAGGAGGGCATAAAAGTGGAGAAAAGAATTAAGATGCCTCGCTGGGAGAGGGCAAAGCAGTTTGCTCCATTTGATGCATTAAAAGGGCTAAGAGAAGCCTTGCGAGTGAAGGAAAGAGAGCATGATGAACTTCTAAAAAACAAAATTAAACATGAAAAAATTGATGAAACATAATATTTTTATCTAATTGAAATTTATTTTATACAAAATGCTTGTTAAATAAATCTTCTCTTCATTGAATTTTTATGATTATATGTCAATATTTGATTTTTAATTTTGTTGATTTTACTTATGTTTTGTTGATTTTATTTATAAATATTGATAGATAAATTTTATGTGTAAATATAAAGATATTGATAATCAATGTTGTATATAAGGATATTGATGGTTAATCTTGTGTATAAACATAAATAACTTGATTGTTGACTCTAATATACGAAATAAAAACTTGATAGTTGAGTTTTATATACTTGATAGTTGAGATTTATATATAAATTAAAGAGTTGACAATTGTTTTTGCATATAAATATAAACAAATTGACGGTAATAATCATAAATAAAACTATATGGAGAGTATTTTTGTTTTTGACAGTGGTAGTGGTGGGGAATTTGTAACCAAAGAACTTTTGCGTGCCTTGCCACAAGAAAATTTTGTGCTGTATAAAGATGTAAAAAATTGTCCTTATAGCACCAAAAGCAAGATAAAACTTTGGCATATTGCTTGCAAGATTTTGAAAACCGCTACAAAGGTTTTAAGCCCCAAAGCAATAGTAGTTGCCTGCAACACTATGAGCAGTCTGTTTGAAAATAGAATAAGAAAAAAATTTGGCACTATTCCAATATTTTTTGTTACCCCAATGATAACCAATAAAATTTTGTCAAAAAAGACTCTTGTTCTTGCTACAACCCGTACTGTTAGTTGCAATAAGGAGGTATTAAGCGCAAAAAGCAACAAAAATTGCATTGTTGTTGGCTTTGATAATTTGGCAAAAATGATAGACCTGGCAAAAGACTCGCCAAAGGTTGATGCAGATATAAAATTGCTTTTACTAAATAGCCTAAGTAAATACAAGATATTTGGCATTAAAAATATAGTTTTGGGTTGCACGCATTACAGTTATATAAAAAAGCATTTGAAAGAGATTTTTGGCAATGTCAAGTTTTATGAAAAAAGCAAAATCATTGCCCAAGAATTAAAGGATTATTTGCAAAATTCAAACCCTGAAGAAAGCAAAATTTTATCAAAGAAAAACCTAAAAACGATATTCAACAAGCAGGTTATTGTCGTGGAAAATATAAAAGAATTAAAGTTGTTTGCTTAGAGATTTGAGCATAAAAAAAAGCCCCAAACGGAGCAGATATGGTGGTCCCAATAGGACTCGAACCTATGACCTCTTCGATGTGAACGAAGCGCTCTAACCAACTGAGCCATGGGACCTTAACTGCAAATATATTACCACAAAAAAATAAAAAATCAAGTAAATTGATTATATTTTTGAAAAAATGAGCAAAAATTTTTTGAAATGAAAGGTTTTGTTCTTTTGAAATGATAGGGCTTATCCATTAAAAACGAAAACCTCATCCTCTCGAAATGAAAACTATCTCCCTTTGAAGTGATAAACTTTGCCTATTTGGAAAAAACATTGTTCTTTTGAAATTATATATTTGTATGTTTTGGGGTGAAGAGTTTTATTTAGTTGAAATTAAAGGTTTAGATGCTTTGAGGTGAAAAATTTTGTTTAGTTGAAATTAAAAATTTATTATTTTGGAATGAAAGATTTTGTTTGCTTGAAATTATGATTTTTATTATTTTAGAATGAAAGAAATTTTGACTTATATAATAAATGAATGATTTAATGTAAAAAATTTATTCAATTTTTATTAAAAAAATCCTCCAAAGCGGAGGATATTTGTTATGCACGCACTTGCTTTGGCCCAAATGAAAGGGAATAGGCGGAGTGGTAAGAATTTGAACAAGTTTTTTCCAAATAATCTACAACAGGGAGTTTTAGTGGGGCTGTGTAGTAGTTTATCCCAGTGTTGTTTTGCACATTAGAGTTGTTCCTTGTATTTTGACTATTTGTTCCAACATTGCCATTTTGATATTGATTATTTTTATTTGTTTGGTTATATCTTTGAATGTTGTTATAGTTGTTTATTGCGTTGTAAGACTGACTATTTTGATTGTTTCTGTTGTAATTATTATTTTGCATATTATTTCTGTTATAGTTTCTGTCGGTTGTATTATAATTGCGTGATGTAGTATTTTGATTATAATTCTTGTTTATATTACTATAATTTTGAGAATTATTTTGGACAGTATTTCTATTTGAATTGTTTATTCCATTCATATTTTGAGTATTGTTGTAGTTGGTGGCAGAATGGGAATTGTTTATTCTATTGTTTTGATTATCATAATTAGTCTTTCTTATTGTATTATTTGAAGAATTGTCCATTTGAGTTGTTTTGTTGTTTTGAATTTTATTATAACTTACACCGTAGTTTGAATTTTGATTTTTGTTTGTTGTAGAGTTGTTGATATTTGTATTAGAATTGTTTATTACATTTTGACTTGAAATCTTTTGATTGTTTGCAGGTATAGTTTGATTTGAATTGTTATTTGATGTATTATTCTCTGAAATTCTTGTTGCACTGTCGGCAGAATTTCTATCTTGAGTGGAATAATTTTGATTTGCAATTTTTTGATTATTATTAAAATTGCTATCTATTGTTCTGTCATCAGCCAACGACTTGTATGTGCGTTGTGGCACAATAGTTGGAGTGGAAGTATTGTTATATTTATTTTCTAAATATTCTTGAGGATTCTTTATATCCTTTGTGTAGGCATTGTTGTAGTTGTTTTTTTGAGTGTTTTGTGAGTTATTAGAAAAACTGGTTGAGTTGTTTTGATACCCATTTGAATTGTTTTGATATCTATTTGTGTTTTCTTGATATCTATTCGAGTTGTTTTGATATCTGCTTGAGTCATAAACTCTGTTGTTTGTTCTGTTGGTTGAGTTATAATTGTTTGATTGGTTGTTTTGATTTATATAACTGTTCCTATTGTTTTGTGAGTTATAAGTTCTATTTCTGGAAGTTTGATATCTATTGCTTTCAAACTGATTTTTTGCATAATTATATCTGTTTTTGGCTGTTTGATTGGAGCCTAACATTGCTTCATTGGTTGTTTTTTCGCCAAGAAGTTTGCTGGCAAAATTGATAAGGTCAATAACAGAATTGTTTGCATTGTTGCAAGTATTGCAATTGGAGTCTATGCAGTTGTAGATATTTCTATAGTCTGCTGTCATAGAGCCAGAATTGCTGGCGAGATTCAGTTTTTTCTTGCCGATAGAGTTCACTGTAGATTTGCAACCTTTGCAGGAAGTAATGTTATTGGTGCATTGCTTGATAACTTCATAATAACTATTTAGCGTCTTTACATCACTATCCGAAAGTTTTGCTTCACCATTTTTTAATCTTTCCAAGAGTTCTTTGGCACGATTGCAGTTGTTAATAAGTGATGTCTTTGTGCTAGAATATTCTTTGTTTAGGTCACAAACATTGTTGCAAGCAGTTCTGAGGTCATTGTAACCACTGTCGCTGGTTGCAAGGTTAAGGTTTCTTTTGGTTGCTCTATAATCACTTGATGCAAAAAGATTGGCATTGGCTCGTTGAGTCATATGATTTTTTGTTGGCATTTTTACATTCAGCACTTCTCTGTATGGATAAATATTTCTTCTAGTGTTGCTTCTTTGACTAGATGTATCAGCATTCTGCGTGTTTGAAGTGTTGTAGTTTTGAGAGTAATTCTTGCACTTATAGCAACTGCCATTTTCACAATAATAGCAATCATCTCCATAGCAGTGATAACCGTCAGATGTGTCCATATTTTCTCCCAAAATAGAGTTTAGATCTATTTTGTCGGTGTTTACATCTTCCAGTTTTTTCACCTGGGATATCATTTTATCCAACCCCCCAGATATTTTTTTGCTGGCAAGTTTAACCTGCGCCTGATTGCCATTTGAACATGCAAAAAGGAAAGTGCAAGCCAGCAAAATTGACAATAATCCAATAAATTTTTTCATTTTTACCTCCGGAACATCAATTGTTCAAAGTTATTTTGGCAGAAATTTGTAAAATTATTTATTTTTTGAATAAAATTTTTTGCACTGACAATATTTATTGAGAATTTTGTTGCTGGTTATATGGCAAAATTGCTGGAGGAATAATGGATAAACTAAAAACAAACCAAGAGTATTGTAAATTTGTAGAGAATCGTCTTCCAAAAACTAGGTTTTTCCCATCTCTATTATGGGCTTTTTTGGTGGGGGGATTGATATGTTGCATTGGACAGGGGATTTTTGACGGACTTATGGCATTGTTCCCAACACTTTCAAAAGATGATGTGCAGGCTTACACTTTGGTCATACTTATCTTTCTTGCGGCATTTCTTACTGGGTTAGGCATTTATGATAGAATAGGGGTGTTTGCTGGGGCTGGCTCTATTGTTCCTATAACAGGGTTTTCCAATTCTATTGTAAGCCCAGCAATGGATTTCAAAAATGAAGGCTGGATATTTGGCGTTTGTGTAAAAATGTTCTCCGTAGCAGGGCCTGTTATTGTCACTGGCATAGCATCTAGCATGCTCGTTGGGGCGATTTATTATATAATTGGACTTTTTGGATAAGTCGTTTTGTTTTGCGATAGAGCCAATGAGGGTATTCAAAAGTTAGCAAAACTATTTGTAGGGCAAAAGAGCAACCATATTTTACAATAAAAAGGGAGAGATTATGTTAAACAGAGTTGGTGAAAGAACTATCAAATTTACAACACCACCAAAGCTTATTAGTGGGTATGCAATTGTTGGGCCAAAGGAAGGGCTAAGCCCAGTGTCCAAATATTTTGACTATATCCTAAAAAATGACTTGTTTAATGAAAAAACATACGAAATAGCCGAAAGAAAAATGTTGGAACAAGCAATTTGTGGTGCAACGGACAAGGCAAATATATTGTCAACAGATATAGATGTGCTGTTAAGTGGAGATTTGCTAAATCAAATTATCTCTGCGTCTTATTCTGCAAGGCAAATACAAACGGCTTTTGTAGGGGTATTTGGTGCATGCTCTACTATGACCGAAAGTATTGCCCTTGGCGCATGTCTTGTTGATGGAGGGTATTGTGGCAGGGTTGCATGTGCTACTTGCAGTCATTTTTCCACTGCGGAAAGACAGTTTAGGTCACCACTGGAACTGGGTTGTCAAAGACCACCAACTTCACAATGGACAGTAACTGGTGCTGGGTGTTCCATTTTGGCAAAAGAAGGCAATGGGCACAACATTGTTTATGCAACTTTTGGCAAGGTTGTGGACTTTGGGATAAATGATATGAACAATATGGGTGCAGCAATGGCACCTGCGGCGGCGGATACGCTTAGGGCACTGTTTAGGGATACAAACACAACTCCGGCAGATTATGACTTGATTGCAACAGGCGACCTTGGAAAGTTGGGGAGTGAAATTTTGGTGGACCTTATGGAAAATTATGGTTATAAAATGGGAGAAAATTATTGTGATTGTGGACAACTGATATACAGCAACAAGCAACGAAGTTATATGGGTGGAAGTGGTTGCGGTTGCAGTGCCAGTGTTATCAACTCCTACATTTTGAGCAAATTGGACAATGGAGATTATAAAAAGGTTATACTTATGTCCACAGGGGCTCTTATGAGCACTACTTCCAGCCAGCAAGGAGAAACAATCCCTGGCATAGCGCATGCTGTGGTTGTGGAAAAGGGAAGATAAAGGGGTATAAAGATAACTATTTGAAAGGGTAGATAAAGATAGAACTATTTGATGGATTAGATAAGGATGTAACCATTTGAAAGGGGTGAATGTAT
This sequence comes from Christensenellales bacterium, assembly GCA_051883495.1. GTDB lineage: Bacteria > Bacillota > Clostridia > Christensenellales > UBA1242 > UBA7862. The sequence goes on from JBJETV010000023.1 coordinate 77,145, forward strand.
GTTTTTGAAATATCTTATTGTGTTTGGAGTTGGTGGGCTTGTTTGCTTGATTGCACAGATACTTATAATAAGAACTCGTATGACATCAGCAAGGATATTGGTGTTGTTTGAACTTATAGGTGTATTGTTGCAAGCGGTGGGAATATTTGAACCCATAAAAAGTTTTGCTAATGCAGGTATAACAGTGCCAATCATTGGGTTTGGAGCAAGTCTTGCAAGGGGTGCTATGGAAGGAGTGAAGAAGGCAGGGATACTTGGGATATTCAATGGCGGGGTTACTGCAACTTCTGCTGGCATAGCCGCTGCGGTTGGATTTGGATATCTATTTGCGCTTATATTCAAAGCCCATAGCAAGAAGTCTTAGTTTATGTATCAATAGATTATTTATAAGCCTATACTGGATATTCACTTAAGGTGTTATCATATTTCTTTTGAATAGATAATATTATATAAGTATGGAAGAGGTGGGGCAAAATTGTTGTGGAGACTACAAATCTCTAGAACAAAAATACATTGAGAGCAGATTCAGTAAATGCAAAAAGAAACATTTTAGGAGGGGGCTCTATATATTCCTTTCTATTACTTTTGGCATTGTGGTCTGCCTTTTTTGCTATGTAAGACTGGTGGTTGCTCCTATTGTGTGGGAATATGGAGAATCTGGGATAGAAAAAATGTTAGTAACTTCTAGCAATACAGCAATATCCAGCATAGGCATAACTCAATATGACGACCTAACTACAATAAATTATGACAGTTCAAACAAGATAACCTCAATAGTAACAAACTCAGCAAAGGTCAATCAGCTGGCCAATGCTTTGGCAACGGCAACGCAAGGAGAGTTAGACAAACAGGCTTCCTTTGGGTTAAATATCCCAATCGGCACATGCACAGGGATAACCTTTCTTGCTGGGCGAGGGGGAGATATAACATTAACAGTTCAACCGCATGGCAATATCTTGTGTAGATTTTATTCTACATTTACAAGTTCTGGGATAAATCAAACCCTACATCAAGTGTGGGTCTCTATGGAGAGTGAAGCAACACTTGTATTGCCATCAGGCTCAAAAAATATAGCAAAACAAGTAGAATATTTGGTGGCGGAATGTGTAATTGTTGGCGAAATACCGAATGTTTATCTTTCTGGCGCAAAATTTTATGCAAACTAATATTGAAGAAAGTTTGAAATTATGGTTGACTTTTTTGATATAAATGTTAATATATTATCGTTGATAATTTTTAAGGCGGTTTGCAGTTGGTGCAAAATCGCTTTGAAGTTTTCTTATAAAGGCGATAATGAAAGACCAGTAGTGCAGTCTGGGATTACCGACAATCAAAAAAGAGAGGGCCTTCGCCCAAAGGGTGTGCTGAAAAAGGCTTGTTGATTGTAACTCACGAATTCACTTTCTAGCCTCCAACTGAAGTGGTAGTAGGATTGGACGGGATTGCCCGTAACAGCAAAAAATGAGGGTCTTTTGACCGAAATTAGGTGGTACAGCGGAGAATTTCGCCCTAATGCAAAATGGGGAGGAATTCTCTTTTTATTTAACAACAAGGAGTGATTATGGAAAATTTGGAAGAATTGCTTGAAAAAGCAAAAGAAAAACTTGCAAAAATAAATGGAAGAGAGGGGCTTGGTTCGTTTTTTCAGGAATATCTTGGCAAAAACGGTGCAATTACAAGCGTATTAAAATGTATGAAAGACTTGCCAAATGAGCAAAAAAAATCATTTGGAGAAAAAGTTAACAAGGCAAAAACAGCCATTCAAACTATGCTTGCCGAAAGGGAAAAGAAACTTGCAGAAGAAAAATTGCAAAAGAAAATAAACTCTGCAAAAGATATTGACCTAACTGTCCCATCCAAAGTGAGAAAGGGAAGTCTGCACCCAATAACCATCGTGCAAAAAGAAGTGGTGGATATATTTTTGAGTATGGGTTTTGCAGTGGAAGATGGCAATGAGATAGAAACAGAATACAACAACTTTGAAGCAGTCAATGTGCCAAAAAATCATCCAGCAAGGGATATGCAAGACACATTCTATTTGGACAATGGCCAGGTGCTAAAAACTCACACTTCTGCAGCACAGAACAGGATTATGAGAAAGTATGGCGCACCACTAAAAGTTATCTTTCCGGGTAGATGTTTTAGGAATGAAGAATTGGATGCCAGCCACGAAAACACCTTCTTCCAAATAGAAGGAATGATGATTGACAAAAATGTATCTGTTGCAAATCTCATCTACTTTATGAAAGAAATGCTTACCAATGTTTTTGGCAAAGAAATAAATGTTAGACTAAGACCAGGATTCTTCCCATTCGTAGAGCCAGGGTTTGAACTAGACATATCTTGCCCATATTGTGATGGTAAGGGGTGCAGAGTGTGCAAACATGGTGGTTGGATTGAACTTTGTCCATGCGGGATGATACACCCAAATGTCTTGAGAATGGGGGGCATTGACCCAGAAGAATATCAAGGTTTTGCGTTTGGATTGGGCTTTTCTAGGCTTGCTATGATGAATTTTGATATTACAGAGATAAGACTTCTTAACAGTGGCAATATACAAGCGCTTTCACAAGCAAAGATAAAGTGATAGGAGAAAAAGATGATAGTTTCTATAAATTGGATAAAAGATTTTGTAAACCTCGATGGAGTGGATATAGAAAAGTTGATTTCAAAATTCACAATGTCCGTTGCGGAAGTTGAGGGGATTGAATATAAAGGAAAAAATTTGTCTGGTGTTGTAACAGCAAAGATTTTGAGTGTAGAACCAGTGGAAAATAGCAAAAAATTACATTTGCTAAAAGTAGATTGTGGCTCAGAAATATTGCAAATTGTATGCGGAGCGCCAAATGTTAGGGTGGGAATGGTTACTGCTCTTGCAAAAATTGGTGCAAAATTAGGGGATATTACTATCTCAAAGGCAAAACTTGCAGGGCTAGAAAGTTATGGAATGTGCTGTGGAGGAGATGAGATTGGCATTTCTGATGACCATAGTGGGCTCGTAGAGTTGGATGAAAATACTCCTATTGGAGTTGATATCAAGTCTGTTTTGGACATAGAGGACATATTATTTGAAATAGACAACAAATCACTCACCAATAGACCTGACCTTTGGGGAATATATGGAATAGCAAGGGAGATTTCGGCATTGACAGGCAGACCTCTCAAACCTCTTAATCTTGCTGACAAAAAAGATTTTGAAGGCAAAGAAGATGTTGATGTGGTGGTAAAAAGTTCTAGTTGCAACAGATACACCAGCGCAAAGATGGAGAATGTAACAAGGAAAACTTCTGACCTAAATATGCAAATAAGATTGTTCTATTGTGGTATGAGGGGGATAAACTTGTTGGCGGATGTAACAAACTATGTTATGCTCGAACTAGGACAACCTATGCACGCTTTTGATGGCTCAAAAGTTGAATCTATACAGGTGTATGACCTAGAAGATGATTATCCATTTGTTACCCTTGACGGAACTACTCGCAACCTTAAAAAAGGGCATATGGTTATATCCTGCAACAACACCCCAGTTGCATTAGCAGGCATAATGGGTGGTGAAAATAGCGAAATTACAGATGAAACCACATCTGTTCTTATTGAGTCAGCAAATTTTGACGCATACAAAGTTCGCACCACAGCAACTTCACTTGGTATGAGGACAGAAGCCAGCGCTAGATACGAAAAATCACTGGACCCAGAACTTACTATGACAGCTCTTTTGAGATTGGTTTATTTGGTGCAATTTCAAGATAAAAATGCCAAGATTTGTTCCAGCATTTGCGACATTTACAACAAGCACTATCCAAAGTTGGAGATAGAACTCTCCAAAGATTATGTTGACAGATTTGTGGGTATAGAAATTGACGAAAAGACAATCCTAGACATACTAACAAGCCTTTCCTTTAAGCTTTTGGAAAACAAAAATGGGGTGTATAAATTTGAAGTGCCATCATTTAGGGCAACAAAGGATATAAATGGCAAAGCCGACCTTGTGGAAGAGATTACAAGAATTTATGGTTATGACAATATCACTCCACAATCAATCGTCCAACCGGTCAAGCCAGCCATTTTGGATAAGGGAGTTTCTTTGGAATATGATGTAAAATACGCTTTGGCAAGTAGATTTGACCTAAACGAAACACACTCTTACATTTGGTATGATTATGAGTCTAACAAAGCTCTTGGCATAAATCCACAAAGTGTAATTAGATGTGTAAATTCATTAAACAAAGACAATGACAAGATTAGAAGCACCATAATCCCAAGTTTGTTAAAAGTAATTGCAGACAACAAGGGAGTGTATAACAATTTTGGAACATTTGAAATAGGCAGGGTTGTAAAGCAAATGAGGCAAGATAACCTTGCTGACGAAACAAAAAGCCTTGGACTGTTGCTTTATAGAAAGACTGCCAGCGAAGAAGATGTGTTGTTTGAAGTAAAAGAAATCTTGGATTATATATTTGAATATATTTTGAAAATGAACCTTTCACTTCAACTTTCATCACCTTCAAATGATTATTGCCACCCAAAGAATTACTATAAGATTTTTGCAAACAATGTAGAAGTGGGAGATATATTTGAAATAACACCAAGGGTTTCGGATAAAATTGAAGAAAACTGCGTTGTGGCTGGCTTTGAAGTCAATTTTTCAAAAATATGTGAGCAACAACAAACAAAGACTGTTTTTGAAAAAATAAGTAAATATCCAACAACCAAGTTAGATTTCAACTTCCTCATCCCACAAGGCAAATTGTATAAGGATATTATTTCTATTGCCAAAGATATAGATACAAAACTCAACTACAAGGTCAATTTGCTGGATATTTATGAAAATGCAAACGGACAAAAGAGTTACACTCTTCATTACGAAGTAAATAGTTTGGATAGAACTCTCACAACGGAAGATATTGATATTTTCCACGAGGCAGTTATTTCTAAATTTGAGCAAAATGGGATAGGATTAAAACTTTAATCTTAATATTGACAATAGATAAAACGGAAAGTATAATTTTGATATGATTTATTTAGACAATGGGGCAACGACAAAGCCAAGAAAAGAAGTCGTAGAGGAATATGTAAAAAACTGTGAGGAAGGGTTTTTTAATCCTTCTGCAGTTTATTCTTCGGCATTTAATCTTTCTAAAAAGATAGACGGTGTTAGGTCTATGATTTTAGATGTTTTGTCTGGAGATGAATACAAGGATAGAGTAATATTTACATCTGGGGCAACAGAAGCCAATAATCTTGCAATATTTGGCAGTGCAACCAACAAGACAAAAAAATATCTCTTTTCCATTGGAGAACATCCATCGGTATATAACTGCGCACAAGAACTATTATCAAGAGGTTACAATGTTCAATTTATCCCCCTATCTCGCACAGGAGAGGTGGATTATGAGGCTTTTGAGAAGTTGTGCGACAAAGATACTTGTTTTGTATCTACAATGTTTGTAAACAACGAAACAGGGGCAGTAAACGACCTTTTTAGAATTAGAAGCATAATGGACAGTAAAAATCCAAGTTGCATATTCCATGTTGACGGGGTGCAAGGCTTTTGCAAACTGCCATTGTCAGTAAAAAAATGCAAAATCAATCTGCTTTCAATGTCTGCACACAAAATTGCTGGGCTAAAAGCTGTTGGGGCTTTGTTTATATCAAACAAAATCAACCTAAAAAATATTTCATTTGGCGGTGGGCAAGAAAAGGGTTTGAGGTCTGGGACAGTAAATGCAGGGGGCATACTTGCCATGGGCAAGGCTGTGGAACTGGCTAAAAAAGATATGACCAAAAATCTTGAAAAAACAAAGAGGCTAAAAGCCCTTTTGCTTGAAAATTTGACCAAGGAATTCAAAGATAGATTTGTTTGTGCCTCAACGGACGACGGCTCTCCATATGTGGTCAGCCTTATGTTCAAGGACATAAAAGGCGAAGTTTTGATGAGGAAATTAGACAGCAAGGGTGTTGTTGTGGGCACAGGTTCTGCATGCTCTGCCAACAAAGTTGGCAACAGAATACTAGAAAATATGGGGTATTCCAAGGACCAAGTTGTAGGTGCAGTGAGAGTAAGTTTTGGATTTGATAGCACAGAAGAAGATGTAATAGAACTTTGTAACAAACTAAAGGAATGTTATTGATATGAAAGAAGTTATTTTGATTAGATTTGGAGAAATTTTCTTAAAGGGCAGAAATTATTCTTATTTTGAAAATACACTTTTCAAAAATGTAGAACGTAGGTTGAAAAAGTTTAACCTAAAACTAGAACGAATTTCTGGCAGATTTCTTGTCAGTGAGTTTGATATATCGGATAAGGAAGAAATTATTGAAGCTATTCAAACTGTCTTTGGCTTGGTATCATTAAGTGTGGCATACGAAGTGGAAACATCTGTTGACACAATAAAATCTGCTTGCGAAAAGATTAAAATAGAAGACGAAACTTTTAAGGTAGAAGTAAAGCGCGCAGACAAAACATTTCCAATAAAAAGTTTTGAATTTGCTGGCGAATTGGGTGGTGTTATTCTCCAAAACAATTCAAAAGCCAAAGTTGATGTCCATTCGCCACAAAAGGTTGTTTATGTAGATATCAGACAGAATGGCAAAACATATATTTTTTATGACAAAATCGCTTGCCTTGGCGGTATGCCTGTTGGCACTGCAGGTAGGGCAATGCTCCTTTTAAGCGGTGGAATAGATAGCCCTGTGGCTGGTTTTCTTATGGCAAAAAGAGGATTGTGCATAAATGCAATTCACTTTGAAAGTTATCCATACACAAGTGAACAAGCAAAGCAAAAAGTTATTGACCTTGCCAACATAATTAAAAAATACACAGGTAATATTCGACTATTTATTGTTCCTTTTACAAAAATTCAGGAAGAAATTCACAAGAGATGTGATGATGAATATATGGTAACACTTGTTAGAAGATTTATGATGGAAATTGCAGAACAAGTTGCCAAGAAGACTGATTGTCAGGCAATAATTACTGGAGAAAATCTTGGACAAGTGGCTAGCCAAACGGTAGAAGGGATAACAATGACCAGTATGATGGCAAAGGAGTTGCCAATTTTTAGACCTCTTATCAGTTTTGACAAAATTGAAATATCCAAAATCTCTGAAAAGATTGGCACATATGATATTTCTGTCCTTCCATATGAAGATTGTTGCAGTGTTTTCTTGCCAAAAAATCCAGTAACACACCCAAAACTGAATAAAATTATAGAAAATGAGGAACTTCTAAACAGGGAATTCCTTATCCAAGATGCGATTTCAAAAATGGAAATTATAGACATAAAAAATTGACAAAAATACAACTCTCGTAATAGTAGAGTTGTGTTTTTTATTCAAATTGCAAAATAAGTTTGACATAAAATCATTGTATTGGTAAAATGACTATGTCAAAAGATTATAAGTTTCAATACGTTTATATAAATTAACTTAATACAGTATAATATCGCTATTTATCTTTAGATGCACAGGGAGTAGTGGCATTATTGGCTTTCAATGTATGTTTTTATAAATGTTGACTTGTTTGATATTTGATAATATATTTAAGAGGACACAAAAATAATGGTATCAGTTTTATGGCTTGTGATTGCTTGTGTTCTTTGTGTCGGTGCTGGAGCAGGCACAACAATTTTTTTGAATGCTAGGAAGAGTTCTCAATCAAAAAGTAATGCAGCAAAAATTTTGGAAAATGCCTACGCAGAAGCAAAAACAGCAAAGAAGGAAGCAATACTAGAGGCAAAGGAGGAAATTCATGCTTTGAAGGAAAAGTGTGATGCCGAAATTGCCGAACGTTACAACGAGATTTCAAAATCGGAAAATCGTTTGACACTAAAAGAAGAATCCCTTATGAGAAAAGAAGAGGGAATAGACAAAAAGGTAGAATCTCTTGATGTCGCACTAAATCAAATTAAGGAAAGAGAAAAAGAACTGGCTTCTGCTCGAGAAGAAGTAGAAAAAGAAAGTGAAAAAATTTCTCAAGCATTGGAAAGAGTTTCTGGATTATCAAAAGAGGAAGCAAAACAACAACTTGTTGATATGTATGTGGAGCAAGCAAAACATGATTGTGCTTCGACCATAAGAAAAATGGAAGAAGAAGCAATAGAAAATGCTGACAAAAAGGCAAAAGAAATTGTTACCCTTGCAGTGCAGAAATGTGCAACAAGCATCACTTCGGAGATAACAGTTACCGTAGTTCCACTGCCAAATGACGAAGTAAAAGGTAGAATTATCGGTAGAGAAGGGCGAAACATAAGGGCTATTGAAAATGCAACTGGTGTTGACCTTATCATTGACGACACTCCAGAGGCAGTTGTTCTTTCAGGGTTTGATCCAGTTAGGAGAGAGGTTGCTCGTGTAGCACTAGAAAAACTTATTATGGACGGCAGAATTCATCCTGCAAGAATTGAAGAAATCGTTGAAAAGGCTCAAAGAGATGTGGATGCAACAATCAAAGAAGCAGGCGAAAATGCAGTGTATGAGGCAGGTGTAATTGGCCTTCATCCAGAGTTGGTAAAAGTGTTGGGCAGGCTCAAATTTAGATCCAGTTATGGTCAAAATGTGCTAAAACACAGTCTTGAAGTTTGTCATATTGCAGGCCTATTGGCAAGTGAACTGGGCGCAAATGTTAAGATAGCAAAACGTGGTGGACTTTTGCACGATATAGGCAAAGCACTTGACCACGAACAAGAGGGCACACATGTTTCTATTGGTGTTGACCTATGCAAAAAATATAAAGAATCACCAGAAGTTATTCACTGCATCCAAGCACACCATGGAGATGTAGAATTCCATTCGCTTGAGGCAATTATTGTTCAAACGGCAGATGCAATCTCTAGTAGCAGACCAGGGGCTCGCAGAGAGTTGCTTGATGCTTACATCAAAAGGCTGGAGAATCTTGAAAACATTGCTAACAGTTTCAAAGGCGTTGAAAAATCATATGCAATTCAGGCTGGTCGTGAGATAAGAATTATGGTCAAACCAGAAGAGGTTAGTGACGAAAGTATGGTTTTCCTTGCAAAAGATATCGCAAGAAAAATAGAAAACGAGTTGCAATATCCAGGACAAATTAAAGTTAATGTTATAAGAGAAACAAGGGCTACAGATGTTGCAAAGTAAAAATTTACAAAATAAAAGAGTATGGTGAATAACCATTCTCTTTTTTTTTACACATTTTACATTTAAGCCAAAGCTTATCACCAGAAGTGTCGAAGATATTATTTTATGCATAAATATAAATATGAAAATATTTGACGCACATAATGATTTTTTAACAGAATTAAATAAAGTTCAAAGGAAAGCATATATTTCTTGGGTAGAAAAGTATTGCAAAAAAACAAAAATAATTGCACAAGTTTGGACTACTGAATTGACACATCCAATGAGAACTATTCAGCAACTCAAAAAGGAAGTAGAAGGGAAGAAAAATTTCATTTTTTCAATAGAAGATTTGGGCTTTTTGGGTAAGAAAAATTTTAAGGAAAGATTGGAAGTTATTATTACACAAAAGCCTTTTTCGTGCGGGTTGGTTTGGAACAATGACAATATTCTTGGTGGTGGGGCGCTGGGACAAAGTGGGCTTACAAAATTGGGCGAGCATGTTGTAAAAAGGCTTGAGGAAAGTGGAATAATAATTGACACTGCACACATGAATGAGGTTACTTTCTGGGATTTTTGCAAAATTACAACAAAGCCAATATTTAATTCGCATTGCAATATTTTTGATTTATGCCACCACCCTCGCAACCTAAAAGATGAGCAAATTAAGGCTATTGTAGATAGTGGTGGGATAGTATGTTTGTCATTTGTGAGTTATTTTATAAAGGAAAAGAGAAGAGTATCTTGCAGTGATATTGCAGAACAAATTAAGTGGTTTATAAAAAAATATGGCGACAAAAACATAGGGATTGGCAGTGATTTTTTCGGCACTTCCGAATTGCCATTGGACCTAAAAACATATGTTAATTTTGATAATTTGAAATCAGCACTTCACAAAGTTGGGCTGAACAGCAGACAAATAAATAATATATTTTATGGCAATCTAACTCGTTTTTTAAGAAAAGTAGGCAAGTAGTAACCTAAAAATTGATTTAGATGATGAAATTTTAACATAAAAAATGACTGTATAAATAAACATATTATGTATAATTATGCACTGTAAATTTTTGTAATTTTTTTTCTATTTTATATATTTTTCTAGGCTATATAAATCATTTTATAGTAATTTTTTTGAGATTTATATGCTTTTTAGTTTATATTTTTGAGATTATTTTTATAAATTGTTTATTTTAATTTTTATATGGTTTTTAGATATACTTTTATATCCTTTTGAGATTGTTTTATAACTTTACATTTCTATATAATTTTACATTTAATAACTCTGCAATGGTTTATGAAAAATTGATTTTAAGAAAAATAATACATCCTATTTAGAAGGGGTATGGTATTATAAAACAAAAAGTTACCTTTACTATTTAATTTTAGTCTTGAGGTAACTTTTTTAAGTGAATGAGGGATGTTTTGCGATATAAAATAAATATTTTTGGCTTTTTGATATAATTTTATTGACATTTTAGACGATTATATGTATAATTTTGCTGTTCATAAGTTAATTTTGTTTATCGAATTTTACTTTTTGAAGGGGAATAGTTCAATGGTAGAGTAGCGGTCTCCAAAACCGTCGATGGGGGTTCGAATCCCTCTTCCCCTGCCAATTATTATATCTAAGGGCAATATCAATTTGATATTGTTTTTTTATGAAAAAAAATACCCCCAATGAAAATTGGAGGATTCTTTTATTTTAGTAGGTTGGTGGATAGATAGGTTAGTAGTTTCGAATAAGACCAACCACTTTGCCCAAAATAACTGCATCTTTGCAAATAATTGGTTTCATAAAATCATTTTCTGGTTGAAGGCGGATTTGACCGTCTTCCTTGAAAAATCTTTTGACTGTGGCACAACCATTGAGCATTGCAACCACAATTTCGGAATTTTCTGCGGTGTTTTGTTGTTTGACTACTATTTTATCCTTGTTATATATGCCTGCATTTATCATACTGTCGCCTTTTACTGTAAGCATAAACACCTGCCCATTTGTATTGAATAAATTTTGGGGAAGTTCATACACTTCATCATAATTTTCATATGCCAAAATTGGTTGTCCTGCGGCAACATCTCCTAATAATGGAATAAGGCAGATTGGCTGTTTTGGTCTTTCATCTTCTTTTAGTAGTTGAATTGCTCTGTTCCTACTGTCGCATCTTTTGATATAACCACGTTCTTCTAGTTTATCCAAATAATACTTCATAGTGGCAGTGGACAAAACGCCCAACTCTTTCATCATTTCTCTCAAAGAGGGTTGATATCCTCGGACAGCAATCCAGTGCTTTATCATGTTGTAAGATTGTTCAAGTTTTTGGTCTAGGGCTTCTGCACGATTTTTTGTATTTTCTGTTTTAACTTTTTTTTCACTATCCATAATAACCTCCAGAACATAGTAATTCTTTTTTAGAAGATTTTATCATAAAAAAAACAACATGTCAAACATATGTTTAATTTTTTAATAAAATTTTTTGACTTGTTGTATTTTTATTCATAAATATTTTTACAGTGGGGAAGTGAGGAAGGTCAGTTTTCATCGTTTTCACGAAGCTTAACAACATTTGCAACTTTTCTTCTGGAATCTTCAGAAATGGCAGCATAATGTTTTTTGGTGGTATTGACATCTCTATGTCCAAGGACATCTGCCACAATGTATATATCGCCAGTTTCACGATAGAGGTTTGTTCCGTAGGTGCTACGGAGTTTGTGTGGAGTGATATGTTTTAGTGGTATGCAACCTTGGCTATATTTTTTGACCAGCTGCTCCACAGCACGCACACCTATTCTTTTGTTTTGAATGGAAAGAAAAAGGGCATGTTCATCTGGATTGACATACTCGTTGGAAAGTCTTTCTTCAAGGTAGTTTTGTAGGGAAGATGCTACTTCTTCTGAAAAATATAACACAGTTTGTGCACCACCTTTTCGAGTAATTTTGAAGCCATTTGTGTCAAAATCTAAATCTTCAATGTTCAGCCCCACACATTCGCTAACACGAATTCCTGTGCCTAGTAGCAGTGTTAAAATTGCTATATCCCTTGTTCTTGTAAGCCTGTTGTATGATTGTTGCCTTTTGGAAAAGTCTTTTGGGTTTTCGGCAGTGTTTAACAGTTTTACAACTTCATCAACTTCCAGCCTAACAATTTCTTTATCCCTTATTTTTGGGGTGTCTATTTTGCTGGCTACATTTTCACTCAGTCTGCCTTTTTTATAAAAATATCTAAAAAGACTCCTAACAGCAGACAGTTTGCGAGCCTTTGCCCTTGAATTATTTGAAAAAATTTCGCCAGATTTTTCATAATTTGAAAGATAGTTGAGGTATATTTCAAGATGCGTTTGATTTATTTTACCCAAATCTTCAAGTATTATATCCTTAATTTTTTTGCCAACAAACTCCAAAATTTCTTTTGTCAGAAATTCAAAAAAGGTCTTTAGGTCCTGTGCATAGGCTAATCGAGTGAGAGGTGTTGTGGTGTTTTCTATCCCTCTAAAATATTCATCACAAAAGGAAGGAAGTTCAAATAGCAACAACTTCAGTTGATTGGAGTTTTTTAGATTTCTCTCCACAAAATAATCTGCATTTTTCATATCAACAAAATTTTAACAACAATTTCTGATTTTGTCCAATAATTTAACTCCCTTAAACTAAAAAATCTACTATGTGTATTAGTGATTTTTAATCTTTTTGCAAGACAATGCAATATATACCTTTATTAGAATATTTTTTTAATATAGCCTGAAAATTGCTTGATTGAAGTTGACTTTTTTAGGCGAGTTATCTATACTATACACAGTTTTAAATATATAAGAGGATAAAAAAATGATTTCACTAGAACTTATAAAAAACAACAAAAAGAAAATAGAAGAATTGCTTGCAATGAAAGGTTGTGAAGTGAATTTTGACCCAGTGATAGAATGGGACAAACAACGTAGAGAGATTATACAAGAAGTAGAATCCTTAAAATCTCAAAAAAACAAAGTTAGCGCACAAATTCCTGTTCTTAAAAAGGAAGGGAAGGATACATCATCTATTTTTGAAGAAATGAAATTGCTTGGCCACAAAATAGAAGAATTGGACAGAAATCTTGCCGCTGTAGAGCAACAAATTTTTGATTTTATATCTGTTTTGCCAAATCCACCAGACGAAGACCTTTTGCCAGGCGGAAAGGAAAATAATAAGGTCTTAAGGCAAGGGAACAAAAAGCCAGAGTTCAATTTTAAGCCAAAGAATCATGTTGAACTTTGCACCAATCTTGGGCTTATTGACTACGAACGCGGGGTAAAACTTGCTGGCAATGGGGCATGGATATACAGGGGTATTGGTGCTAGGCTGGAATGGGCTTTGCTCAATTATTTTGTTGACGAACACACTAAAGATGGATACGAGTTTATTTTGCCACCTCATATGCTAAACTATGATTGTGGGTTTGGGGCAGGGCAGTTCCCAAAATTTAGTGATGAAGTGTATTGGATAGACAATAAAGATGAAAAATCCAAATTCCTTCTCCCAACGGCAGAAACAGCATTGGTAAATTTGTATAAAGGCGAAATTATTCCAGAAGATGAATTGCCAAAGAAATTCTTTGCCTACACCCCATGCTATAGGCGTGAAGCGGGCAGTTATAGACAAGAAGAACGTGGAATGATAAGGGGTCATCAATTTAACAAGGTTGAGATGGTTCAATATACCACCCCAGCACAGGGAGATAAGGCATTTGAAGAACTTGTAACAAAGGCGGAAAATCTTGTTAAAAATCTTGGACTTCATTATCAAGTTTCAAAACTTGCAGCAGGAGATTGTTCTGCATCTATGCGTAGGACATATGATATCGAAGTATGGATTCCTAGTATGGGAATATATAAGGAAGTTTCTTCCGCTTCCAATGCTGGAGATTATCAAGCAAGAAGAAACAACACTCGCTATAGAGATTCTAAGACCAAAAAGACAGAGTTTGTCTATACCCTTAACGCAAGTGGGCTGGCGACATCGAGGTTGATTCCTGCTATTGTCGAGCAATATCAAAATGCTGATGGCAGTGTAACAGTGCCTGAAGTGTTAAGAAAATATCTTGGTGGCTTGGAAGTTATAAAAAAATAAGTTTTAATAGCATGTTTTGAAGGGAAGTTTATGGACGGAGAAACAATAGTTCAATTATCTCAACTAAAAAATAAAGAAAAAGTGCAGGACTTTTATACAAAAGCCCTGTCATTTTTAACTGCGTCATTAGGTGAACTGGTGGATAGCCGGCTAGTTCAAAACTTTGATGAAACTACGACAAAAATATTTCCAATGGGGGAATATACCAACAATACTTTTATAGACGAGCTTGGAGAATTGGAAATTGTAGTCGCATCATCCAATCCACAACTTGTGCTGTCCAATTCTATACTTGTCAAGCATAACAACAAAAAACAAGAGCAAAAACTCTTGATGACTGGGACTTATGCAGATATAATTCCAAAACTTGCTCAGATTATGTCACAATATTTTGCAGAAAAAACAACCTTTCTGCTGGTGGATGATGGGCTAAAAATTTTTTGTGCCAACGAATTTGGATTTAAGATTTTAATTAGATTTGCCACCTACTCGGAAGGGGATACAAATGCTATTTTGTCATTTTGGAACCCATTGAAGAATTGCAGTGAGCAAGTCAATTTGTTTGCATACAACGAGCAAATGGATTTGAAAGATAGTCTTACCAAAGGTAACTACAAAAAGATTGTTAGGATATTCAAAAATATACGCAAAACAATCCTTATAAACAAATGGATGACTGCAAGCCAAATGAACAAATATTTTGTAGAGTTGATTGTTTTTAATGTTCCAAACACATTGCTGGCAGGCGAGGATATAAAAAAAGTATTCTATAAAACTCTCAATTTTCTTCAAAATTGCAATATTTCAAAATTCAATTCCTTTGACGGAAATCCTCTTGATACATTTGCTCTTGCAGAAATAAACTATTCAAATATAAAAACTTTTCTGCATTACATTTCAAAACTTATCTAAAAACATAAAATTTAAGCAATTTTTGGTCTTGAAAGGGAATATATACTGACATATATAATTTTTTTATACTATTTCCTAAACATTTCCAAGTACTGTGCAAACTCTATATAAAATATGCAAAATATAAGATATGCAAAATTAAACAAATTCAAATGCTATGTAAAATTACGCAAATTAGGTACTATGCAAAATAAGTGCTATGCAAACTTATAAAACAACGCACACCAAATGAAATAATAAAAAAACTTACAATTTTATGCGATAATTTACATTGATTTTATCAATAAATATAAGAAAATCCTTGATAACAAATAAAAACATATGTTTAATTTTAATAGGCATTATCAATTATAAATATATGGTTATGTGAGATAGAATAATATGGGAGTTTTGTAAAATTAGATAATCTCTTATTAAAAATTTTACAGGAAAAAAATTTGTATAATTAGCAAATTTTTAGAAATTTTTAATGAACAATCCTTCACATAAAAGTAAAAATGCTGTCTCAGACAACTTTTATAATGTGTTTTTTTATAAAAAAATAGAAAAAATCTCATACAGAATATGGGATTTTTTTTAGTATAAAATATGAGATTTTTATATAATTTTTCGATTTTTCTAATATAGATTTTGGCTGAATTTATAGAAATTATTAAATACATTTACAGATTACATAAAACTAATCAAATATAAAATAAAATATTTTTGAAAAAGTTTAGATAAATTATTTAATATGGTCAGCAAATTAAATTTAATAAAATCAACCAAAAAATCTTATATTTGTAAAATATTTGGAATTTTAGCCCAACTATTCGCAAAACCTGTGTTTTGCGAATAGTTTATACGGATTGAACTATTAAATTTTTTATAAAAAAGTGTTGGAAATATTATATTTCTTTATTAAAAGAGTGACACTCATTACTTTTTTTTAATAAAAAGTGATGTGTTATTAGTTTTTTAATAAAAATGTGAACTATCAATTTTTAATATAATGAGTTGCCCTATTTATTTGTATATTTTCAATGTTTTTGTATTTTGTAACCTTATATATTATATTTTGTAATCTTAGTTTTTCTTATTTTATAATTTATTTTCCAAATTTGATTTTGCTGTTTATCTATCTTTTTTTATTTCACATTCATTCCCTATTAAAGATTTTTATGTTAATACATTGTCAAAAGAAAATTGTAATTTTTTAGCAATTCCCTACTATTTTTCCAATTTGGGCAAATTTTTTCCAACTCAAAATAAAATCTTTTTGAGTGATTCATTTCTTTTAGATGTGTAATTTCGTGATAAATAACAAAGTCTATTATTGATTGGCTAAGCATGGCAAGTCTCCAATTAAATTTTATCAAACAATTTGAGTCACAACTTCCCCATTTTGCGTGAAAGTCGCCTATAGAAACTTTTGAAACATAGGCATTGTTTGCCTGTGCAATTTCTTTCAATCTTGCTGGGATAACTCTACTTGCAATTTCTTTTACCGCTTTTTTTATACATAGGTCGATTTTGTCTGCTGTAAGATACTTTTCTGGCACAAAAAAATATTCATCAGAAAACGAAGGTTTTTTTATTTTTTGAGAAAATGCAAGTTTATATTCCTTTCCAAAGAGCAAAATAGATTTTTTTTTCATAACATCAGCATAGTTTTTGCTTAACATTTTTGCATTGGCAATTTTGCTAGAAATGGTGCGTTCCTTGCTTTTTAGGACTTCGTCCACTTTATTTAGCGATAGCCCGTAGGGGCAATAAACAGTGAGGTCCCCTGCCCTATTGACTACAATTTTTATTGTTTTTCGTTTTTCCCTAACAATACTTGCTTGTTCAATCATTTTTATCCTCAAAATAATTTTATCATATTATTCCCTTCTTTGAAAGAGTTTAGACCCCTTTTTTGTTGACTAAAAAGAAAGTTTTTTGTAATATATAACTGTATTATTTATATTATCGGAAGTTGTCGGCAAACAGCCCAAAGGGATACTTGCCAGCAACTGATGATAATTCAAACTGTGATGAAAGAAAAATCTTAGTTTTTGCTTTGTTTTGTGTAAACAAAACTTAAATTTTGATGAAAGCAAAATTTAACATCACATAGTTTATACTATGTCGTCCGAGGAATTTGTTTTGAAAATTTATTAAAAGAGTGAAGGAATATGTCAGAAAATTTGGATAACAAAGCTCAAAGAGGCTCCATAGCACCCATTATTATTACTGCGCTAAGTTCGGGTGATAAATATGGATACGAAATTTGTAAGGAAATAGAACGTTTGTCTGGGGGCAAGCTTATTTTGAAACAGCCAAGTTTGTATAGCAGTTTGCGAAGAATGGAGGAGCAACATCTCGTCCATTCCTATTGGAAAGACAGTGAACTTGGTGGAAATCGCCATTATTATGTGCTTACTGACGAAGGGGAAAAACTGTATGAAGACAACAAAAATCAGTGGCTAATGGGGGACTTAATATCTTCCCTACCTGCTAGTGAATATCAACTAAATCAAGAAGAATCAGTTATTTCGCCTACACAAAGTGCAGGAGAAATGTCGGTAGGTAGGCAAGAAACGTTGTTTTCCCTTTCAACATCTCGTCCAGAAATAAGGAAAATTGACGAATCACAGAATAATGAAGACACTAAAAATCAATCTTTTTACCAATTTGACCTTTTTGGGCAAGATGTAAAGGCTGTGTCTAAACAAAGCGTAACTCAAAAAGTGGAAGCATACACCAATAAATATGAGCAACTAGACAATCATCAAAACGAAATTGAACCTGCTAGGCCATTACAAGAATCTGAGCCTATTGTTAGGGCATCAATTTTTGATGTAGCAAAGAAGTTGAGCGCTAAGACTCAAGAAGAATCAATCACTTCCACATCACAAAACATATCAAATGAATTGTCAACTGAGCCTAATAATGAAACATTTTTGGGCGATAAAAAACTTGATAACGTAGATGAAAACTCGGCTGAGCAAAAAACTTCAGTAAAAAATGAAGAAATTTCTTGGAGTGAACCAGAGAAAGAAGAACCTATTTTCGAAAATAACGACTATAAGACCGTAATTGGCAATCTTTATAACAAATCTCAAATGTCCGACCCATATGAGCAAAATAGAGCAAAAACCTTTAAGGAGATTTTCCCTTCTTCGCAACTATCAGAACAACCAAAGAAGCAAAAAACGAGTGAAATTGATGATTTTGTAGAAAAGAGTTCTGCCAGCAATATAGATTGCAACGACCTTTCGATGATTGCAAATCTTTACAAACTTCAAGGGCTTGATGTGAGAAAGCATGACAGTGAGCATGCCAAAACTACGTCCAAACGTTACACTGACAAAAACAAACTTAATATGTATACTGCATGGATTACTGCCCTTTTTATGCTAACAGAAGTGATTTTTTGCTATTTATTTCTAAATAAAGACGGCTATATACTAGATGGGCAAAAGTTAGTTTACTTCCTTGCAGGAGCATGTGCTTGCAGTGTGGCACTGATATTTACATTGGAAAACTTCCTAAATAGGTATAGGCTGGTAGTTATAGAAACAAAATTCAAGCGTGAAATGACCAAACGATTATTATTATTCCTATTTTCTGCAATAATTACATTTGCAATATGCTTGGCAGTTGGTATGAAAGACATTCTTCAGCGAGAATTTTTGAGTTATTGGCTCATCCCTGTGCTAGTTGCTTCCAACATAGTGTTGTCTTATATTATCTTTTATACATTCTACAAATCTGGTAAGTTTAGTTACTAATAAGGAGAATTACTTTGACTGATAAAATTGTTTTAAGCGTTAGAGGCTTGTGCAAAAAATATGGCAAAAGAATAGCCGTTAATAATCTTTCCTTCGACATTCACGAAGGGGAGATTTTTGGCTTTTTGGGGCCAAATGGAGCCGGCAAATCTACTGCAATAAAAATGATTACTGGCCTGGCAAAGATGAAAAGTGGCGAGGTGTTGATAGGTGGATATTCGATAAAAAAGCAATTTGAAAAAGCAATATCCCTAGTAGGTGGCATTATTGAAAATCCAGAAATGTATAACAATCTTTCTGGCAGGAACAATCTTGATTTTTTTGCCCGTCTATCCGGCTGTTATTCCCCACAAAAAATTGATGAAGTCGGCAAAATTGTTGGACTGACCAGCCGTCTAAAAGACAAAGTTGGGACATATTCGCTAGGGATGAAACAAAGGCTTGGCATTGCCCAAGCACTACTCCATAATCCAAAATTGCTCATCTTGGACGAACCAACCAATGGACTGGACCCAGAAGGAATTGTTGACTTAAGGAATTTTTTGAGAAGACTTGCCAACGAAAGAAAAATTGCAATACTAGTTTCGAGCCATAACCTGGCAGAAATGGAACTTATGTGCGACACAGTGGGCATAATAAACCTAGGCACATTGGATAGAATTGAACATATTTCTTCAGCGGACAAAGGAAATATCGAAAAAGTTTCTATTCAAGTCAATTTTCCAAATTATGCTGGCAAGTTGATTTTGGAAAAATATGGCAAACGCAAAATTTCTATTATCAAAAATACTCTCATGGTGGACATTCCGCATGATAAAATTCCAGAAATTACTGCCCTACTGGTGCAAAATGGGATAGCAATATATTCTATATCAGAGAAAAAACAGAATTTGGAAAGCATATTCCTAGAAACAATAAACAAAAGGGCTTTGCCTTCCCCAAAGAAAAACTAATAAGGAGCAAAAATGAAAAAAATCTTTAGACTAACAAGGGGTGAAATAAAGAAAATTTTTCTTAGCCCAATAATATTTGTTATGACTGCAGTTCTCATTTTGGCACTTACTTTGGCGCCCAAGCTTTTTTCTCCAGCAGAAAATGTTACAACGGAATCTTCTGTAACCCTAAATGGATACAAAGTAACTCAAATATACAGCAGTTTTTTGAATGAATACAAGTCAAAATATGAAAATTCATACACTTCTGCCCTAAACGAATATCACAGTTTGATTGAAAACCCAAAGGATAAAACTCAAAATTTATCTATAAAAATGAATGACATCAAGCAGTCTTGGAGCACTTTTCTAACCAGCATAGATACATTAGAAAGGGCGAGCACAGAAGAAGAAATTGCCACTGCCAAGAATAATTGTCTAAACGCACAAAATTTGTTGAGGGATAAAATTATAAGTTTTGAAAGTTATTACACAAATCTTATTCAACAACTTTCCATTCCTCTCATCTTGATTACCAATCAAACGGATATGGATATTCAAGATAATTTGGGCAGAGCAAAGTCTATTTTGGCATATTCTTCCTCTGAAAAAAATATTGAGTATTTTAAGAATATTAAGACCTTAATTGAAAATTTTGATTGTATAAACAAACTAGAAAATAATATTGCCAAGATAAAAGATTTGAGTTATTCAACAGAAACTTTGCAAACAAACTATGATTATCTACAATCCCTCTCCAGCCAAAAGATTTCTGTTGCACTGGGAAATGTAACTAGAATGAATCAAGACGCCTCTCTTGATGCCGAGTTTGACGCCAACGAAGATAATCAAAATCTTATGAAAAATTTAATAATAAGATATCTTTCCGCTTGCGACAACGCAACAAAAACATTGCAAAATGACCTAAAATACAATGTTATTGCAGATTATGGGGATATAGCAATGGCTCAGTATATGGGGTTTGAAAATGCAAATAGTTATAGGCTGGCAGAGGCAAAGAATAAATATTGTTATCTTTTGGAAAATGATTTTACTGATAGCGATTTTGCATCTACCCTTTCATTCAATAAAAATTCTTCCCAAGAAACCAACGCATTTGACTATATGTATTTTGCGATGGAAATTGTAAGTGTCGTAATCATTGCATTTACAGTGGTTTTGGGGGCTGGAATGATTGCAAAAGAGCATAGTCAAGGCACAATAAAACTTCTTGCCATTAGGCCGTATAAGCGATGGAAAATAATCATTGCAAAGGCACTGGCTACATTGTTCTTTGGATTTGTATTTATGTTGGTATCTGCAGTAGTATCATTGATAACTGGCATAATTGTATATGGCATATCCTTCCCTTCTATGTTAGTTGTATTTAATGCAAGCACAGTGTTTGTTGCTCCTATATGGACAGTCTTCCTAATATATCTGGCAACTCTTATGCTAAAAATTTGGGTATATGCACTGCTTGCGATAGCAATTTCTACCATATTCAACTCCTATATTGCCTCGGTGTGTATTGCTGTTGGGCTATATGCAACAAATATCATAGTTACATTTGTTTCTAGGGGTGCAACGTGGCTTAGATATAATATCTTTGCAAACATTGATTTGTTTAAGTATTTTGGAGGAAGTTTTTCCTCTTCATACAATTCCCTCCAAAATTTAACAAATCTATTCTCCTCCCCTGTTTTCCCTGGTGTGAACTTTAATATATCTCTTGTGATAATTGGTTGCTTTATTGTAATACTAAATATAGCAATGCTTACTGTGTTTAACAAAAAGGATATTGTGTAGCCTTCACTCACAAAATTGTTATATAAAAATGTATTAAAAAAATATAATTAAAGTATAATAATACAAAAAAAATAACACCCATTAGGTAACTTAAGGTAAAATCCAAAAATTGCTTAACTTTTAGATTTACTCTAACCTGAAGGGTGTTTTTGTTTAATGTTATATATAAATTTTATAATAAATTAGCCATAAATCCTATCATTTATGTAAGAAACAAGGTCATCAATTTTTATTCTTTCTTGCTTCATTGTATCCCTATCACGAACAGTAACTGTATTATCTTCTAGGGTATCAAAGTCCACAGTTACGCAGAGAGGAGTACCTATTTCGTCATGTCTGCGATAGCGCTTGCCAATGCTACCAGACTCATCATAATCGCAATTAAATTTTTGCCTTAAAGCATTGAAAACTTCTGTAGCCTTTTCACTTAGATTTTTCTGCAATGGTAGCACTGCAACCTTTATTGGTGCTAGCCTTGGCAAAATCTTAAGAACTACTCTAGTTTCGCCGTTTTCGAGTTGTTCTTCTGTGTAGGCATTGGCTATAAGTGTTAGGAACAATCTATCAGCCCCAACAGAAAATTCTATAATGTATGGGATATATTTCTCTCCAGTTATTGGGTCAGTGTATAGCATACTCTTGCCAGAATACTCTTGATGACGAGAAAGGTCATAGTTTGTTCTGTTGTGAATGCCGTTAAGTTCTTCCCAGCCAAATGGAAAGTTGAAAATAATATCTGTTGCTGCTTTTGCATAAAAAGCAAGTTTGTCGTGATCTTTGAATTTCAATTTTTCTGCAGGAAGCCCAAGTGATTTATAAAAGTCCATAACCTTGTGCTTGTATAGTTCAAAAAACTTTTCATCATCTCCTTGTTTGCAAAAGAGTTGATATTCCATTTGTTCAAATTCAATGGTTCTAAATACAAAGTTGCCTGGGGTGATTTCGTTTCTAAAAGATTTGCCTATTTGCCCTATTCCAAATGGCACTTTGGCACGCATTGTGCGCTGAACATTAAGAAAGTTGACATACTCTCCCTGACATGTTTCTGGCCTGAGATAGATAACATCGCTAGAATCTTCTGTTACGCCTCTTTTAGTTTGGAACATTAGATTAAAGTTTTTGATTTCTGTCCAGTCGCATTTGCCACAATTTGGACATTTGATGTTGTGTTCGGTGATATATTTTGACATCTCTTCCTTGCTCATAAGGTCCACAGCCATTTCAACATCGTGCTTTGAATTGTAATCGTTTATCAAACTGTCTGCCCTGTGCCTTGTCTTGCAATTCTTGCAATCCATCTTTGGGTCAGAAAATGATGCCACATGCCCACTTGCTTCCCAAACACGTGGATTCATCAATATTGCACAGTCAACACCATAACTATTTGCATCTTTGGTTACAAAATAATCCCACCATGCACGTTTTATATTGTTCTTTAATTCTACCCCCAATGGGCCATAATCCCAAGTGTTGGCAAGACCCCCATATATTTCACTGCCTGGGAATACAAACCCTCTGTTTTTGCAATATGCAACTAATTTTTGCATTGTTACTTCATTCATAATACTACCTTCTTTTTATCCTTCAACCACTTCTTTTGTTTGACGAGCAATAGATAGTTCTTCATCAGTTGGGATAACATAAACTGCAACCTTGGAATTGTCTTTAGAAAGTTTGTAGTTTATTCCACGAACAAAGTTAGTGTTTCTATCTTTGTCAAAATCGACACCAAGATAATCTAGCCCATCCATAATTTTGCCTCTAACATCTGCCCTGTTTTCGCCTGTTCCTGCGCTGAATGCTATTGCATCTACTCCGCCCATAACTGCGGCATATGCACCGATATATTTCTTCACTGCATACACAAATTTTTGCACAGCGAGTCTGCATTTTTTGTCGCCTTTTGCACTGCCAGCAAGCACATCACGCATATCATTGCTAAGTTCGCTTATACCTAGCAACCCACTCTTTTTGTTGAGTATTGTAAGCATTTCGTGTATATCATAACCCTTTTTGTCCATAACATATTCTATAACTGCTGGGTCAATGTCGCCACTTCTTGTGCCCATAACAAGCCCTTCAAGTGGGGTAAAGCCCATTGAAGTATCTACGCATTTGCCCTTGTTTATAGCACAAACACTTGCTCCGTTGCCAAGGTGGCAAGAAATTATCTTAAGCTTCTTTATATCCTTGCCCATTTCTTTTGCCACTTCTTTTGCAATAAATTCATGACTTGTGCCATGGAAGCCATATTTTCTAACTCCCATTTCTTTGCACCAAGAATATGGCAGTGCATACATATACGCATAATCTGGCATAGTAGCATGGAATGCTGTATCAAAAATACAGACATTTTGCTTGCCAGGCATAACTTTCATACATGCTTCAATACCTTGAATATTTGCTGGCATATGAAGTGGTCCCAGTGGGATATATTTTTTTAGGTCTTTCATCACTTTGTCAGTTACGAGAGTTGCCTTTTTGTATTTTCCACCGCCATGCAAAACTCTGTGTCCAATTGCAGAAATTTCGTCCAAAGATTTGATAACTCCAATCTTTTTGTCAACCAATGCGTCCAAAACAAGTTTTAGCCCTTCAGCATGATTTTGCATATCTTGTTTTATAACAGTTGCGTTTCCATTTACCTTGTGGGTAAGTTGAGATGCTCCTTTTTCGCCAATTCTTTCCACAAGTCCTTTTGCAATAACCTTTTCTCCATCCATATCAATAAGTTGATATTTTATGGAACTGCTACCTGCGTTTACAACTAAAATTTTCATAACTTTCTCCTTAATGTATTAAATGTAATCATTGTAGATTATATAATTTTTTTTTAATAATTGCAACCATCTTTTGCATACTTTGCAAAAATGTTTATTTGTTTTGTGCTTGAAGTGAGGTTATCGCTGTCATAATTACAATATCTCTTACAGAACACCCACGAGATAAGTCGTTGCATGGCTTATCTAACCCCTGCATTATCACCCCAACGGCAGATAGTTTGCCTGCCCTTTGCATTATCTTGTATCCAATATTGCCGGAGTTAAGTTCTGGAAATATCAACACATTTGCTTTGCCCGCAACGACACTGTTTGGGGCTTTGACCTTAGCAACTTCTGGCAAAATTGCACAATCAAACTGCATCTCTCCATCTACACACAACTTGGTTGTTTTTAGCATTTCACTTACTTCACGAACTTTATTTACAATGTCATTTTTATCTCCACCACTGCCGAGGGTAGAAAAGGATAACAAAGCAACCTTTGGATTTATGTTGCACAGAGCCTTGGCTGTGTCGGCAGTTGCAAGTGCAATATCACAAAGTTGCTGTGCAGTAGGATTTGGATTTAGGGCACAGTCGGACAACAAAACAACATTGTTTTCACCAAAACCCAACTTTTTTGTGCCTATCATAATAAAGCATGACGAAACAGTGTTTAT
>JBJETV010000024.1:0-99647 GCA_051883495.1 Christensenellales bacterium
CACCCTCTGCCCACTTTGTTGAGCCACAGCACAAATCTTTCCCTGCGAGTCATCTCCTCTCCCCTTTTATATATTATCTTCAAAAAAATTGTAAAATAATCATTGACTGTTGTCAAGCATTTTTGACATTTAATTTATAAAAATAAAAATGTATTTTCATTATTTCAAAATTATAAAGAACATATAATATTAATTTTGCGAATAAATAGCAAAATATTTGAAGTGTAAGATAAGGGGTGGGCGACAGCGAATTTCCGGATGGAAATTCGGACAAAATCGGAAGATTTTGTGCAAAACGAAGTTTTGCCTGTCGCCCACAAAAATTTTGTGGACAATTTTTAATACATTTGATATAATAAATATGTTGACAAGGGGGTATGGCTCAGTTGGTAGAGCGTTGCGTTCGCATCGCAAAGGTCAGCGGTTCGAATCCGCTTATCTCCACCATAATAAAAGTCCTTCGGGGCTTTTTTTTATTTTTTTACTAACCAATGTAATATTACTTACAATAAAATCTTTCTTTTGGAAAAATTTGTCGTTTTTGTTTTGATAACTTGGCAATATGTAGTAAAATTCTTGTGTTAGAATTGCAAATTTTGGCAATAATCATTTCTGTAAATTTAATTTGAAAAGATTATACTAAAAGTGTGGAAAACCACTGCAAAATAACAAAAAGGAGAATTTTATGAAAAAATACTTAAAAGTTGCACAAATTGGGTGCGGAAAAATGTCAGTGTACACAATGCGCTATGTAGAAGAAAAAGGTGGCACTATCTGTTGCGCATATGATGTTGCACAAGACAGAATTGGCAAGGACATTTCTTGTGTTCTTGGTGGAAAAGATAGAGGCGTTGTTATTCAAGATGTCAAAAATCTTGAGGCTGGGCTAAAGAAAACCAAGCCAGATTGCGCTATTATCACCACAATGAGTCTTATGAGTGATATTTATCCACTAATGCTTGCATGTGCAAATGCAGGAGTAAATGCTATATCCACTTGCGAAGAAGCATTCTATCCAATGAACTCCAACCCAAAATTGACAAAGAAGTTGGATAAGGTTGCAAAAGAACACAACTGCACACTAACAGGCAGTGGTTATCAAGATTTCTCTTGGGGAAGCCTTGTTTCTACCCTTTGTGGAACAACTCAAAATATTAAAAAAATCATCGGTGTTTCTTCCTACAACGTAGAAGATTATGGCATAGCCCTAGCCCAAGTGCATGGTGCAGGATTAACCCTTAAAGAATTTGATGAAAAAATTGCATCAGTTGACAAAATTTCTGACGAAGAACGTCAAAAACTTATCAACGCAGGGACATATTCCCCTTCGTATATGTGGACAGTAAATGGCTGGCTTTGCGAAAAACTTGGTTTGCATGTTCTTTCACAAACCCAAAAATGCGTCCCTCAAACATACAAAAAAGATTTGAAATCTTCCACTCTTGGAATGACAATCAAAAAAGGAAATGCAACGGGTATGAGTGCTATGGTTACAACAACCACCAAAGAAGGCATTACCATTGAAACTCAATGTATCGGCAAGGTGTATGGGCCAGATGAATTTGACCAAAACGAATGGACTGTGGAAGGCGAACCAACAACTACTATTGTCGTCAATAGGCCACAAACAGTAGAACTCACCTGTGCAAGCATTGTAAACAGACTTCCAGACATTGTCAAAGCACCAGCAGGCTATATTCCAACTTGCCAAATGTTAGATATCAACTACAAACAAGAAATCACAAAATAAACTTGTTTCTATCTAAAAAGCCTTATGCAAAGTCATAAGGTTTTTTTATTTTTATAATCGCTACATTCTGCATATAATGCTATATGTATAAAATATAATTTATTACAAAAGGTAAAAAGCAAATAGATATATTATTACCAAAAGCAGTAAATATTTTATAAAAAAAGCATATGTATAGAAGTTTATTTTAGTTTACTCTTATACATATGCTTTATTATTTTATATTTTTTATTTCAAAAAGCCATTTATAATTGCTTTCTCCGCTTCTTGAGCAGTTAGACCCATGGTCATAAGTTTATTTTGTTGGTCTTGAGAAATTTTTCCTATTGCAGCCTCATGCACAAGGCTTGCATCTCTGTTTTGAGCCAATATTTGAGGGGTGGAAGATATTTGCGCTTGTTCACACAAAATTCCATCACATTCCACATGACCAAAACATCTCGCTTTGCCCACCACTTTGGATACAAAAGACTGTTTGCTTTTATCTTTTGCCACTGCATGAGATACTACATCAACTTTGGAATCATCTCCTGCTAAAACCACTTCAAAATTTGTTGTTGCGTGGGCATTGTTTTCTGTCAAAATTTTTTCGTTTATAATTAAAGATGAACCTTCTCCAACCAGAGCCTTTGTTTCTCTTTTTGCATTGGAAACACCCGATAGTTGAACTGTTTCCATCTCAAAAATGCTGTTTTTCTTTATTTCCACAGTAGTAACTGGGTCTAAAATTCTCTTTGCCCTATTTTTGCCAGTCCCCAAATGTCTTTCTACATATTTTACATGGGAGTTGTTGCCTATATGAAAACTATGGATTCCGTTATGCCTTGACTTTTTTGCACTGGCATTGTGAATACCACACCCAGCAACAATCAAAACATCACAGTTGTCACCAATATAAAAATCATTGTAAACCATATCTTCAAAGCCTTCCTGGCTAAGTAGCACCGGGATATGCACACTTCTGTTTTTTGTGTTATCTTTAACTATAATATCTATCCCATCCTTATCCTTTTTAGATACAATATTTATTTCATTATCTATATTGCGAGCAAGCAACTTACCATTTCTGCGAATATTGAAGGCGCCAATTTGTGGTATTTCGTGTAAATCCGAAATTTTTTCTAACAAAGATTTCTCTTGTTCTGTTAATGATTTATTTTCCATTATCACTTCCCCTCCAATTTGTCACAAGTAAGCGGTTGCAAGCACCCAGAAACTTGAGCAAAAGTACCAATCTTTTTTATTTGGCCACTTTCCATCAAGACTACTTTTGATGCAATTTCAATAAGTTTTCTTTGATGGCTTATCACAACAAATGTTCTCTTTTCGCTTTGAAACAACTGCACCAATGCGTCAAAACTCCACAAGTCAATACCTGCCTCTGGTTCATCACAAATATTAAGTTCTGCCCCACGAGCCAACAAAAGAGCCAATTCTATTCTTTTAAGTTCTCCGCCAGAAAGTTTGGAATTTACTTCCCTATTTATATATTCCTTTGCACACAATCCAACTCGGCTGAGATAATCACAAGCAGACGCCACTGTGTTTGTATCTCCAGTGGCAATATCTATCAAATCTTTTACAGTAAGCCCCTTGAAAACAGTTGGTTGCTGAAAAGCATATGCAATGCCCAATCTTGCCCTATCGGTTATGGACATATTTGTAATATCCTTTCCATTTAGCAAAATTTGACCACTAGTTGCTGGGATTATCCCCATCAAAATTTTTGCCAAAGTAGATTTCCCACTGCCATTTTGCCCAGTGATAACAACCAATTCGTTGTCTTCTATCTTCAAATTGACATCTTTCAAAATATCTATATTTTTCCCGTCTTCAACTACGGAATAATTCAAATGATTTACTTCTAGCATTTTTTCCCCTGAAATAATTATTTCACATTTTGCAACTATTTTCAACATTTTTTCTAGTATTCCTATCAAAAAAAATATTCTTGCCAGCAAAATAGCCTTTCAAACAATAATTTTATCATTCAACACCCACTCCCTTCAAATAATAACTTTATCAAACAATAATCCTTTTTAGACAATAATTTTATAAAATATCTTAAAACACCATGCCCAAAAATATTGTATTTGATGAAATATAAAAATAAAATATTTGACATAAATCCATAAAATATGTAAACTTAAATAGTAAAAAAAGGAGATTATTATGGAATACGAAGGCGAAGAACTTAATTACAGATATGACACTCAACTTTTGATAGAAGGCAAAGGTCTTGATGAAGATAAAATAAGAGAGCATTTTAATAATTGCTTTGACGGCGATTGCTTGCTTGTGGTGGGAGATAGCGAACTTATCAAAATACACTTCCACACCAACGAACCTTGGAAGGTCTTAGAATACGGTGCTTCTCTTGGCGAAATATACGACATAGTCGTAGAAGATATGTTCCGCCAAGCACAAGGTTTGCAGGGTTAAACGTAAAACCTAATCACCAGTTGTTCAAACATTAAAAATTTGTAAAAAAAGCGAAAAAATGATATAAATTATCAATTTTTTTCGCTTTTTTTGTTTATTTTTTTACAATAATCTTTTTTTGTAAAACTTAACAACTATCAAATCGATGTGTGTAAATTTCAATAAATATGCTTATCGAATCTTTGAGAAATTTTTAACAACTATGCTTATTGAATTATTTTGGATAAAATCAACGACTTTACTTATTAAATAGACGCCTTTGAAATGGTTAAATTACGATTATATAAAAATCTATTCTAACATTTTGTTTTTATTTGAGAATATATTATTATTTTTTTTATTTGACAATATGTTATGATTTTTCTTCATTTGAGGTTGTATTATTGTCATATTCTATCTGTTTTATTTTCATTTGAGTTTTGGGATGATTGTTCTTCTGTAGGATTTTGCAAATTTTCTTCAACTGGAGTATTAGGTTGCTGTGAAGGCTTTTTTTGAGTAGGTTTTGCCATATAAGCCCTGATTGTTGCAATAATATACATAACAGCAGGCAAAATTGTAAGTAATCCTAGCAATGCAGATGACATCAGTTGTGAAGAATCACCATTTGATGAAATCATTAGTTTGATAAATATCCAAACCAAAGACACTCCCGCTGTGGCTGTGGTTATCGTCAACAAAATCGCACCTGTTTTTGCATGTCTAAAGCAAAAGAAACTTGCAATCACTCCAAATATTCCACCAAACACACAAGTCCAACCTAGTATAGCCAAAATTATGAGTTGCGTTCCACCTAAACCCGAAAAAGCAGTGGCAACCAATCCTATATAAAATCCAAGCGCCACCGACATCAGACTTGCAATTATACCTAGCACAAAAGATAATACACTTTTCCTAATCATATTTTTTCCCCCAAAAAAAAATTTAATTGTCAATTTCAATTTAACAATTTTAATAATTATTGTCAAATATTTTTATGCAAGACCAACTAAAATTATATAAAGTAAAATATTCTAACATCTTTGAACTTTTTTTTGTTTTAACATTATTTCTAGTTTTATACTTTTTCTTGGCAAAATCGCATCTGTATTAAAGAAGAGTTATATCGTTTTAGTGTCTTATTTTTTGGACTTTATATTCCTAAACTTAAAAACCTTTCCTATTTTTATAATACAAGACGCTAATCCTTATTTACTATGCGAAGAACTGCAACTATTTGCAAAAAAATAAACATACTTTCCTATTTACAAAGAATAATTCTGATATTTATTTTTCTTTCATTGTAATAAAAACATTTTTTGTAACTTGAATATTTTGCTTTCAACAAAGGATAGATGCAGTGTTAGTTTGTTAGGTGGGATATATCAAAGTAAATTTCTTCGAGTTGTTTTGCTGTCAAAAGGACTGGCACTGGGTAAAGTGGATTTGCTTCTTTTTCGGCAGTTTGTGCAAGTGATGGGATATCTTCTTCTTTTATCTCATCAATTTTGGTGCCGATTTGCATATTTCTGTTCATTGTTTCTATTTTTTGGATAAAAATATTTGTAGCATTTTCAATTGAGGTTTCCTTGCTACACAAACCTGTATAAACAGATATTTTCCACAACTTTTTGTATATCTTTTTGCCAAACTTTTTCAATACATATGGCAAAATAACCGCATTGGCAAAGCCATGAGGAACATTATATTTCCCGCCCAACGAGTGAGCAATGGCATGGACATAGCCAACATAACTTTTTGTAAAAGCAAGACCTGCCAAATAGGAGGCTTTTAGCATATTTTCCCTTGCGGTAATATTTTTTCCGTCATTATATGCCCTTTCTAGATTTTCAAAAATGAGTTTTATTGCAAGCAGTGCATTTTCTCTTGTTTGTTTTGTAGTGCTACGACCGATAAATGCCTCTACTGCGTGTGTAAGAGCATCCATTCCCGTCGTGGCGGTGATAAACTTTGGAAGCCCAACAGTAAGTTCTGCATCTAGGAGTGCGTAGTTTGGTATAAGATTGAAGTCGTTTATTGCATACTTATGGCGAGTTTCACTGTCTGTGATTACTGATGCTAGGGTGGTTTCACTCCCTGTGCCTGCCGTTGTTGGAATTGCAATCAAAAGAGGAATTTTCTTGCCTACTTTCAAAATACCCTTCATTTTGCCAAGAGATTTGTTGGGACGTGCCACTCTCGCCCCAGTTGCCTTTGCACAATCCATAGCAGAACCTCCGCCAAAGGCAACAATACAATCGCAACTATTCTTTTTATAAAGGTCAAGTGCATCGTCAACATTTTTAGTCGTTGGGTTGGCAACTGTTTCGTCAAACACAGTCAATTCTAACCCCGCTTTTAACACTGTATCTTCCAAATTTTTAGTAAGCCCCAGACCTCTAATGCTCTTATCCGTTACAAATAAAATACTTTGTTTGCCTTTATCTTTTAGGACATCGACCAATTCTTCGTAATTCTTCAAAAGTTTTGGCTCACGATAAGGAAGAATAGGCAGTGCCAGTCTAAAACAAATTTGAAATGCTCTACAATAAATTTTCTTAAATATATTCATAATATCTCCTTATATTTGTTTACACAAACTCTTACCCAAAGCAAATATTACTAGCAATATGAGTATGAGATAATATTTTGCATTTTTAATCAAAAGATTATAAAATCTGGTTATAATTTTTTGAAGATAGTTTTTGCTTTACGTAAATAAAAGTGTTTGCAATACAACAATAACTTTTATGTGATTTGCTTCATTGTTACATCAGTGGAGTTATAAGCCTTAACACATAGATAAGTATTTGCTTGAAAATATTTGTTTTGCCTTTTGTGGTTTGGATAGATTTTGCAAAAGTATCCCGAAAGTCTTGCTCCACACTTTGCATAATAGTCTGGTCGTTGGTGTAAACTGCACTTTCAAATTGCTGGTAGAAAGACCTTTGGTCCATATTTATTGACCCCACAACACAAGAATTTTCTGTCAAAACAATTTTGCTATGCACAAAACTCCCCTTTCTGCGATAAATTTTTGCACCAAACATTGCAAGTTTTTGCACTGTATCAAGAGAAATCATATACACAGTCTTTTTGTCTGGCACATCTGGCAAAATTATCCTTACATCAACACCGCTTTGTGCTTTGTTTTTTAGTATATTAAATAGTGTTTCGTCTGGAATGAAGTAAGGTGTCATAATATATATTTTTTCATTGGCGCTGGAAATCATATTCTCATAAACTTCCCTTGCAATGTTGTAATTGTAATCAGGTCCTGAAACATATGGCACCAATACGCTATCTAGGGTGCTTTTTTGGGTTTGAGTAGAGAGGAATTTTGCATAATCTTGCTCCTCGCTGGTCAAAAATTCCCATTGTCTTAAAAATGCCAATGTAAATGAATTTACACAACTGCCTGCAATCTTTATTCCACAATCTTTCCAGTAGCCGTGAATATGCTTTTTGTTTATATATTCATCAGCAAGATTTGCGCCACCTGTATAGGCAATTTTGCCATCAACTACGACAATTTTGCGGTGGTCACGCAAGTTCAGTGCCAAGTTGAATATAGGCACAAGTTTGTTAAAGGCATGCAGTTTGATACCCATCTCTCTTATTCGTTTTTTAGTTTTATACTTCAATGTTCCATGCGAGCCCATATCGTCATATATAATTCTTACATCAACACCTTCTTCCACTTTTTGCTTCAAAATCTCCAATATTTTGTCCAACAAAAGTCCGTCTGACACAATGAAGTATTCCATAAATATAAACTTCTTGGCAGATTTCAAACTATCTATAATATCATCAAACAAGGTCAGTCCATCAGAAAAATATTGTGCCTTATAATCATTATACACAGAAAACTTCCCATAAGTTGCAAGATAATTGCAGTCGTTTTTTACACTTTTTGGCAAATTCTCTGGAGTGTTTTCCACTTGAAAATTTGACTTCTCATATATCCTTTGATATGCCTTTTTGTTTCTGCCGAACATAATTCTTTCGTTGGACATCAAGAATATCACCCAGCCAAATGTAAAACAAGCAAGCATAAAAAATATCCACGTCGCCTTAACCTGCCCTGTTCGGTGAGAGGACAATACAATAAGACAAAACACTACAGTAATGACCAAACTAGCCACAATCAGCCAATTTAGAATGTAGTATAGATAATATCCCAGCAAAAGTAGCAAAGCAAACTGCAAAACAATCAGCGCCACAACTATAGAAGTCTTCAAAATGCCAAAGTTCGTCCCAGTCCTTATCCTAGCATATTTCAAAATAGATTTGTTTGTCCTTTTGCCAGACCTTTTTGTTCTTTCTTTTCCCATACTCTTTTCCCTTTGAAAATTCAATTTCAAAATACCAATCTACATTGTTAATATATCTCTTTAATAATTTATAATTCTATCAAAACAGCCCAAATTGTCAAGTTTTCTTGATATATTTGAGAAAATCTAAAAAAAATATTGCACACAAAACATAGTGCATTCAATATTTTTGAAATACATATAAAATATCAAAGAATATGATAATTTATCTTATAAACTATTAAAAAGCAAA
Organism: Christensenellales bacterium; assembly: GCA_051883495.1. Lineage (GTDB taxonomy): Bacteria > Bacillota > Clostridia > Christensenellales > UBA1242 > UBA7862. The sequence goes on from JBJETV010000024.1 coordinate 8,738, forward strand.
GAAATCGTTGTCTAAACAAAGAATTATGCCTTTACATAATACACTTGCGACACAAAGGACAATGTTATCTGGGCGGTGGTATCATTATATACACTTTTTGCTTCCACGACATAGGTGTATGTCATTGGATTGTTTTTTTGATTTGTTCCCTTTTTATTCAACCAAGAAGACCCAGTGCCTGTGCAGACAAGAACAACACTTTCTGTTGTTTGCTCTGTGGTGGATAAGGTGTAGCAGGTTTCTGGCGCACATGGATATCCCTCAACGTTTGATTGCGTATCTGCCGTTCTGGTTGCACTTACTACAGAAAAAATCCACATTCCACCACCACCCGAAGCGGTTATGGTGATAGCACCCTGCATTTGACTATTATTGTAAGTTACAGAAGTTGTGTCTGATGTGATTTCTGTAGGAATTGCTGTCCATTGTGCAGTTATTGTTATGTCTTCAAGTGATTGAAATTGAGTATCTGCACTAACTATATTTGAGTTTTCATCACTCCATCCATCAAAAGAATATCCCAACCTCGTAGGAGTGGGCAAATCACCATAATTATCCCCCAAAACCACTGTTTTGTAGCCAGGAGTTACCCCCCCCCCCTGTGGGTCAAAAGTAACGGTATAGGAGGGTCTAGAATATGTTACAGTGATATTAGAAGATATCTTCTGTTGAATTGCGCCATACAACATAGTCCCAGCCATAGTTATGATGGAAGCAAATAATATAATAGCCGTTATTCTGTTGCTTAATCTATAAACTTTGTTGCACCAGATTACAAATCTTTCCCTTCTAGACACACCATTCCCCTTAAAAATTCCAAGCATACTATACTATTTTAATATATATCATGTCAAGGGAATTGATATACTAAAATAACATATATTATTTATTAGTGAAAAATTATCAAAATAGACAAATTTCAAAAAAAATTGTAAAGAATATAAATATTTTGAAAAAAAATGTTGACAGAAATTTCATTTTGCTTTATAATCAAGAGGCTTAATGGTTTGGTGGCGTGGCTTAGTGGTTATAGCATTCGGTTCATACCCGAAAGGTCGCAAGTTCAAATCTTGCCGCCACCACCAGCAAATATCTATGTGGCCCCATGGTCAAGCGGTTAAGACACCACCCTTTCACGGTGGTATCATGGGTTCGAATCCCGTTGGGGTCACCAATTTTAATCTCTATCTTCTGATAGAGATTTTTTCATTTTGTGAAAAAGTTGACAATTTTATAAGTTTTTAATACAAATTTATGATTTGTGTGATATAATTTTTATGTAGGAGAATTATTATGAAAATTATATATATTCATCATGCTTTAAGGGCTGTAGGAAATCCACCAACTCAAAACGATGGAATACAACCATTGGGAATTAAAGATGCTGAAACAACTGCAGAATTATTAAAGGGAGTGTCAGATAAATCAAAATCTACATTTAGAGCAATATACACTTCTCCATATTATAGATGTTCAGAAACTGCCAAACTTATAAATAAATACATTAATCTTCCAATATATGAAGAACCTAGGTTTAATGAGTTCAATAAAGTTTTTGAAGTGATACAAGGAGATAAAAGCATAACAAAAACTGAAACATGGTCAGAGTGTCAAACAAGAATTAGAAATGCAATCAAAGATATAGTTGATAAATATAACAATAATGACACAGTTATTTGTGTTACAAGTGGGGTTAACATAACAGCATTTATTGGGTTGGCATATAAAATACCTGTTAGTGAAAATATGCCATTCCCTTGGGTTCCAAGTTGCAGTCCAATAGGATTTGAAATTGATAAATCAATGTTTTAAGGAGTTGTTATGAAAAAAAATTTGTTTGGTATAAAAAGGTCAAAATTTTGCAATATTTGAACAAATATTTTGAAATAAACTAAAATGTATGGTAAACTACCTTTAATATAATACTTTTAGGGGGTAAAATATGGCAAAAAATTCTGGCGGACTTATCGGTTTAGTAAAAGGACTAGTGATATTTGCAGTGGTGGTGTTTGGCTTGGCTGTTGCAATCTTTGTGGGGGTTAAGGCAACTACTGGGATAGACCTTTTGAAAGCAATCAATCAAGTGAAGGCTGTTCAAAATACACCTAACGAAGAGGAAATTGTATCTGACAAATATACAGACAGCGACATCATAGCCACTTTGGACACTTTGTTTGGCGCTGGCAGTGGAGATAGGATTTATGCTATTGATAGCGAAAATAAAAGAGTTTTTGTAAAAGATGAATTTGGCAAAGACCCTATCGTAGCAACAACAAATCTTAACGGCAAGCAAATTGCAGGACTTGTTAATGCAATGTTGCATTCACTGGACCAAAACGCTTTTGGGCTGAATAATTCTGATGTAGAAATTTTGACGATGGAGTTGTCCAATCTTCAAACAAATGGCGAATTTGACATGAAAGTTAGCATAAAATTAAACTTTCAAGCGACCAAAGATAACATCAAAGAAAATGGCAATCTGATTACAAAAATAGTTAGGAATTTTATTCCAGACACAGTTTATTTGGTCAGCGATTTCACTGTAAAATGCAAATCCAGTAGCGAATTTGAATTTGTGAAAAACAACTCTATTGAAGTAAATGGAATGAATGAAGAAGAGGCATCGGAAATTCATAAGATTATCAAGAAATTTTTAAGCGGTGACCAAGACCTTGTAGAAATGATAAACAAAAATATCACTATCCTCTTGTTTGGCGACAGCACAGCAACAGATTCCAAGGGGATTCTAACTTGCCTGCCTGGGACAAACACCAATGTAGTGTTGGACGGTGAACAAGTGAAGATTGTTATCAATAAAGAATAATCTTAATAACATAATTCAATTAAGAATAATGGATATTAAACCGCCAGCACCAAACTATCAATACTCTATTGCAAAAATAAGTTGTAGGTATTAAATTATAAACTCAATACTATAATCAACAAAACATTAGCAAACTATAAAAAAGCAAGTTGCAAAATAGTTGATTACAAAATAGTTGATTACAAAATAGTTGATTACAAAATAGTTGATTACAAAATAGTTGATTACAAAATAGTAAAAAAAAAGAAACCAAAATAATTTGGTTTCTTTTTTTAGTTGTAACCGATAAAGGTTTATGTTGTGTGCAACTAAACATAGTAGATAAATATTTTTGTTATATTTTAGCAGATGGATATTCTTGTTATATTCTACTAAGTTTAGTTGCAACAAGTAAAACTTATCATCATATGCTACTAAAATATAGTTGCAACCAATAAAGATTGTTGTTGGATGCTACTAAGTCATTTTTAGTACGACAAACCTATGTTGATTTTTTATGTCGAAGCGCAACTAACATACTTGAATTGTCCTGCAAAATGAATCAGGGATTTTATACTATCATAGATTAGAATTATCGGTTTTACATATACTGCGAGAGCTGGGAATAATGCCAGCACATCCCCAGAAAGCTTAATAATGTCCTCTATAATTGGGCCAACATCAACATAATCGCTTGGAGATACTCTCATATATTTTTTCCAGTTTTCTATGGTATCAGTTTTAGATGTTAGAGAACCACTCACACCACCGTCCCAATCAATTTCGCCTATCCTATTTATCAAGGCAACTGCTCGGAAAAGAATATCTGCTGATGTGCCCAAAACTTCTAAACCTTCAGGTATATTAGGCAAAAGAGTTGTCAAGTCAGCAAGCCCGCCTCCAAGGTACTCCATTATAACAGAATCACATGTAAATGGGTCTTGTGTTTTCTTCATTAATATCCGCATCACTCTCCACACACCGTCTTCATGCGACATATAGTAGCAGTTTTCAAAGTTACAATTATTTTCCTTTGCAATAGCTGTCCTTTCTTCTGTATAGCCTATGATGAGGTTTGGACGTTGTGGTTTGCGATATTTTACAGCATTATTCTTAAAAACTACACCATTTGTCCAACCAAAAGCATAATGCCTTGAAGCATAATCATCTACAAAGTCAATTGGAAGGTTGTTTAGATATTGTATATTTTTATAAGAAATAGCACTTTTACGAGCATTTATCTGGATATAAGGTTGTTGAGCAGAACATTCTGGGCAATCTTTCCATCCATCTCCACCGCAAAGTGAACAATGATTTTCCACCTCTATTGTTCCAGAGCCTTCGCATACAGGACAATCTACATCATTTCCGTCTTCATCTTCATAACTACCTGTGCCGTTACAATCTTCACAAGTAACAATTTCGATAGTTGTTTCTGTGTGTCCGTCTTCCACTTCACATGGAACTTGTCTAGTATTATTACATGTACTACAATAATCTCTATTCTCAATATATTTGCCAATTACAATATTATTGTAGAAAGAAGGCAAAGAGTAATCACCAATACAAGTAAAGTAGTAATGATTTGCATATTTACTCTTTAGATAATTCACATCTTTCTCTTCTGCTTTACCTTCACGTGCTTCCGACTTGAATGTATCGATGAAGTTTTCCTGCGCCTTTTCACTTGCATACGAACCAACATTGCTACCATCTAAAGGAATACCCAAGAGGTAAAGCGACAGAGAGTCGTAACTGTCAACACCCTTGTCGGAAGTTTGAGCCATTCTGCCTTGTATTGTTCCGCCTTTAAGATATATAAGTGCATTTACACTTACAATACCGTCTGTAGTTGGAGTTCTATCGTTTCCGTCTTTGTAGATAGCACTATTTAGATGCATTAGTGAGCCTGAAGCAACATTGTTAAATACATATACCTTTTGGCTTGCAGTATTATTGGAAATTATTGCGCCTTCTGCACTTAACTTTGAGTGATTTGCTCCTTCTACATTGCCATCAACTATAGTAGTTTGCAGATTGCTAAACGAAAGTATTGCGCCACCGAAGCCTTCAGTTCTATTATTTTGAATTGTTGTTCTATTTATTTCTACGCTCCCAGTAACTTGGCATATAGCACCACCACCCCAATAGTTGAGAAGTTTGAAGTTAAGGTCTGTTGGATTACCTTTTTCATCTTTTGGGTTGAATTTACTATCGATATAATTTTCCAATTCATCATTTCTTCCTGCACTATTGGCTACACCTACTGCATAGTTGTCTATTATTACACCGCCAGACATACTAAATGTTCCGCCAGCGACAAATACTCCACCACCAGAAGATGCAATATTGCCAGAAGAAACAATGCTTGAACTGCTATCTCCAACACCTTTAACTTGACCAATAAATGCTGTAACATTTTCGCCTGTAGCACTTCCACCATTCTCCACCTTAAATGTTCCACTTTCTACATATACTGCCCCACCAAATGTTGCAATATTCGCCCAATAAAGAGTTTCATTTTGAATAGAATCTTTAATATCTTCTATTGCATCTTTATCAATCACATCTAAGATAACTCTTTCTCCACCATTTAACTTTGGAACAAGCTTATCTTCTACAATTTCTGTTTCAAACAAAACGCCACCAAAGAAGAATCTATTAAGCTTTATTTCTCCATACTTAACGGCTACTGCTCCGCCATAAATGGCACTATTGCCACCCATTTTGACAGAACCACGACCATTGTCTTGTGTAATATTTCCACCAACCATACAAATACCGCCACCATACTCTCCTGCAGTATTATTGAGTATTCTTGCACCACCAAACTCTAACTTAGCGGATGAATTAACATATATTCCGCCACCATCTCTTGTTGCTATATTTTCACATATTTTTGTGGTTTCTGTTTCAGAGTTATTGCCAGCCTTGATTGTAGTTGCTCCACCATTCAGATACAATCCACCACCACTATAAGCATTATTATCTTGAATGATAAAGTTTTTTACTTCCAAAATTATATTCCCAGTTACATATACACCACCACCATAACCAAATGAAAGGGTATTATTCATCGTTCTTATTGCTCTATTGTTGTATATACCACCAAAGTTTAGGTCGACTGTTGCATTGTCAGTGCCATAGATAGCACCACCATTAAGTGCGTAGTTGTTGCTGATATATCCTGAATATTTCTTATCATTAAAGGTTCCACCAACATTAAGCACTCCACCTTTAATATACACAGCGCCACCATTTTTGGCAAAGTTGGCAATAAGGTTGCCTGTAAGTATTTTACTATCGTCAGAACTCTCCGTTGTGCTTGGTTGATTGGCTAAAATATTTGCCGTTCCGTTTGCTACGTAAAGGCCACCACCATCCTCTGCGTGATTGCCTATAATCTTGGAACTATCACCAATAGTCAGGTTGCCACCTGCAAGATATATTGCACCACCACTTGTTGCTTGATTACCCAAAGTGTTTTGTATTGCAATTGAAGATTTTAATTCTGTAATATCTTCAAATTTAATATGAATCATTTTATCACTTTTGTTGTAAGAATAACCAAGTTTCCCTTCTACTTCCTCGTATTTACCACTGTAGTAATAATCAATACTACTATTATCCTCATATCCAAAAATACCACTTATGATTTCTACATTGCCAGAGCCAACATACAAAGCACCACCATTGGTTGCAATGTTTGATGTAAATGAGGTCCCATCTGAAATAGTAAGAGTTCCATCATTTTCATTTCCTTTGGTCGCTGTAACACATGTAAAGGCTATTGCACCACCGTTTTCGGCCCTATTGTTTGATAGAATATTTTTAGATTTATTCCCTTTGTCATCAGTTATGGTATTAAATGCAACAGTAGAATTTTCGATATACAAACCACCACCATAACTGCCTTTGTCCGCTTCATTACCGTTGTTTGCTATTGTAGTGCCATATATTTCTACTTTGGAATCATAAAGAGTTCCATCTTTTCCCTCTCCATGTACATAGATTGCTCCACCAAGTTTTGCTTTGTTGCCAAGGCTTTCCCCTTTCGAGTCCCTATCCATGTAGTTTCCAAATCTATCAACATCTCTCCCAAAGATACAATCATTTATCTTTACATAGTTTGGAGCATTATCTAACCTTTGGATATACAATGCACCGCCTCTGGAGCCTGCAGTTGAACTGCCTTCCCCAGTCCTAGTTTCTGCAGTGGAGGAAGACTGTCCTGCCATATTTTTAGTGAATGTACAATCTGCAAATATTGCACTTCCTTCTACTTGCACGGCACCTGCTTGTATTTTTGCGTTATTCTCACTAAATGTGCAATTACTCAAATTATAAAATCCTTTATCTCCCTTTGTTTGCATGAAAATTGCACCTGCGGTTTCTGCAGAGTTACTACTGAAAGTTGTTCCTTCTTTAATGTTCAGAGAGAAGTTAGTTTCATTTATTCCACTTTCCACTGACCTGTTGGTGAAGAATATTCCACCACCAGAGCCAACTGCCGAGTTGTTTGAGATTGTCGCACTGCTAATATTCAAAGTTCCTTTACAGTAGATACCACCACCACTAGGAGTTTGCTCCAAAGCAATATCCTTTAGATCTTCCGGAAGACCTACTGCACTGTTGTTGGATATAGTTCCACCATTAACTATCAAATTGCCAGGATAATATTTATTTCCCTTAGATACTCCATCTTCATATTCGGCTTTAATGCTCACATCAACATACACACCACCACCATATATAGCAGTATTTCCAGCGTCCTTTCCACCAATAGTTGCAGTGTTAAGATTAAATGTAGTTGTTGTTAATTCATCCATTGAGCCAGATACATACACACCACCGCCTTTGTAAGCAGAGTTTTTGGATATCGAGGTTGTTGTTGATGAAGCACTTGCCTTTGTCTTTGTTCCTGTTGACTCTGTGCCCAGAGTAAGCATTTTACCTTCTGCGACATACACACCACCACCAAAGCCACCTTCTATTGTTTTATTTTCTTCGCCTACAACAGTGTATTTTGCGGTGTTTTCTGTTATTGAGCCACCGCTTAATGTTGCATTTTTACTATTGACATACAATCCAGCACCAAAGCCTGCTGTATTTTTAGAAATAGAGCCATCGGATAATTCAAGCACCCCAGCAAGGTAAATACCACCACCATAATCTGCAAAGTTGTTTGATATAATTCCACCATCAATGGTTAAAGTATTAGCCCCTCCATAAACACCGCCACCCATAGCCTTGCCAGTTGTCTTAAATGATTCTGTTATGCTTGTTGTGTAAACTGTTTGATTATCCACAATAGCGATATTTCCTTGTATTAAACCACCGTTGATATTTGCTGTGCCAGCAGAATATATGCCTGCACCATAAAGGGCTTTGTTTGGAGTCTTTGGAACATTGCCTTCAAAAGCACTACTTCCAATCACACCACTAGAAACATTAAGCACTGCTCCACTATCAACATAAATTCCACCACCAAAACCAGTTGTGCAGTTTGCAACTTTGCTGGAAGTTGACACATCTGCCTTTGCAATGTTATTGCTAATTGTAGCACCATCAATTGTAGCATTTCCACCGCCTACATAAACACCGCCACCATTGCCTAAGGATGCAGTATTGCTGGACACCTCAACTCCACCCTCAAGAACAACCGTATTTGTAGTATCACTTGCAGTTGTATCACTTGTTGTTGTAGAACTTATTGTTGTAGAACTTTTTGTTATGTAGATACCACCACCATTTGTAGCAGAGTTGGAAGTTATTTTTACATTAGAACCTGAAGATGTATTGATTATGCAATTTAATAGATACATTCCACCGCCATTTATTGCTCTATTTCCAGAAATGATATTTTCACCATTAAACGAAATAGTGTAGTTTTCTGCATACAATCCACCACCATTATCTGCACCTTTTACCCTTGCACCACTCTCCACTTTATAGGAGTTTGTTATCTCAACATTGTTAAGTATCAAATTCTTAGTTTCTTTACCCACCACACAAATTGCGCCACCATTTGCGCTTGCTGTATTGCCATCAAATGTTGCGCCAGTTATTGTAAGATAATGTGTTGCATAAATTGCACCGCCACTTTCACTCGCTTTATTGTTGGTAAATACACAACCTACTTCGCCTTCCATTGCAACAGTTAAGGTTCCACTGCTATAGATTGCCCCACCTACTGCTGCACCTTCTGAGCCTGCTAAGTTGTTTGTAAACATGCTTGCACTGATTGTTAAAGAGCCTTTATTAGTTATTGCTCCGCCATCACCTGTGCAAGAGTTATTTGTAAATTCACAAGATGTTATTGTGTTTTCCTCACTTGATGCAATTACAACAACACTATTAGTCCCTGTTTGATTGTTTTTGACAACACAGTTGGACATATTCAGAGTTGCTTTCTCTTTTATTGTAACAATATTAGACTTACAATTTTGAATGTTTGAATTAGTGATATTCGCCGTTCCTGCATTTGCAGTTATTGCAGTTGCCTTGAAGCCTTGTATATCAGAATTTATAATTGTAGTAGATGCACTATCTCCATCATTTGTAACTATTCCTACATTTTCATTGCCATCAAACACAACACCTCTTATTGTCAAATTGCCAAGGTTCTTGAAAATATAGTTACCCTTAAATTCTTCTTCATTTACCTTTACAATTTTTCTATTATATGAGCCGTCCTCAATCACTTCTATCCATTCTCTTTCGCCGTCAGTCAACTCTCCAGAGCACACAGTGGCAGTGAGGTCTGCTTTTATAGTGATAATAGACTTTACTGTAAAATCAAATGTTTTAGAGTTAATAATTGTTTCTTTCAAATCTCTAAGGATAACAAAAGTCCAATTCCCTTTTTCCAATTTATCAAAGGCACTTTCCAAAGATTCGAAGAACCTTGCTTGAGTTTTGCTTTCGTTTTCTCTCAAGACAACCTTAATGCCAACAACTACATTCTCATCTTTTGCAATAAAGCAGTAAGGGTTGACTAGGTCTTCGGTAACAAATAGTCTTTCGTCTGCCCAATCGGCTGGGTTACAATCTGTTTTGCCACAATTACAAATATAAGTTGCAATTATGTGTCCACGAGCCTTTTGTATATCGTCTGCCAATGCGACATTGACAGTTGCGCCAGCGACATAATGCCCACTTACATGGATTACTGCATCTTTCCTATCTTCTTTACCCTCATCGTTTGTAAATGTATAAGGGGCTAGATAAACAACATCGTAAATCTTAATTTCACTACTTAAGTCCCCAACAACCCTATTATCTTTCGAACCGTCATGCAATACAAAGGCACGATAATCGCTTGAACTATTAACATAAACTCCTTTTCCTTTGCCTGTAACATTGTTGGATAGAGGTTCTCCACCAATTTGAATTTTTTGCACAAGACACTCTGTGTTGTTCTTTATGTCTGCATTGTTTGCTGGGCTATTGATGTATATTCCACCGCCGTTTTCTGCACTATTTTGAATAACTGTAGAAACTTTTTTGCTATCTTGTTTTGAGAACACTACACTTGCCCCAGTATCCACATACACACCACCACCATCTTTGGCTGCTGTGTTGCTTTGGATATTGCTATCCATTATCTCTATATCAGAATAACTTGCATATATTCCTGCGCCATAGCCACCAAAAATTTCGTGTATAGTTACTCCTTTGTAAGAATAATTCACTTCAAACTGCGTATTGTTGCTTACTATGCCTGTGTTGCCAATTTGCACCGTTGCACCCAAAACATACAAACCACCACCCAAACCATATAGTTTATTTGCATCGTCTTTTGGAATAGAGCCTATTGTGTATTTTGCTTCATTACCTTCTAAGACAGTGCCATTGCTTGACTCTACCTTAGAACCAATAGTTGCATTTACACACAACAATTTTTTACCATCACTGTCTTTTAATACACCATGATATTCTGCATTGCTTTCGTTGTCGCCCTTTGATAATGTCGTGATGCAAACACCACCACCATATTTTGTAGCCTTGTTGTTTCTTATATCAACACCGCCAAGAGTAATCGTTGCAACAATCTCATTATCCACTGGCGAACTGGCTACAAACACACCGCCACCACTGGTTGCTGTATTGTCACAAATTGATACTCTGTCTTTGGACTTGTTGATTTTTGTTGTTATTTCTCCACTCTTAAACAGTGAAATGCCACCACCATTTTTAGCAGAGTTATTAGACACTTCAACACCACCAACAATGTCTAATATTCCGCCATTTCTAACGGCTATTCCACCACCCAGTTGTCCTGCAACGTTCTTTTTAATCACACCACTAGAAATTGTTGCTCTTGCATTGTCTATAAGGATACCACCACCAGAGAATGATGCTCTGTTTTCTTCTATCAAACCACTTTCAAACGATAACAAAGAGCCTTGCTCCATACTAATAGCGCCACCATTACCATTTGCACTGTTGTTAGAGAATTTTGCTCCACATACTGCAAGCCTTGCATTGTAAAGTTCATCTGTAGACAATGTTACAACTGCACCACCATTTCGTTTTTCTTGATTTCCAATAGATGACAAATTATTATTGCTCAAAATAACGTTTTCGCCAAGAGTCAGGCTTCCTGTGTTTCTTATTAGTGAAACATTATCACCTAGTCCTTGCGTGCCATCAAATGTAATTGTTGGATAGTTTCCAGTGGCATCATCTACTATACCACTCAACACTTTCTCAAAGCCGTTTACACAATTTGTGCCAATATATACTTCTCCATACTTGCCAATAGTAAGCAGATTTTCTGAATGTCCATCTCTTACTATTTTTGCATTTTTCCTTGAAACAATATATACAATATCTTTTGGAGTATTGATTCGTTCTAGTCCAATATTAACTGAGTTCTTCAATGACACTACTTCTTCATTTATCACCACAATCAGTTGTTCTCCGCGATAAACAAGAGAATGTTGTAGTGAGGCGTTGATTGCGTTTTGCAAACTTTCGTGAATATAAACAATGTTTGCATCCTTATCCATAACTTGATATGCCTGTGGGGCAAGGACTAGATAATCTTCATTTGGTGATTTACCTTGTCTTAAGGTGTAATCTGAATCGATAGGAATGCTGAATGAAGCCACTGCCGTTTCAATATTTGTAGCACCTACATATACAACCTTGGTTTCGAAAGGAACACCTTTGTCCACTAGCAGTGTTATATGTGCCTCCATTCTGCTTATATTACTTGCCACAAAGAATGTATCTTTGTATTCACCAAAAGCATTTGTTTCGTGTTTTAGATATATCTTTTGATTTAGGCCGGAATAATCAAAGTCGGAATTGAAAATGAATGCTTTATTTGTTGTTGCTGTTGGAGTGACAAAATTGGACATCTTTGTTTCGCCAGAAATATAAATGGTCGCGGTTGGTTCGCCATCAGTTTTTTCTCCCAAAGCAACACCTGCTCCAGCCACCATAAAACTGTCGCCTGCAAACCAAATATCTTGACTATAATTATACTCCGAGCTACATTTGTTGCTATAAATTTGGGTATTTTGAAGTGTAACATTTACACCTTTAACATAAATACCGCCAGCATATCCAGTGGATGTGTTGTTGATAATGTCTGTGTTCATTATTTCTGCGCTTTCTTCGTTTCCTCTACCAGCCAAATACAACCCACCACCAAGACTTGCTTTGTTGTTTGACACTTCCACATTTGCGTTGCTTGTTGATTCGTCAGTGTATGCAGAGAATGTTAGTATGCCGGCAACCATCATCAATCCACCACCAAAGTCTGCATTATTGTCTGAAATCTTGCCACCACGAATATTAAGTCTGCCACTTGCAAGATAGACACCACCACCAGAATTTGTTGTGTTGCCACTTATTTCTGTGTTGCTTATAGACACATTGCCACTTAAGACATACACTCCACCACCAAATGAAGAATCTTCATCAGATTTTGTGTTTGACGAAATTGTATAGGACAGGACAACAACAGTCCCGCCACTAACGTATAATCCTCCGCCATATGTTGCAGTATTACCTGTAATATAACCTGTATTATCTTCATTTGTATTGTGGATAGTTACTTCACCTTCTTTTACATAAACAGCCCCACCACTATTAGCGCTATTTTCAGCAAAAGTTGAGCATTTCACTTCCATAGGTTTGGTATCTTTTCCTGCAAAATACACTGCGCCACCTGCATTGCAAGTTGTATCCACAGAATTGCCATTTTTACTAAAGGAACATCCAATAATAGTTGCTTGCCCTATCGCATAAACTGCACCACCATATGAGCTTGAATTTTCAGTAAATACACTATTTTGCATATCGATAGAACCTTCATCACAGATATAAATTGCACCACCATTATTTGCACTGTTGCCTGTAAAGGTTGAATTTTTCAACAAAATTGTGCCTGCTGTTTGATATATTGCTCCACCATTTTCGCTAGCAAAATTTTCTGATAACAATGTCGCTGAGGAATCACTACCAATATTCAATGCCCCCTGTGAATAAATCGCTCCACCATTAGTTGCATTATTATCTGACAACACACCACTGATTATCTGCGCTGTGCCCGCCTTAATCGCAATCGCACCACCGTTTATTGCCGAGCAATTTTTAATAGTACCACTGAACATATTGAAAGTTGACTCTCTGTCTTGAATATACACTGCACCACCATTAGAGGAGATGTTTGTGCCATTTTGAATAGTAACACCTTCAAATATATTCAAACAACCATTCTTTTCTATTCTAAAGATTGCCTCTGTTGCATCAATCTTTTGAGAAATATCATCACTTTCATAACTTCCAAAGATATCAAGAGTTTCTACAGATTCACGATATGTTATTTCTTCTATGTCATAATTGAGAGAAAGTGTCCCCATTACAACAAACATACTGCCAGTATAAGTTTCTTTTCGATAAATCTTTGCAGAAGCATCTTTTTGACGTGTAACGATTATATTTTGATTGTTTGTAATCTCAACCACATTATTTATACCAATCATTTGGTCTGCAAATATCTCAAAAATATATTGTTTTAATGTATTTGTAGATTGTTCCACTGCATCTTTTAAGCTTGCATAATTTATTGGTTTGCCTGGCACTGTTACATCAACAACTGTTGCAGTAGTTGCATAAATGTATGCCCCAACACGAGCAAAGCACACCCCATCACAAACAAACTTGCTTGCGCCCGCGACAGAATATTTTTCATCACTAAATTTTGCAACTAATATTCCATTTTCGTCATCCCACAGAGATTTATCTTCTGGGTTAGAATCCATATACAGTCTTATCCTGTTCTTTCTCATGGATATATCACCCTCACTACCCAATGTGCGTGCGGTAACTTCAATCACCTTTCCTCTTGGGAGATATACTCCGTTGCCATCTTCTGCATCACCCATAGATGTATTATTGGAAATGGAAAGAGCATATTTCTTTGCGTCGTTAGCAATATAAACATTGTAAAATTCTGTACTTTTGCCTGTATTGTTAAGAGTTTTCACTTCATCAAGAACTACTCTTGCGTTTTCACCTACAAATATTGCTCCGCCTTGTTCGGTTGCTACATTTTCTTCAAATTCTGCATTTTGGATGTTTATTGCACGTCTTGCATATATTGCACCGCCATATACAGCACTATTTTTACTAAACTTTACAGCCGAGAAGTCTATTTGTGCCTCTGTATCGTCTTCGCCATAGTTTACAAATAATCCGCCACCAGAGCCACTTAACGCACTACCCTCACTAATTGTAACAGAATTAAAAGTTAGTTTTCCATCATCAAAGAATATATTGCCTCCAAAGTTTGCAGAATTCATTTTTATTTCTGAGTTCTCAACAGATACTGCTCCGCCTTCTACATAAAGTCCACCACCAGAACCAGTGGATATGTTTTCAGCAATTTCACAATTTTTAATAGACACTTCACCATTAGAAATCAGCAAACCAGCACCTTTTTTGGCATTATTATTTAAGATTTTAGCATTTTCAATCTCTACTTTTCCATTCTTTACATATACTGCACCAATTTGGTCGCCTATGTTTTCTGATATTTCCACTCCGCTTAGTCTGACTTCACTAGAAATAGCCCTATCCTCTGCAATCACTATGCCTGCACCTGCGTAGGCTCTGTTTCCGCTTATTACAGTTTCCTTGCCTGTGATGTTAAGTTTTGCACCATCAACATATATTCCACCACCCAAAACATCTGTCCCGATATTCACTCTTGTAGTGTTGCCATCAACTATACTGGAGTCGGTTATGTTTACAGCTTTCTCTGTTGACAAATAAATATTGCCACCAATTAAAGCACTATTGGATGAAAACTCTGAACTCGTAATATTAACTATTCCACCTTGGACATAAAGACCGCCACCCATATTATTTGCAATGTTTTCTCCATGTTCCTTTTCTGAAGAACCAATCGTGCTATTCTCTACAAACAACTCTCCGTCATACATTGCAATAGCACCACCAAAGTTGTTGGCTGTGTTAAAGTAGAATAGTGAATTTTTTCTTACAATTAACCAGCCATTTTCCAAGAACACTGCTCCACCTGACATACTTGCGTTGTTGCCTGCAAATTCACTTTGACCAATAGTGCTAGTAATACCTTGGCAATTTATGTAAACTGCTCCACCATTTTCAGCACCATTGTTGGCAAAGTTTCCTTCTGTTATGTTAACTTCACAACCCTCTTGTGCAAACACCACACCGCCACTCTTGGTCATAATACTATCTTCAAACACACCATTGTGGTGTATTGATGCTCTTGCAATATTTAGTGTTGTGCCATCTGTTATGTAGAACACCCCACCTTTTTGGGTAGCATAGTTGTTGTAGAACTCTGCACCTGTAATATTTATAGCACCCCCTGTAGCATACACTACCGACCCATTTTGTGAAATGTGGTCATATATATATGCACCTATATCAAAGCTAACAACACCACCATTTAACACTATCAAACTGTTGGCACTTTCTCTTTTGTTGCCGATAATATTTAGATTGGCATTGACATATTTAGAACTATCACTATCTACAAAACTTCCGCCAAAGGAAATATTTCCATTGCTTTGCACATCAAATACGCTATCAAGTGTATCTCTTGTAATATTGATATAGTCTTCTCTGCCTTCGGAGTTAAGCTTTTCGTATCCTGCATATATGGAGATTGTTTTTTCTATTGATATAGTTGTTTTTAGTTTGATATCACTCTTAACAATAATCTTGTTGCCGTTTTGAGCATTTGCTATTGCATCTTCTAGGTTGGAATAGAACCCAACTCTTTCGTTTGCACTATTTAGCACATCAATCAAATTGTCAACAACTATGTTATATCTCAAATAGCCTTGCAATTCTTCCGTTCTTAGAAGCATTTGATAGAAGTTGATGTTTGTATAAACAACACCTGTGCGGTCTTCTTCTATATCGCTGGCAGTAATACCTGTGCCGTTTACTACCGCATCAAATGCCAAAACAGAATACAATCTTGCTTCTTTCAATGTATATAGATTTTCAAATGCTTTTGCCCCGCCAAAGTCTTCTGTTTCGCCAGAAAGAACAACTTTTTGAAGTCCTGTATTATCAAATACTCTTTGACCAAACGAAGCAATATTGCTCAAATCTAAACTCTTAGGAATATTCACACAACCTGCAAATGCGTAAGAGCCAATGCTTGTAATGGTAGAAATGTTAAATGTTCCCTCTGTGCCCACTTCTGTTAGGTTTTCACAATCACTAAAAGCATATTGCCCAATGGTTGTTACACTGCTAGCAAACAACACTCGTTGCAATTTTTCAAACCCTTCAAAAGCATAATCTCCAATGGTTGTTAGCCTTTCGCCTTTCACTTCCACTTGTGTAAGTTTTTGAGGCACAACAACTTCATTGTTTCTATCAACAAAAAGGTATTTTAGACTGCTTGCCCACACAACACTATCTTCTTCGCCTTCTCCACCACCTACAAATGGTATTTCAAGAGAAGTCAATTCGTTAGTGTGCGCCAAAGAGCCTTGTTTAAGAGAGTTTACAGTTTGTGTTATTGCGATGCTTTCAAAAGATGTATTTGCAAAGGCAAAAGGCAAAACAGATGTTATGTCATAACTTGTTGAGCCACTGTCTGCAGTTTGTGGAACAACATAAGTTTTTTCCCACATAGTCTTGGACAAAAGCACTGCAAACAACTCTGCACTTGTTCCATTGAACGCATACACATTCCCATCTTTACCAACAAATAGATTTGTACTCTCGCTTTCTACAAAATTTATTTCACAAAGGCTGTTGTTTACAAATGCGCCATAGTCAATTGTTTGCGTCTGTTTGATATTGATTAAAGATTGCAAACCAACAGTATTTTCAAAAGCAAATGATTCAATGCCAAATTCGTCGAGAACAAATCTAAAATCGATTGACATTATATTGTTTTCACTTGGCAGAGATGATATTGCTGTAATGTCTTCGCCAACAACTAGTGTGTCGTCCATAGGATAAAGTTTGTGTCTTGGCAATACAACTTCTGCTTTGTCAAGGCTACTTCCTATTTCGCTAAGTCCAACAATTTTTGTGCCAGAATATTCAAAAACAAATGGATTGGTATATTCTTGCCACACCGCATAGAGAGTTACTTTGCCAGCAAATTTTGTAGTTTGTTCGCTTGCATTTTCATCAAGTGGAGAAATTTCTGCCACTGATGAATCTGGCGAATAAGACCAGCCGTCAAAATACGCATATATAGGGTTCTCGGCATCTATTGGGTCACCAATCTCCCACACGTTGCCTTCTATATCTGCAAACACAATGTCTATCTTTGTTCCGATATCAAATTTTTCAGTTTCATTGGAGTTTTCTGCCACAATATCCGTTGTGCTAGCTCCAATGATATTGTGAGTAGTATTTAGGATATATTCGATGCTATATTCTGTTTCTCTCACACCATACAAAGTCAAAATACCCAAAGAAACATCTTGATATTTTGCAAACTGCTCCATCACATCTTGACTGAGCATTAGCGAAGCACCCAGTTCGAAATTTACAACACTTCCGTCTGCTAGTATAGACCAACCATGAAGAATTGCAGGGTCTTCCATATCATTAGGAAGGACACAAGTAGTCGAACCAGTAGTATAAGCATTGGTCCCTTTTGGAGCAACATACAATTCGCTGGTTGGATATTCCCCATTGCCGTCTTCCACTTCAAAACGCAAAGTATATGGCAATGACTTCCATGCAACAAACAACTCCAATGTTGGTTTGCCAAATGTATTGGTTTGGATAGTTATTTCTCCGCTTTCATCAAAGAACAAGTTGGTTGAGTTAGATAGAGAAACATCTTTTGTTCTGCTCAAGAATCCAATTTCGTGTCCTACATAACTAAATGATAGCAACATATTCTTGCTTATTACAACAACACCACTAATATTTGGTTCTAACTCAACATACTTATCATCAAAAGCATTGGAGCGAACAATCACCGAATATTTTTGGAAAACAGGATAGAGGTCTATTCTATCTTCTACAGTAAAGTTGTATATCGTTTGTGCGTTTGTATATTCCACATCTTCCACACTGCCCATAGGTATGGTTGACCAACCGACAAAGTATAATAGATTTTTAGAGTAAGTAACCACTTCGTTTACATCAATCAATTTTGCCGTTGCATCACCATAAACTGCCTCTACATTTACACTGTCAGAAGCCTCATCACTAGACTTGTGCAATGCCACAATATATTTGTTGCCTTGCCACACTGCATATACACTTACTGTGCTATCTGTGGTCAGATTTATTACAGTTAAGTTTTTACCGAACAAATATTGAACACCATCAGCAGTTTTCCAACCTATTTGAGTATATCCCAATACGGAGAATGTGCTACTAGACAATTCGCTTTCTACTCCATAAGTCATAGTAGTTGGCTCTACAGTTCCAGTTGCTTCTGGCATGCCACTTTCATATATAACTTGATATTGTTTTGCTTCCCAGACGGCATAGAAGTGCAAAACTTCTGCCATATCTTTGTCCATCAAGACATTTTCGCCAATCTTATAGACTTTCCCTTCTCCACTTGGTTGTATTCCCCAACCCTGAAGGGTGTATCCTGCCAAAAGCATTTCCTCTTCTCCAAGCAGAGCAAAGTTGCTGTCGTAAGACACAGTGATTGTTTTTACTTCTTCTTCAGAGTCATCTTTTGGATTGCTGTGGAAACTAACTTCATATTCCTTTGCCTGCCACACTGCATACACAATGGTGTCTTCTGCCTGCATTTCAAAGTTGCCTGCATCTAGGTCTATATTTGCAGAAGTTCCGTTGTTTGTGTCAAACCCCATAAGTGTATATCCAAATCTCTGCAACCTTGCACCCAGTGCACCCAGCACTGATTGTGCATTTGCTCCTTCGCCTGACACATAAACATCTACACTTACACTTCCTTCTCCATATTCAATGTTTCGGAAATTATCATCAAGTATATTTTCCGCATTAAATGTGGCTTTTGTTTTGCTTAGTCCGTTGGAATCATTAAAGTTTAGTGTTAACCTATAAATAGATTGAGAATAGATAGCCTTTATTTGAAGGTCGCCATAAGGCATAGTGCTATCTGGAGAGATTGCCTCAAGGCTTTCACCCGAAACAATTCCCCATGATTCAAAGTCTTTTCTTTCCTTGCTGGCTGTTGTGTTTTTAAGCAACTCTTTAAGGTTTGTGCCATACAAAACATCAACAACATATTTTGTGCCATAGGTAGTAATATTCTCTAGGTCGCTACTTAATGAACCACTATCTGTGTCTATGATAAGAGAGAAGTATGCCCTTGTAATGACAACATCTTGAGAGTCTGCTTTTGTCCTATATTTTTCGCTGGCTTCTTCTGCCACTGCAAATTTTGATGAATCACAATCTAGGTCATCGTCAAATGTTGCAACCACCACACTGTCAGTTCCTGTTGGATAATTATCCAATGGGTTGGACGATTTGCGGTCTGTCTTATCAAGTGCCACAACAATAACTTTGCCTGAAGTTAGTTGTGAAGTAACCAATATTTTTGCTCCGTCAAACAATCTTACAACATCATTTATTGTTGCCCCACTAGCGACTTTCATCTTGCCACTTCTTACTTCACTGCTATTGCCCAGCACCACGATTTCGCCACTTGCACCATCTGCACCAACACTGCCTCCATAAACAGCCAATGTCCCACCTAGTGAAACATAAATATTGTCGCCACGAACACCACAAGTGTTTCTGCTGATATCTCCGCCAAACACTTCTAGAGTTCCACGAAGAACTGCCACTGCACCACCATATTGAGCAAAGTTTGTATTGATAGTAGCAAGTGAAATTCTTACTATGTGATTGTTGTAACTTTCAACCAATTCACCAATACAAATTGCCCCGCCATAAACAGCACTATTATCTGTAAACTTGCAAGAGGCTTCTAGATTTGTGTTGCACACCGCAGGTTCGTTGGTATCACCATCATAATACAACCCACCACCGTATGTAGCCTTGTTGTTTGTTACAACAGTCATAACTCCTATAACAACTTTTCCAGTTCCTTTGGCCACATAAATAGCACCGCCATATCTTACACTGCTCTGCAAATCTTCAGATGTATATACATCTCCATTTCCATTGGTAAATGTAGCCGAATGGACACTGATACCATCTTCGCCTTCCACATATACACCAGCACCCTTGATTGCCGAGTTGTTGTCAAAGATTCCTCCAGCAATCTCTGTTGCACTCTTTGTAAACACTGCCCCGCCACAATTTGCCAAGCAATTTGTAATAGTTGCGTTGGATACAAGCAAATTGCCACCATTCCAAACAGCACCGCCGTCCTTTTCTGACTGACAATTAGAAATATTCACTCCATTCAAGGCCAATTTGCCAAAGTTCTCTATGCCAGCACCATTTGTTTTGGCTATTTGATTGGTGATAACCAACCCATTGCCAGCAACAAGACTTGCATCTTTCCTGACAAGCACTGCTCCGTTTGTGCTAACAGCATTTTTGCCGTCAAGAGTTATTGTAGCCCCGTCACACCTAATTGTAACCTGACCACCAGCAATTTCTATAATATTTCCAACAAAGCCAGTAGCCCTAGAAATAACTATATTGTTGTTTGCGGTTATATTTACAGAAATATTTTTGTTAAACACCAATGCCTGACTTACTTCTATCCTGCTAGAAACAATTTCCAATGTATCTCCATCAAGCAAATCTCCTATTGCATCTCTAACCGAATCATAATATATCCTACTTTCTTCGTCAGCGGAAACATTATTTTTTATAATAATAGCCTCTACTCTTTGCCACTTGCAGTAAAGTTTTAGTTTGGTTATTCCCTTTATGTTGATTGACATATTAGAGAAGTTATACAGTGTATCCACTCCCTCGTCATACACTTCATTAGAGCCAGTAAACACCCCACAAATTGCATGGTCTGGCTTGCTGAAAGCATCAACAAAGTCGGAGTAAGAGATATATCCCACTTTTTGTGGGTAGGTAAATTCTACATAAGTTTTCCCTGAAGATGTTGTCCCACCATTGCCATACAGTGTTACTGTAACCACAGTTTCTGTATAAGTGGCAACAAAGTGAACAACAGCCCCATTTTGTTCTATCAACTTTAGTTTTTGTTTGGTTTCCTCTGCACTAGAACCCATAGAACTCAATGAGAAATTGTTCCCGGAACTTATAGTTGCTATTTGAATAAAACTATTGTTGTTTATATCACGATAGCACACTTTCCACTCTACAAATGTATAATATTGCCTACTTGGAACAGTTAGATAAACCCTGTCGGCATACATAATTGTTCCGCCACCAACTTCAACATATTCATCTTTTTCGTTTTGATAATATGTTTTGTAGGAATATGGCAACTGCTCCCACACTGCTTTTAGTGTCAAATTGAGATATGGTTTGATAGATTGAGAATTTATCCTTCTTCCATCTTCAATACACTCAAAATAATTTTGCAATCTATAGCCAGCCCTAAAGCCTTCTATTTCATCAAGGAATTTAAGTGTGTTGTCGTCAGAATCTTCAAAGTTGATATCAAAAGGTTCAGTATATGTTACACCCTTATAGGACAATTCTCCATAATTTGGGTCAATCTTTATCGATTCTGCCATTTTTACAATGTCAAGAAAGTTAGATTGTGGAATCAAAACAAACTTAGCGGTTTCTTCAATCAATTCAAAGCAACTTTCTGCACTTCTTGCCATTTGGGCATCATCAAATTTCACCATATGCAATCCCTCTAATTCATAAACAGGGTTAACATCTATAAGGTGAATTCTTATTCTGTTTCTTTCGCCTATATAATTTGCAATATTACCAGATAGATAGATTATGTGTTCATTCAATCTTTCTTTTTTTGTTGGTTTGAAATAAACATCTGTTAGATAAGATTGACAATCCATATCAATTTGTCCATGGGTAGCATTTATTCCGTTTTCCACTGACTCAATCATTATCTTAGTGTCTATTTCTGCCCCTTCTGGAGATACAAATCTTGCCTTGCTAAACACAACAGTTGCCCTTTCTGCAATATAGATTTGATAATTTTCCTCTTCTGCAATTATTGTAGCAATATTTCCACTAATTGTTGCAGTTGAGCCATTTGCAATATAAAGTATTTCTCCATATCTCTTGCCTATATCACTGCTATCTTTAAGGGCATTCCCTTCAAATGTTGCCTTTTGGATAACTGTTTTCTTGCTGTCAGCAGATTGAGTAGAACTGATATATATGGCACCCCCACGCCATGCTTGATTGTTACGGAAAATGTTATTTTCTCCCTCAAACACCACATAACTAGTGCCTCCAACATATATTGCCCCACCACCAATAGATTCGTGTTGACAATAGTTGTCGCTAAGTAAGGCATTATTTAGCACCAATTTTGATTCGCCTTGTAGATAGAATGCTCCACCGGTTACGGCAGTGTTGCCAGTGGCACTGCCCTCAAAGAAAATGTTTCCATTGTTTGCATACACAGCACCACCCAGTTGATTTTTCATAATGCCATTGCTAGCATCCGAACCACTTATTGTTACTTGTGCGCCAAGCGAAAGGATAAAGTTAGTAGTGCTTCCATCATAGTAAATTGCCCCACCATTATTAACATATCCGTTTTGTTCAAACGAAATATTGTCGATTTGAACATTTTCACCTAGTTCAAGTATGGCAATTGCACCGCCATAAATTGCTTTGTTTTGTTTGAATAAAGTTGTTTTTTCTGAAGAAATTGTTGTCTTTTTCAAACTTTGTTTTACATAAACAGCCCCACCAAATCCTTCTTTTGCCATGTTACCTTCAAAAATTCCGCCTTCCAGTACCAAGCCATTTGGCGCATAGATAGCCCCACCACTTTTTAGAGTTTCATTATTATTAAAGTTTACATTGCCTTCCAGCCAAAGAGTTTTTGTCGCAAATATTGCTCCACCATTTGCATTGGAAACGTTCCCTGTAAACTCAAAGTTATTTGTAGCAGAAATTTTTATTTCACTATCTGAGTATATAGCGCCACCACCATACCCGCCAGCTCTAGCTTTGTTGCTAGAAAATCTACAATCAGAAAGTTGTGTCAGGCAGTTTTCACCTATATACAAAGCACCACCGTTTGTCGCTGTATTGCTGGCAAACCACGCATTTTTAAGTGTAAATTTTGCATTGGAACTTACATATATTGCCCCACCATTTTGTTGTGCAATATTACTTTCCAATCCATCTGTGGTTATGCCAAATCTCACTCCGTCTGCACTTTCGCCTTGGATATTAAGTTCTGCATATTCACCAACATAAATTGCCCCACCATTTGTTGATATATTTCCCGAGAAAACTACTCCATTGCCTGTTATATTAACAACTCCACGTGCAGTCCTGCTTTCTTCCTCAGCAACATTTACAATACAGCCAAGAACAGTTATTACACCACCACGATTGGCATTTGAAACAGTTGCTTTTTCAAAAGTAACACTTCCGACCACATCAAGTGTGGAATCTGGATTTATTACAATCAAACTTTCAATTCTATCTTTTGCTGTTCCTTGAGAGATAACTATATTAGCATTGGTTTCGCCACGTAATGTCAATTTGCCTTGTGTAAGTTCATCGTCAACCTTTCTACCCACAACAAACATTGCCTTTGAATTGTCAAAGTCGTCAGCCAGTTTTAGTGTTACTGTGCCAGTTTTTGACAACAAAATCACATCTGACAACACCACCATTTCTTCTTTTACTACAACTTCTGGTTTAAGCACCACCACATTATATTGTGAGTAACTTGTTCCATACACTTTGTTTGAAATATCACTAAACGCTTTTGCTATTGAAGTATAGAACCATCTATCTGAAGTTGAAGATTTGCTAGTTGGCTCTACATAACACTCTGCTTCTTCCCATATAGCATAAAGTTCATGACTACCAGTTGGCGACTCTGTTACTACATACTTTGCACCTGGTTGATACAAATCACCAATTTTGTCTTCTGCATAATTTTTATTTTTTGAGAAACCAACAAGTGCATAGTTTTCTCTTTTGCCAATTCCTTCAAACTCTCCACTGTTATACATCGTTGGCAAAATAATCTCTGTGCCAGGATAAACTTCTTTTGTTGCCGTTACGCTACTTGTTCCGTTGTCGTTGTTGTTGAGAATTAAATTTACATTTAACTTTTTGAAAACGACCGTTACAGATATTCTTTGTCCCAAGTCATTAAAATCTGAGTTTGGTGGTCCCATTACAAACGAATCATTTGCCCCATAGCCTGCGTTGCCATTTATTTTGTAATGAGAAAATTCGTAGCCGTCTGGTCTGATAAGTTGCCTAGAAACATATTTTCTTCCGTTGTCAACATCTATAAAAGAGTATCTTCCGTATTCATCAATAGATGTTTCATAATTGACTATATTTCCGTCTTTTTCGAATACAACCTTTTGTGGATATACATTGGCATCTACTTTTTGTGGTTGACCTTCAACATTTTGTAAGTTCTTGAGTGTAACCTTTTGATTTGAAAGGTCTGTATCATCTAGGAATACTGACCAAGCCCTGTCTTCACTGGTGCCGACATAATATTTTAGGTCAAAAGTATTGCCACCGAAACTCACTTGCTTTGTGTAATAGAAATATCCTGCATAAATACCACTGCTCTCTATCGAGAAACTACTTGTGCTGGAACTATCGCCAAATACTACTCTCACTGGGTTTCCAGAACTATCTCTAGTCACTGATTTTACATCATCATATGTTACGAAAATAGTTTTGTTTATCTCGCTAGCAAGAGGAAGATTGAAAGTTGTCTTATATCCAACTCTCTTTTTGAGGATATCCATCATACCCAAAGAGGAATCAAATTCCAAATCGTTGATTTCTACAGTTGTATAAGACATATCGTCATATTCAAAATTCACTTCATATTCATTTGGCTTCCAGCAAGCATAAATATAGAAGTTGTGCCCTGGGAAAGAGAAGTCGCTACCAGCACTGCTCTTTACATTTCGCAAATTACCAACATAGTTGAACACCCTTTCGCCAGATAGCACATGAGAATAGACGTCAACACTGCTCTCCCCTTCTGCAAAGGAATATTTTAGTCCCAAACCTTCAAAATCTGGATAAACTTCCAGTGCGTTTGGAGAAGCATTGTAATATGCCCAACCATTAAATTGATAACCATATCTCAACTTGCTTGGGATAACATTGTTGATTGTTGTCAAAACTTCATCATTTAATGGGTCGCTACATTTTATTGTTTTGCTTGCAATAACCTTTCCGTCACTGTCTTCTGACAAGTCCATAAACAATATCTCGTAATTATGCAACGACAGTACAAGTGCACATTTTTCATCATCACATCTCAACACAAACGATGCACTTTGTGCCAATTCAAATACAGGCTTGTTGCCCTCTTCCAGATAATCTTTGTATGCTTGATAAATCTTAGTCTTGTTTTCTACACCTTCTTCCATCACAGATGCAAACTGCACAATAGGCTTGTTCATAACTGCATCTTTTGTAACAAAATCAATAATAACCGAAGATGTTTCATCACTCTCTGTCTTTTTATTCAGCCAGTTTTCCTTGGACACTGTTATTTCGTAGAATCTTTTTTCTGATACAACTTGTTGTTTGCCATCTATTATTTGGGTATCTTCCTTGATATAAGTGCCAATAAATATATTTTGACCCTCTTTAATATACGCATTGCCGTATATTTCAAACTCTCCTTTGTTGAGTATTGCAATGTAGGTGCTGGTTATGTTGTTTTCCATCACCACATCGCCCAACCTTACTTTGCCGTTGTTGTAAATTGCACTAGCAGTGATACTACCGACATTGTAACCAAGACTACCAGTTTGGAAGTCAAACTCTCCGTTTTCTTCCACATACACAGCCCCACCATAGTCTGCACTGTTGCCTTCATATTTTGGGTCTAGTGCGTTTTCTGCACTTCCACCAAATTCTTCGTTTTCTTCATACAATCCACTGCTGATATCGTTGACTTGTTCAAAAGTGTTTACATCTCTAAATATCACCGAACCATTTGCAACATATATCATGCCACCATACTCTGCTAGACATAGGCTGAATGTAGAATTTGCCACAACCAACTTTCCGCCAGCAACATATATTCCGCCACCACGTTTTGGGTTTATTTTTTGCTCGTCTTCATCTTCTATATAACCTGTCATATAAAATCTGACATAATTTATTTGAGATTCTGCTTCCAGCGCACCAGAGTTGTAATAAACACAAGCACCTTCTTCTGCATAGCAGTCTAACAGTTTAGAAGTGTAACTTTCTACTCCTGTCATAGTGAAATTCACATTTTCCCCGACATATACAAATCCACCACGCTTTGCCCATGCATATTTGCAAGAAACCATACTCAATACGGCTGTATTTGTTTGTGAGGTTGAACCTTTAATATATATAGCACCACCATTGCCGTCAACAACATCTCCATTGACACAAACGCATTGGACAAAAAAGCAAAGTTCTACATAAACACTCTTGCCAGCAGAATATATAGCACTGCCATTGTATGCATATGTGGAGTTGAAAATAGAATTCTTTACAGTAAGTTCTGAGCCACTGCCTGCATATATACCTGCTCCGTCTTCTGATACTTTTGCGTCTTGAATTGTCATTCCATCAATATTAACAACAGCATCTACTGCATATATTGCACTACCCTTGCGTGCTTCGCCACTGGAATAATTGCTACGCATCATAGTGGAACAAGTCTTTCCAGTCAATGCGTCTTGCATATATTTAGTAGTCAAACTGCCCTTGACAACAACTGCCCCGTCCAATCCACCAACAACACAGAATGCCCCACCAAACATTGCAGTGTTGGACTTGAACGAAATATCATCTTCACCTTGAACTGTGTTGCCCTCGCTATCTCGTCCTGTAATGTATGCAGAGCCATATTCCACAACACTTGCACTGGCATAGATAGCACCACCAAAACTTTGTCCGCCTGCCAAAACTTTTGACGCATTGGACCAGAATTTTACATTTTCAATCTTAGCCGATGATTTGCTAAGCAGTGCAACAGCGCCACCATAAGTATAATAATCATTGGTTATAAAATTGCCTGTTACGGTGTTTTCTGTAAATATTCCATTAGAAAGGCTCACCACAGCCCCTTGTTCTGCACACAAGACACCACCATACAAACTTCCACTACTACCTTCCAACCTATTATTGCTTACTCTTGCACCTGAAATAGTAATATTGCCACCAATAGCCCAAACGAGTGAACCCTTGTTGCTAATATTGTTGTAGAAATTTGAAATCTCTGTCTTACCACTTACTTCAAATGTTCCACCAACAACTTTTGCAAACACATCAGCAGACTTTCCTTCTCCGTCAATGCCAAACATCAACACATCTGATGTATTCCTAATTGCAAACATTCCGCCTTCGCCAACAATGATTGCAGTGGCATTGGTTTGCCTTCTAAGCACAATATTTTTGGTTGATTTTTGATATATACTCAACACAATTTGTCTAGAACCAACATCAATGGTGTTTTGTATATAATGATATTTTGTCGTTGCTCCTTCTTCTGCGACTTTATCCAATAGCACAATGTTGGCAACTCTTGATTCGTATGTCAAATTTTCCGTATCTACACAGTCTTCCAGAGCCAACTGTAAACTTTCGTAGAATCTATGTCCTAGGTTAGTTGATACATTGAAATAATTGTCTGCATAACATTCTGCTTCTACCCATTTTACTTCCAATTCGTAAACATACTGACCACCAACTTCTCGCACTTCGCCTATATATCTAGCCTCTCCTTGCTTTTGAAGATGGAGAGTGGTTGCGAGGTGATTTTTGGAATTACTTACGATATAACCTCTTTCGCTAGTCATATAGCCATAAGGTTCAGTGTATCCCTTTGCCACTTTGCCAAATCTAACTATTCTGTCTAGGTTTGGATAATAGAAATTTCCAAATGGGTTGGTTATAATAAGATATTTGCTATCTCCGTCAACCATTGTTTCTAGATAACCATAATCTTGAGCAATATCTTCTCCATAATAGGCATATTCTTCACTGCTTGGTCCCAGTTTTATCTTAACGGTAACCGATACATCACTCCACTTTGTAACAAGGTGAACTTGTCTTTTTACACTTTCATTTTCTATCAAGCCGGCAAAGAACTTGTCTGCAGTAAGTTCTAACTCATCACCTGCATACACATCTTGCATTGGATTTGCATTAACAATTTTCCACCCAGCAAAAGCTTCTTGTTTGCCGTCTTTGAAGTGAGTCCAACTGAATATCTTTGTTGCATATTCGCTGGTGTCAAATTTGCTTGGCAATGTCCAATTTTCGCCATACCATACATCACATGTTGCCATTGTTTCTTGTCCATTGCCAGCACCACCTTTGTAGTCATCATCACTTCTAAAGAATATCATCGAAATTTTTACTTGTCGCCACAAGGCATAGAATGTTACATTGCCTGTAAGGGTATAACTCTCGTTTTGTTCATATATCTTGAATGTTGTTGCAAGCAAATTTTCAACATAAGATTCACCCTTTAGTGCCTTAAATCTTTCAACATAAACCTCGTGGTCACGCACAACTTCACTGGATAATTGTGCTTTGACAACATTCTTTTCTTCTTCTGTCATCGAAGTTAAAGTTTGAATATATTCTTCTATATACAAATTCTTCCAAAGAGCAACATATTCTGCATAATTTTTGTAGCCATTTGCATTGTCTGACCAGCCTATAAATTCATAGCCAATCCTTCTTGGACCTGCGTCATATTCACTTCCACCAACATTGGTAAGCATCTTCTTTGGTAAGTTGATTACTCCGCCACTATCCTCTGCTGGAGCAACTGGGTCTATATAGCCAGTGGCAGAAGAAGCCAGCCCATACACACCGCCATTCAATTCAAACATTGCCACCGCACTCCACAAGCCAAACAGTTTGTTGTTGGCTGAGTCTTGGGCTGTATATGGAACAACGGAATAGTTGAGATATCCGTCAGTCCAACCATAGAAATTATTGCCACTAACACAAGTTGCAAGCAAGTTATTTAGTGTTGTTATTTCATCACCATAGTTGGCATAAAGTTTGATTATTGTTAAATTCTTGTCGTTAATTGTAACATTTTCTGTTTCTACTTTATGTGCCCTATCTGCACCAAGTAAAGAGTCTATCTCCACAAATTCTTGACTATATTCAGTGGTAAATGTATTTATACTTGGAGTATCAAAAACCCCTTCCACGTCGCCTTCTTTGGAGTTAGGATTGATAATAATGGTTACAGGAGTCCCAACCCATTCTACCATAAGTCTGTCGTCTGCTGTTACAACTATATCTACAGTGTCATCTTTTACAGACAATCTTTCTTCCACTAATACATATTCGCCTTTTTCGTCCACAACAAAATTGCCTTCAGAATCTGTTTGTTTGATGTTATGGACAAATGACTTGGTTTCTGCAGTATATTTATCTCTTTCAAACCAACTAAGTATTTTGTCAGTTAAGGTTATGTTGGAACCATAGTAAGTCCAAAGATAAATAGTTTCGTTGTCTGCCACCTTCCACAAATTTCCTTCCCCGTCAGTAGCCCCGTCCCACAACGAAGATGAAGAATCTACATTCAACTGCCCACCATTTGCATTTATAGTAACTTTGTAGCAATTCCACATTGCAGTCAGTTCGATAATAGCGACATTTGGATTGATAGCATTAAACAATGCCTCTTCTATGTCAACGCCCTCTTCTATATTGAGAGTTTCTTCGGTTATTCTTACTTTATCTCCGCCAAGGGCAAGCATTTTGGTTGGTTCCGCTATTACTCCATCTTCTCTTGTTGTCAATGCCCAACCTGCAAAGGTAAACACCTTGTCGCCCACTATTTTTATCAATTTTGTTTCGTCTAGCAATAGTGAAGGTAGCACATTCAAAGCAACACCGTCTGCCCTAAGTTCAGAAAATTTTACTACATTGTCTGTTAGGATATAGCAAGACATATCTGTATCTCTGTAGAAGAATACATTTGCCTTGTCTGTATAGTCACCAAAATACAAGTTAAGTTTTAGTTTGTATTTAACCTCTTCCCAACTCATATCTATTATAACTGTCTTATCGGTGTCATTTATGTCGTCTGAAGATACAAACCCTCCAAAATCTTTGGAGAAAACAAGATTACTGTCGCCAGCATACATAACTTCGTTATAACTCCAACCTACAAAAGATTTGAATACTCTTTCCGCACTATCAAATGCTATTGTTTCAAGTATTATTCTTTCATTAGCAAGAAGGTTGTCTATAGTAAATCTGCTGTCATATTTTATGACAATATCCTTTTGCCCTTCAAAATTTTTGCCAGTAGAATCTGTCAATCTCAAAACAAAATCTTCTTGCACCCAAATTGGATAAAGATTAACCTTGCTAGTTTTGGTGGCAAATGCAAGCAAATTGCTTGTTCCATTTTGCCCTTCAGTAGGTTCAAAGAAATAACTGTTTTGATTGTTCAACTTGGTGTATGAGCCGTCTATCATAGTGTGGTCTCTTTCTGTAGCCCAACCTATTTGTTTCCAACCAAACAAAGTATATCCGTCAAGCAAAGAGAATCCTCTTACAAATTCCTGTTCACCTGTTTCTATATTTTTTTGATAACTTCCAATTTCACCCAGTTTATTTACTTTCAGTGTTTGCCCTTTTGTGCTATCAGCAATTTTACCGGTGGCATCACATGGATAACCATAAACAGTTTTGCTGTTTTCATCAATTATTTCGTTGCCATTTGTATCAACTTTCTTTATCGCCTCCACAGTTGGCACAGCCTGAATATAATTCACTGTTACATCAGTTGGCGACCACAAAAGAGTAAACCACATTTCAAAACACTCTGTTTCGCTATTCCAAATAATATCAAAGTCCATATCTCCTGTTTTGACCACTTGGAATTCCGCTTCAATTATATTCATTCTGCTTGATTCATCACATATGCCAACACCTGCATAATTTCGTAGGAACACATAGGAATATTGTTCTCCACTGCACACCGCACTTGGCAAATATTCTAGATTGATTTTGTCGTTAAGTCTTAGCCCTTCTACCAACAAAACCTCTTTGCCTGCTCTTTCACTTTTGGACACTGCATAACCAGAAGTATTGCTATCAAGACTGTCAAAACTTGCGTCTTTTTCTTCTCCTATTGGGGCTCCTGTTGGCTCGATGACCAATTTAATTTCCTTGCTAGTCCACTGGGCAATCATTGCAATATCATAGGCAGGCAATTCAAACTGACCATCTACCACAACTATAGATTCGTCCAATGGAACAAATTTTGAAAAAGCAAATATTGGATATTCTGCACCCAAATCTTCATATCTAATGCAAGTTGTTGTGCTTTGACTTGGAGTAAGCGTCCTTACTACATTTCCAGCCTCACCATAACGCTTGGAATAAGTGTAACTTTTTGTAATCACGCTTCCACTTTGACCATCTGGATCAGTAAATGTAGCATTGCCAAAGTTGTAAGAAACATTGATACTTTTGCCTTTCCAGTTGGTGTTTAGAATATATGTAGTTCTGTATCCAAGTTCTAGATTTTGTGGATTGAATGTTGTATTGCTTGCGTTAAATATCAATCCATCTATTTCAAAACTTTCAAATACCCAACCACCAGTAGAGTTTTGTTTGAGGAAGTATTTAGAAAGGTCAATATTTTCACCATATCTCAAACCTTCTGTTATATAAGTTTTGTTTTCATTATTTTCTGCTGGCGACAGTTCTGGGTCGTCAACATTGATAACGATTTCATAAGATTTCCCTATCCAAATTGCATAAATATTTAGCGAATAAACATTGTTTAACGCATATACTTTGTCAAACTCATAATTTATTCCGCCAGTTCTGTAAAGAGAAAAACCTGCAATTTCGTAGTTTTCCTTGGCAAAATCAGCAATAGAAATTCTCTTTTCTACCAGTCCATCTCTATATATCTGCACAGAATTTAGCAGTTCGCTAAACTCAATTCCATTCCCTTCTCCAAGCACTACTTGGAAAGTTACAGATTTTTCTTCTTCCGCTTCAGCATTTTCATAAACATACACATTGGCCACTGCCAACCAGTTGGCTGTTATGACAATTCTTCCGCTTCTAGTATTCCAAACCTTTGCCCCACCAACAAGACTTGTCGTTCCGTCAACACCCTCTACAGAGTAATTGTTCAGCACAAACATTTCTCTCACAATATACTCATCTGTTGGCAAAGTTATATAACTGTTGTTCTTGACGTATTGAGTGATAGTAATTTGTTTTATGCCATATTCCACCTTAACTACATTGTTTGCAAAACCACTGGAAACATTAAAATAATCACTTGCGACAAGTCCACCACCAAGGTTCAACACAACTTCATTGGTTTTCCTTGTCCAAACGGCATAGATATTTGCAACATATTTGTTTGATATCTCGTCATACACAACAACATTATCGTCCAAAACAACTGCATTTTCAAAGGCATAGTCGTTTTTGACCGCCTTCCAACCTGCAATATCAAAGTATGGGTGAGCAACATATTGTGTTTTGTCAGACACATCCACTACAAACAACTCGCCAAACTTCCCAGCATAGTTTTCTCTCACATCACCTTCAAAAGGTTTATCACCCATTTCGTCTTCAACATTCATATCACATACTATCTCAACATTTGCCCTTGCAAACACAGCACAATACACAGAGTCCACAACAGGCACAGGTAGGAGATTTTCTGAAGTATAGACATTCTTGGTGCTGGCATTAGTCCAATCGGTAAATCCTACATCACCTTCCACCCAACCAACAAAATTGTAACCAAATAGATATGGTGTTGTAGTTTTGCCTACAGCAACAAATGTCCTATAAACATTATTCAAATTGACAACATCACCATTGGTAAAATCTCTTTCGATTGTTACCTCTGATGTTGTTTGACCAGATTGAGCAAAAGACCTTCCGTCTTGGTCTTTTAGAGTTATTTTTATCTTTGCACTAGCCCATTCTGCCACCAAAGTTTTTGGTGCTGTTACTTCCAGCGAGAACACTCTCCTTCCATTTTCATTCCACCCACCAAACATATATCCAACACCAGTTTGGTGTTCAAATTTATATTTTCCAAGAGTTGTTGAATCGATAGAGCCACACACCACCCAATCTTCAAAGCCTTTAACAGTAATCATCACTCCGTCAGCATTATATTCCATATCTCTCAATGTTACTGCACCTTGAGTATTGGTTGCTCCGGTTATAAATCCTTCTGCAAAACTTCTTCCAGCAACAAATGTAATTTTTGCTTTCCAAACAGCAAACAATATCACTTCATTTTTGCCAACTGAAGAATATACTTCTATCATACTTCTTGTAAGCCTAATCACACTGCCAGCATGGTAGTTACTTTCTATTTCAGAAATATTATCAATTGCACTTACTGCATCGTTATTTCTCCACCAGCCAGCAAATTGATATCCCTCTCCCCTATCTCCAACATTTGGAAGAGTTATTTCTATCCAGTCTCCATCACTTTCTACACCAGATGCTATGTAGTTTACTGTTTGAGTAATCTTGTCTATTTCAGCCAGTTCATTTGCGCCATTCAAATCAAAATTGACCGAAAAGCTCTCGTTATACAACGCGACAATATTATCCCCGCTAAAACTACTATAGTCGGTACTAGCGTTATAAAAATATTCATCGCCCACCTTCAAAATATCACCGCTAGTTCCGTTTGTAAAACTTGCAAAAAGATATCCTTCTTTGGCAATATTTTCACTCAAAAGTTTTAGATTTTCTGCTTGCGAATATGTTACAGAATAAATCATTTTGCCATTTGCTATTTCCACATTTTCTATAGCACTATCATCATTCCAATATCCGCCCGCCAAGTCAACAACAATTTGATAAGTTTTTTCTTGCCAAGCAATAGTCATTTCGACCTTATCGTCATCCAACTCTCCGTCAGCTAATATTCCATCAAGGCCCAAACCTTCGTCTTCCATCAAAATCTTATCACTCAACCCAAACTTTTTGCCATTGTAACTTAAGCCATTGACAAGCATAACACATCTTAAAGTAGAATCATTGTATTCTTCAACCAACCCTTGCAGTTCAACTCCAAGGTCCACAACATCTCCATATACAAAGGTTACAACTTTCACTCCATCACTATCTAGGAAGTTACTCCCAGACAAATCTCTTATGTTAAGCGTATATTGTTTTTTAACCCATTGAGCAACAAATGTCGCATCACTCAACAATCTTACACTTTCGCCCACAGCATAATATGAGCCATCTGTTTTCATCCATTTGTCAAATACATAATGTTCCTTTGCAAAGCCAAACAATTCATCTTCGCCACTCACCATTACAAGTTTTTGTCTTACCCCTGCCCTTATCACTGTGTCATAAATATAATTTCCACTCAAGTTCTTGTCAATTCTATCTGCAGGTCCAGCATTGTCGGCATAACCAGCAAGGTCAACTCCTTCTTCAAAGTCTGTCCCCACCGCAATAGTTATACTTCTGCCATTTTCTTCTTCTACAAATGTTGCATATTTTTTGGTAACTGCAACCAGCCTATAGATAAACACATTGTTTATTTCATCAACTAGGCTATCTTTTGGAATAGTAATCTTCAACTCGTTTCCATTGGAATAATGTGCTGTTGAACTGCTCAAATTGTCTTTAACAAAATCTATATCTTTGCCGTTTATCAGCATCAAAAACAAATCACCTGTTTGTGCACTTGAAAGAGTTATACTGTCAAATTTGTTTACATCAACACCAATAGCCCTAACCAGCGACCTCATATTTTCATCTTCATAAATTTCAACACGAACAGTCTTTCTTTGCCAAACTGCTTTCAAAACAATTTTCTCTTGACCGTCTGTTGTAAGATTTTCAGCAAGTTCGTATCCAGTGGAATTGTAATCAAAGATTGTTGATGCTTGCGCGTACTTCTCTGCACCTGATTTAGAAACAATATTCCAACCAGCAAAGTAGAAATATTTTGAGCAAGTATAACTGTTTGATATTGGTGTAACAGGTGCGCCATAAGCAATATACCCCCCAGAAATATCTTCGCCTACAACACC
The DNA here is from genome assembly GCA_051883495.1 of Christensenellales bacterium. Lineage (GTDB taxonomy): Bacteria > Bacillota > Clostridia > Christensenellales > UBA1242 > UBA7862. The sequence goes on from JBJETV010000024.1 coordinate 44,174, forward strand.
ATTTTCGGCAGTTGCGCCATTTTGATATACCACTTCTCGCCAAACACAGTAGAATTCTACTCCGTCTGAAACATTTGCTCTTTCGCCCACTTTAACAATATTTGCAGAACCACTTGGATTTTGGCACAATGCAACAAAAGTCATTCCTTCAATTTCATTGCCTACAAATTCAAAACTTCCATTTCTATCCGTTGCAATGCTAAAACTTTTTGTCCTGTTATAATCGCTGTATATAGTAGCAATCTTTATTTCATTCCATTTTGCAAACAATGTGATATCTGATGTCAGCACCAATTGTTCTGCATCAAATTCGCACACTGCATTGCCGTTTAGGTTGGAATTGTTAAACCAACCATCAAAATAGTATCCTTCTCTTGCAAACTTAGTTAAATCTCTACTTGGAAGGTAAATACTGCCACCATAAGTTGTTTTTGCTTCGTATTGTCCTGTTATATTTTCTCCATCAACTTCCAAAACACCACCAGACAAAACAAATGTTGCAGTAACAACTTTTATTTTCCAGCAAGCATATATTGTCTTTGTTCCATTGTCATCAGCAAGCATATTTAGGAATGTATTATTAAGCACAAACTCACTTAACACACTACCCAACTCATTCTCACCATCACTTCTAGCAGACATTCCCACATAATTGTATCCTTCTTTTGCAAATTCAAAAGAAAGTATAGGTTCCAGTCCAATAAACTTACGAATTGTTACAGCGATATATCCTGTCGAAAGTTTGGATATCTCTGCTACAAGTTTTGTTCCATACACAGCGGAAACTACTTTTTTATCACCATTTTGCAAATCAAATGCAAAGGATACTTCTACACCCTTCCAGTTTCCATTCAGCACAAACGTTCCATCTGTCAAAACATCATCCAGTTGAACTTCTATCTCAATTTTTTCTGCAACATAATCTGGAGCATACAATCTATTTTTTGTTTTGTAGCCCTCAAAAGAATAATTATCTCTCGCCATTTTTGGCAATTCAAATGTTGTTCCTTCAATCAAGTTTGTTACAACAACCGTCCTTGCATCTTCGTCAAACAAAACTTCTACATTTTGCAAGTCATACACGTAGTTTTCGCCGTCAATACCTTGCAAATTGAAATTTATATTCAAATTCTCTTTTGAAATATCAAAACTGGCAACATTAAAATCATTGTCGTTCAATTTAATTATTGTTTGACCAATTACTCTCTTATACACTGCATAAAGATTTACTTCCACACCACTTAAAAATGGATTGTTTTTGTTTGGATTGTCATGACTAGTCAAACCACCTTCTAGCAAAGTATCCAAATTCAAAATTTTTCCATCAAATCTTGGGCTGGTATTAAAACCAACTAGCACACTGCCAGTTTTTTGAAGTTGAGATAAGATATCTCCCAACCATTCGCCAACCTTCTTACCTTGAGTTGCAGACATTTGAATGCTTGCAATGCTAGACATATTTGGATTTGCATAAATGTTAAGATTTGTTACATCCTCATCCCACACAGCATACAAAGTTAATTTGCTTTCGCCTTTCAAAAATTCTCTAGTAAGTTTCAACCTTTCAGAAGCATTAAATTTGTAGTAAGTTCCTTCCTTCCCAAAATCTGGGTTGTCAATTTCTCCAAATTCAGTGGCAATCTTTGGAGAGATAAATGACCAACCAATCAACCTATGATATCTTGGTCTTTGCAAAACAAAACCTTTAGAACTATCCACCGACATCAGCGAAGCATATGATGGTGTAACATAATTATTCTGTCCAAAATTGTATGTCCTAACCGTTCTTTCATTTTCAAATGTTTCGCCCACTATCCCGGCGCTTGTATATTCTTTTTCAACACTCTTCAAGTTGGAATTGTATTCTATTTCAATGTTTTTTCCAGCATAATTTACTATGACAATTCTTTCTCCCTTAGGGGTATCTATCTCATCTTCCAGCCCATAAATAGTCATCTCATCATCAGCAAAAGAAAAACTCTGAACATTCAAGAATTTGCCAACAAAATCTATATAATCTCTTGCAGAATAGTTTACATCTTCTCCAACACCGCTATCTAGAATATATCCTTTTACAAAACTATCTTCTGACAAATAACTATTACCCTTCAATCCGTCAGAAATCTTCAAATCTTCATACAAATCAAGATAAGAGTGGAATGAAAGTTTTTCTGCATAGTAAGTTGTTAAGACTTCACCAAGATATATGTAAGAATTGGAGTTGTTGTAATTATCAACTGCTACAAATGTAGTCTTAACATCACCCAATTCATAATCAGGATGCAAAACCAAATCACCTTCAACAGCCCCAGCCACATAAGGTGTTCCGTCTTCTCTAAGCCACCCCTTAAACTTAACAAGTGTATTATTTTTCCCATCATCACTTATTATATCTTCCAAGACAGGAGCATCATATCTATCCCCCACATTAAGTTCCACCGTTTCTCTTGCTTCATAAGGCCCCATATTCTCAAAAGATATCTTGCATTTATTCCCATTGCCCTTAGGAATAAGAAATACCCCAGCCGTTACAGACATTGCAACAACCAAAACAGAAACAATGCTAGCAAGGATTACTTTGAGTTTTTTAGAAAAGCCTTTCTCTCCAGTCCCGCCAGACATTTTTCCACCCGCACCAAATATTCCACCGCCAACTTTTTTCTCTCCAGAAGATTTTTCCTGAGAAGTTTGATTTGTCTGAACAGCCTGACTTGTTTGCGGTCTTTGGTTTGTTTGAGGCCTTTGATTTGCTTGAGGATTCATTGGATTGCCATTTTGCTGTCCAACATTTTTTGGATAACCTTGTCCAAATCGAGAAATATTCTGTCCTATAGGAGAATTAACTCTATTTGGCATATTATTTGAATTTGGCGATTGAAAAACCTTACCACCAACATTTGCGTTGCCAGTAAAGTTACTATTTGTAGGACTAACCCCATTTCCATAGACCGAACCTTGCCTGTTCACATAGTTCCCGTTTATATTGTTTGGCATTTGGTTTTGAGGTATATTGCTTTTAACAGAACTACCCTCTCTCCTAATGTTACCATTTTGAGTTCCATTTTGAGAGTTCAAATTCTGCCCATTCACATTTTGTCCATTTCCATTTGGCGTAAAGTTTTCCATTCAACTTTCCTCCTTAGTATCTTAACTCAATAATTTTCTTATATACTAAATAAATGCAAATACAATAAAACTTTCTCATTTCAAAATATTTTTCGCAAATAAATCAATTCCCAATCACATAGCACAAACACAAAAAAACCATTTTTCCCTATAAGAAAACAAAACAAGAAAATAATACTTAAAAGCAGATTTTCTTACAAAAAATTATGTTGCATCCTCTAGTCAAATTCCACGCAAAAAATATTTCGAAAATAAGCAAGATTTTTGAGCTAAAATATTTGAAATTTTTGTTAGTTTTTTCACAAATAGAAAATCGCTAAAAAACTGATATTTCCTAACGAATATAGTATATCATATATGCTATTTTTTACCAAACAAAATACGCATTATTTCGCATATTTTTTCACTTTTTTTTAATAAATTTTATATGTTTTTTTATATGATTTACCGTATGAATTTTTGAGTAGTTTATATATCTTTTTGTATCTATTTTTTTATAATTTTTTTGCCCGATTATTATATATTTTCGTCTATTTTTGTATGTTTGCTTTGGTTAATTATTGTATATTTGTTTTGGTTAACTACTGTATATTTATTATCTAACCTCTGTAGATTATTTATTATACTTTTTGAACAGCATTTCAATACAAGTTTATCATATTTTCAAAGTAAGTTTATATACAAATTTCGAATAGTTTTAATTGCTTGCATTATGCACTATTGATATGAACTTTAATTATCTTTAATATCGCCTTTTTAATATTGAATTTACAAACATTCGCTTGCTATGATTTAATACAATTTATAAAAACATCTAATAAATAATCAATTTTTACATCAAATTGAATATTTAATAAATTCTGACTCTATAGTTTTATTCTGGATAAATATAACATTTTTTCTTAATAAAAACCATCAATTATTTACAAAAAAAGTTAAAGAAAAACCCGTTGTATATTAAAAGTACTTGAGGGGAGATTTGCACTATTATTACAATATCCCGACTATATATTCGGGCACAAAAATTTATATAAACTACTATATATAACACCTACTTTTTATATATGTATGATTTTACGACTATGCGGTCGTAATTGCTAAACTCCTCTATTTAGCCAATGTTTGCATGTAACTCTATGGTCGAAATGAAATAAATTTTTGATATTCATTTCAATTTAGGAACAACAGACCAATTGGTCAAAAGATAGACTATTTTTAATTCTAATAATAAAATATTACTTTGTTGATTATGATTTTTATATTAAGATTATAATTACTTTTATTAAATATAAAACTATTTAATAAAATACATAAAATCTTCCCATTAAATTTATAATAATAATAAGAAGAACTAGAAGGAGAAGAAGAAAAAAATAAGAAAGAAAAAGGAAACTCAAAAATTAGTTCCCTTTTATCATATTTATGTAATTATTTTTGCTATAAATTCTTTAATATCTTACAAATAATTTGCATTATTTTTAGACTTTTAGCAGTCATCAATATAATTTTACAATTACTATAAAATCACTGTTTTAGGATATATATTTTTAATCATAAGACATTAAATCACATCCAAATCTATTTTAGATTGAAGAAAGCATCCTTGCCAAGATAACAAGCTTCATCACCCAATTCTTCTTCTATGCGAAGTAGTTGGTTGTATTTTGCAACTCTATCTGTTCTAGATGGAGCACCTGTTTTTATTTGTCCAGCATTTGTTGCTACAGCGACATCAGCAATTGTAGTGTCTTCTGTTTCACCACTTCTGTGGCTTACTACTGCAGTCCACCCTGCCCTGTTCGCCATAGCTATTGCGTCCAATGTTTCGGACAATGTTCCTATTTGATTTAGTTTAATAAGCACTGAATTTGATACACATAGTTCAATACCCTTAGCAATCCTTTTTGTATTGGTTACAAACAAATCATCACCAACCAGTTGAATCTTGGAGCCAAGACGTTCTGTAAGAAGTTTCCAACCTTCCCAATCTTCTTCTGCGAGTCCATCTTCAAGAGATATTATTGGATATTTTTTGGTCATTTCTTCCCAAAAATCAATCATTTCATTTCTGTCATACAATTTGTCTGTTTTCCAGAAATAATATTTTCCATCTTCTCCAATTTTCTTTGCTTCTTCATACATTTCTGTAGATGCAGAGTCCACTGCAATGCAAATATCTTTGCCAGGCTTGTATCCTGCTTGTTCTATTGCTTTGACGATATATACAAATGCTTCTTCGTCATTTTTAAGGTTTGGAGCAAAACCGCCCTCATCTCCAACTGTTGTGGCATGACCGTCTGCTTTTAGCACTTGTTTTAGATTATGGAACACTTCAACACACATTTTTAGTGCTGTTTTGAAATTCTTTGCACCAACAGGCATAATCATAAATTCTTGAATATTCACCGAGTTATCTGCATGTTTTCCGCCATTAAGAATATTCATCATAGGCACTGGCAATGTATGAGCATTAACTCCTCCAATGTATTGATACAATGACAAACCAGAGAGTTTTGCTCCCAGTTTTGCGCAGGCGAGAGAAACACCAAGTATTGCGTTTGCACCAAGTTTCCCTTTGTTATGAGTTCCGTCTAGTTCTATCATAGCATGGTCTATTGCTCTTTGGTCTAGCACATTCATACCTATCAAATGCTCTGCAATAACTGTATTTACGTTATTAACTGCTTTTTCTACCGATTTGCCAAGATAATTTGACTTATCCCCATCTCTTAGTTCCACTGCTTCAAACGAGCCTGTAGAAGCCCCAGAAGGAACACTTGCCCTGCAGGTTTCACCTTCGGCAGTGACTTCGACTTCTACTGTTGGATTGCCACGGCTATCCAAAATTTGCCTGGCAAAAACATCTTCAATTGAAATATAATCTTTCATATACACCTCTATTTTGCAGGAGTTTAGCGATTATCTTTTGACTGTTACAACGAGAAATATTATCTCTGCTATCAAAACAAAATAGTCTATCTCCTTGCGATTTTTTTGAACGTATCAATTATAACACAAATTATATTTATAACAAACAAAAAACAAGCAAATATTGCCTGTTTTAAGTATTATATTTATTTAAGATAATGTCTATAATCCAATTGTATTGAAAAATTATTTTGCATTTTTCTTTTTATAATCTTCTCTGCCACGGATTGTATGGTCAAGAGTTTTCTTTCTCATACGGATACTCTTTGGAGTTATTTCCAGCAATTCATCTTCATCCAGCATATCCAAATATTGTTCCAAACTTGGCTTTTGCACTGGTTCCAATCTCAAAGCATCATCGCTGGCACTAGAACGAGTGTTAGTGAGGTGTTTTGTCTTGCAAACGTTTACAACAATGTCATCAACACGGGGATTAGTGCCCACAATCATTCCACCATAGACCTTTTCTCCTGGATTGATAAACAATCTTCCATGTTGTTGAGAATAGAACAAGCCATATTGCACTGCTTCTCCAGTTTCATAGGCGACAAGCATGCCATAATTGCGCCTGGACAATGCCCCCTTGAACTCTTCATAATCGTGGAAAACACTGCTCATAATACCTTCACCATTGGTATCGGTTAGGAATTGGCTTTTATACCCAAACAAGCCACGTGCTGGGATAAGATATTCCAACCTTGTCCTTCCGTTGTGGCTGTGCATGCCAAGGAGTTCACCTTTCCTTGCGCCAAGCACACTTATCACATTGCCAGTCTTATCATCAGGCAAGTCAATAACCAATCTTTCTATTGGTTCATACTTCTTTCCGTCAATTTCCTTATACAACACCCTTGGCATACTCACTTGAAATTCGTATCCATCACGACGAAGATTTTCCATCAAAATAGATAGGTGCATTTCTCCTCTGCCAAGCACTCGGAAGGTGTCTGCACTGTCTGTGTCAAACACTCGCAAACTTAGGTCCTTAACGGCCTCTTTCATAAGCCTATCCCTTAGTTGTCTAGAAGTGCAATATTTGCCTTCTTTGCCAGCAAACGGACTGTTGTTGACCATAAAATTCATTTCAACACTAGGTTCACTTATCTTTACAAAGTCCAAAGTTTTTACATTTTCCTTGTCGCTTAGAGTATCACCCACTGTTATATTGTCCGCCCCAGCAATACAAACTATATCCCCCACCTTTGCCTCTTGAACAGGAGAACGTTTTAGACCAACAAATTCAAACATACTCTGAACCTTGAATGGAATATTCCTTTCTTTATCGTGAAAATTTGTTACCACAAGGCTATCATTGATATGCAAAGTTCCTTGTTCTATCTTTCCAACAGCAAGTTTTCCCAAAAAGTCATTTTGTTCTGTCGAACTTACTAGCATTGCAAATGGAGAATTTTCATCTCCAGTTGGGCATGGAATATGATTGACAATAGTTTCAAAAAGTGGAGTCATATCCTTGCCAGGAATATTCTTGTCTAGCGTTGCAGTGCCAAAACGTGCAGAGGCATAAACTATTGGGCTGTCTAACTGCTCATCATTTGCATTTAGGTCCAAAAGTAGTTCCAACACTTCATCTGGCACTTCGTCAAGACGGCTGTCTTTTCTGTCTATTTTGTTTATTACAATAATAATTTTTAGGTTAAGTTCCAATGCCTTTTCCAAAACAAATCTCGTCTGTGGCATTGGACCTTCGTAGGCGTCAACCACCAAAAGAGCCCCGTCAACCATTTTAAGAACTCTTTCCACTTCCCCACCAAAATCTGCGTGTCCTGGTGTGTCCACTACATTGATTTTTATGTCTTTATACATAAAAGAAGCATTTTTGCTGAGAATGGTTATTCCACGTTCACGTTCTAGTGCATTAGAATCCATAACTCTATCTTCTACTTCCTGATTTTGTCTAAATGCACCACCTTGCTTTAGAAGTTCATTGACCAGGCTAGTTTTGCCGTGGTCAACGTGTGCAATAATTGCTATATTTCTTACTTTTGTGTTCTCCATAATTTCTCCTCAATCAAAACTCCCACTGCCAAATGCAATTTTCCATAATTTGTCTTTTGCCATTTTCATCATAATAAGTGGAAGTAGTTATTTCTTGCAATCTCACTCCCAGCGTGTCAAACACTGTCCTTGTGTCAAAATCTCGTGGGTCACAAGTGAGATAAAGCCTTGTAGCCCCATGATATTGTGCAACTTTCTTTATAAGTTGACAACATTCATATTCCAACGACTTAAATTTATACTCTCTGTCAAAACTCATATACACATTGCCTTCGTGCCCTTTTAGGTCGTTGGGAATTATGCTATAACTCACCTTGCCAATAATAAGTGACGAACCTCTTGGGCAAACATCAAAATAATATGTAGGAGTCTTGTATTTTGAGCCCTTTGTAGCAGTTGATGACAACACTAAATCTACAAATTGCCCTTCTATCCTGCCAAATTTTTTGCGAGAATCTTCAAAATCTATTGTCATCTCTGGCATTTCTTCCTTGTCGAGAGTCCAAAAATCAAATGGAACATTATCTTCTGTGTCAATAACAGTCAGTTCTTTTGGGATATTTATCTTCCCTACAGAATAGTCATATGCTTGACTTGTAAGATGACAAGGGAAAATAGTGCATTTATCCTTATATTTTTTCATCAACTCTATGCCGTCTATAATATTAAAATGCTTATAGCTTATATCTGTTCCTGCCATATCCACAAAAGCAAGATTGCTACAATCAATCATTTTCATAAGATTATCACACATACAAGTATCCCCCGAAAACGACACAACCTTGCCGGTCGATTTTTCTTTTATTATATATCCATAATCTTCTATAGGCCCATGGTCCATCTTAAGTGAGGAAATTTCAAAATCTTCAAATTCAAATGTCCCCATATTAGAGGCATCAACAAATGTAACATATTTATCAAATTTCAATTTTTGATATGACACATCGCCCCAGCCCAACTTACATATTTGTTTAATTTTTTCTTCCCCACCTGGTGGACAGATGATGGTTACTCTAGTGTCTGGATTTTTATCCGTTGCCAGTTTGTCCAAAAAGCAAGTCAAATCAAAATAGTGGTCCATATGATAGTGAGTTATAAGTATTAACCTAATTTTTTGAATTTTCTCATGATGAAGACTGCTCTCAGTCGTTTTTAGCAGTTGCTTTAGTGTCCCCAACCCACAATCAACTAGCACATTGTCATTGATAAGATAACTAGCACAAGCCCTTCTTGTCCAAATACATCCTGTTCCCAAAATTGTAACTTTCATAATTACTCCTTATTTTTAATCTTTTGCCACCTTTTCAAAAAAAAGACTGCCACTTGGGCAATCTCTTTTAGTCAGCACTTTTTTCTTGCAAATCAAAGTCTTCTTGTTCGGCAGTTTCATTGCCATGAGCAAGTTTCTTGTTTTTCGACTCAAAAAATGCTCGTTCCATTCTCTTCGCCCTAGTCTTTCCCTCATAATATTCGTCTTGTGTTATCTTCCCCACACGCAACAAATAGTCCGGATAATAATAATCTTGGATATCTTTTGTTCCATCGTTAACACCCTTCTTGCTCAAAACAACTCCAATAGTTTTGAAAAGTATCTTAATATCCATTGCAAAAGACATCTTTTCTACATATGTGTCGTTGTAATACAGCACACTTTCCCAAGTGTTATCTATCCTACCATTGACCTGTGCCAGCCCCGTAAGCCCTGGTCTAACATCAAAAGTCTTTGTATCCTCTGGGAAAAATAACATATCTTCTACGAGTTTTGGTCTTGGACCAATAAAACTCATATCTCCCTTTAGGATGTTGAACAACTGTGGCAACTCGTCAAGGCTAGTCTTGCGAAGAAATTTTCCAAATTTTGTTATTCTTTGAGAGTCTGGCAAAAGGTTGCCATTTTCGTCTGTCTTAAAGTTCATACTTCTAAACTTGTAAAACATAAAAATTTTCCTATTCTTTCCTGGCCTTGGTTGTCTAAAAATAACAGGTCTCCCCACAAAGATAAGAACCAATAGCGACAAAATCAGCATCAGTGGAGATAAAATAACAATCAACCCTGCCGAAAATAGTATGTCAAAAAATCTCTTAAAGACTCTATACATATCAAAAATCCTTTTTGATGAAACAAAAAATTCTTCAAACAAGACAAATAATATCACATATTGATTGTTTTTGCAAGCACATATATATAATTTTTTATTTCTCAATACTCCTTTAAGTATTTTTTTTAGCTTTAACAATTATTTATAAAATATTAGTTATATCAAGCATATCAAGCATTTTTTCTTCTTTTCTTTATCATTCGCACAATAGCCCTTGTTGCAAAGAATAACAATCCCGACACAATCATCGCCAAGAATATATACATGAATATAATTGTCGCATCTCCAAATAATGCACTAACAAGCATAACAATTAGCCCTGCAACAGCATTCCCCAAAATAACAGTGGCGGTGGATTGCCAAAAATTCAATCCAAGGGCAACTGCAATACAAGCCCCCGTCCAAACTCCAGTGAAAGGAAAAGGCAACGCAACAAAAATAAATATGGATATTATTTTCTTTTTCAGTGAAAATGTTGCTTTATCATTTTGATTTTCTAAAGGTTCATTTTTGATAGCACTTACACTTCCTGTGTTGTTATTTTGACTCAAATTTTCTTCTTTTTGTCCGTCTGTAATAGCATTTAATATTCTAACATTTCCTCCGTTTTCTGCAAGGTATTGCAGTTCAATATCATCCTCTATCTTTTGCTTTTTCTTGTCCACCCTACCTTCTATTTTACTTGCAAGTTTGCGGAAGAATTTTGTCTTTTTTAGAAAATTTATAATAGGTTTATACAATAAAACTAGCACCGGAACAATCATTGAACTCCCCAAAAAGCCTGCAAAAAAACCTTCAAATAATCCTAGTGCTTCACTTCCCCAAATCTGCCTAGACATAGAAAAGGGTATAGCCCCTTTAAGTTCTATTGCCGGTATTACAGCAATCAATATTGTTGCAAGCCACACATTGTTTCCAAATATATTGTGAAACAACTGCTCTATAAATTCTGTCATATTTATCCTCTTTAATTGTAATCTCTATCTAGTGGTTGTTCTGGAAGTTCCACCTCCAAACCATATTGCTCCAATGTTACGCTGGTTGAAAATTTTAAGAATGTTTCAAAGGAATTTTGGCTAGATTTTTCGTTGTTCTCCAGACGATAACTCAAAGCAAAATATGTTATATAATTTCTATCCGAAATGCCATATTCCACATTATATCCCATCAAAAGGTCTGTCTGCTTGTTGCTTAACGCAAACATTTGTGGATTTTGTTGCAAGTTGCCCACTTGAGAAAACTTGGTCATAAGCACATTACATTCGTTGGAATTTGCTGTAAGTCTGTAATAATCAACATCTTCAAACTTCTTGGATACAATGCCAGAAAGTGTGTCCGATTGGACAAAAATATACTTTGTGTATATGTTTTGTGGTGAGATGGATGCAGAAGTTTTGGTCTTATTTTCACTTGCCAACTCGCCATCTGCATAACTCCTTACTGTCCTATATACTGTGCTAATAGCCCCATTTGCCACGTATATATCTGTTACCTCTTGTGTCAAAACATTGTCAATATATCTGCTTGTCTCAATTTTAGAGCAACTTTCTCTTGTGCCAAATTGCAAAATGAATGTAGTTTCTTCCCTAACCTGCATTTTCGAAAAGCTTCCCGCATCAAAAAACTCAAATACGGTAGTTGCCTTGTATTTTGTTTGAAGTCTTGCAGTTTCCATATTCGTTTTGCTGTCGTCAAGGTTGCTCAAAATCTCCGCTGAAGTTTTTTCACACGCACTCCAAGGAACATCGTTAAAACTTTTCTCTCCACAACCGACAAGAGAAAGGCTAAGCGCAAACGCACATACAACTACTACTAAATAATTAAAAAACTTTTTCATACTAGAATTTTAACTTTTATCTCAAAAACTGTCAAACATATTTCCATTTCATTCAAAAAACATTTGACATTTTTTTTGTTGTGTCCCAAAATATTTGTAAGGAGAACGAAAAAATGATACTAGATGATATTAAAAAAGCAAATATTGAAGCATTAAAAGCAAAAAATAGCAATGCAAGGGCTGTGTATGGTGTTGTTATGACCAAGGCAATGCTAGAAACAGTAAAAAAGCGTGAAAAAAATGAAGAACTAACAGACGCAGATATGGTCGCTATACTTCAAAAGACAATAAAAGAACTAACAGACGAACAAGAAAGTTACAAAAAAGCAGGCAAAACCGAACAAGCCGACCTAATTGAACAACAAAAAAACACCATTGCGGTGTTTCTTCCAAGAATGATAAGTGATGAGGAGATTGAACAAATAATATCCTCGCTGGATGACAAATCTATCCCAAGTGTTATGAAACATTTTAAGCAAAATTATGCAGGCAAAGTAGATATGTCCAGAGTCAGTCAAGTGTTAAAAACTAAATTCTAACAATATAGTTTTTTGACTATCCACAGCATAAATCTCTGTGGCAAAATCTTTTGCAAAAACAACAATGTTTTATACAACATGCCAACCGCTTTTGTGGCTGGCATTTTTTTTCGTGAAAACATCTTAAAAACCACTTTCGCCACAGTTTCTGGTGGTTTGCCATTTTGCTCGTCATGTTCCATCTTCGCAACCGACCTCAAAACCACTTCTTTGTAGTCAGAGTCCAAGTCTTTTTGTTCTTTTTGTCTTTGAGATGTAAAACCGGTCTTTGTATCCCCCACAATAACAGTGCCCATCTGCACCCCAAATGGCGCAACTTCCATTCTCAATGCTTTTGCCCATATGTCTAGGCTTGCTTTGGTCGCAGAGTAAAATGATTGAAAAGGGATAGGGATATTCCCCGCCACCGAGCCAGTGGAAATAATCTTGCCAAATCCCTGTTTGCGCATATAAGGCAAAACTTCTTGCGTCATATTAACCACACCAAAAAAATTGACATCAAACATCCTTTTTACATCTTCTAGTTGCTGATTTTCCACCGAACCGGATATGCCAAACCCAGCATTGTTTACCAGCAAATCAATCCTGTTCTCTTTGTTGAAAATGTGCGACAATGTTTCTTTCGCTTGCTCCTTGCTTGTTACATCACAACTAAGAGAAATAATTTTATCACTTTCAAATTTTCTACGAGATAAGCCATACACCACAAAGCCCTTTTCCGCAAAAAAGTTGGCTATAGCATTGCCAATGCCACTTGACGCACCCGTTACCACAACCACTTGTTTGTTACTATTCATCTTTCTCTCCCTTATGTTTTTTTAGCACCAAAATTTCATTATTTTTTGTAGTCGAAGGACTTTTTTCACCTTTATTCTTATCTTTATATCCCTTTTTCATCTTGCGATTTTGATGTTTTTCTATTTCGTCTTGAGATACAGGCTCTATGTGTCCGCCATTTTTACGCCAATTTATAAAAAACCACACTGAAGCTATCGCCACAAGAACGACAATCAAAAGTGCAACACCACCATTGCTTACCCCTAGTAGCGAAAAAGCCACCGCCAATTTGTCTATTGTCGCATTTAGCCCCAACACCATACTCTCTCCTTCAGTTAAGATACACTCTCTACTTGTTTTTCTTGTTCTGCCAGTTCTTTCTTATTAAATTTTGTCCCACAAATAAATCTTGAAAATCTTCTAAAACTTGTTTCAAACAAAGTAAAACACTTGCCAGAATTTCTCCATATTGTAAACATTATCAAATAAATGCACAACAATAGTCCAATACATATTGCAGTAACAATACCTGCAAAAGCCCAAACAGAAAGAGTTTTTGACTCCTCTTTTTCTACTACAAAGGCAAATTGCGACAGTTCACTTGTAGAAACCACAGCGTAATTGCCACTTAAAACATATTCCACTTCCTTAACTGTTTGCAATGGAGAATAATGAGTGTGCAAAATTCTAAATTTCTTCCCCTGAACTGTTTCTGGAATATACATTCTCACAGTCAGTTCACCCTCTGGCTGAATACTCTCACCCTCTCTTACGAGGTCAATTTCGTAAGCAACGGCCACTTCTTCATTGGTCAAAATATGTTTTGAATAATTGACATCGCCATATTTTAGACCTTCATTGGATATTGTGGTAACCTCCAGCGACATCATTGGGTCAAAACCACCATCTTGTTCCACTATCACTTGGTCGATATCTGTTGATTCATTTTTTTGGACAAAACTTGCAGGTTTAATCGTCATTGTTGCATATCTTACTGCCGTTTCATAATTGTTGGATGCATCACAAAAAGTTGCCTTAATCTTGTAAATTCCAGGTTTAGATTGCAAATTGTTGTCGCTATAAGATATTCTAATGCTCCCCATACGAGCAGTTGCCACAAGGCTCTTGTTACTGCCGTCTTCTACAAATGTCTTATCTTCAAATTCATCAATTCTATCTTCAAGAGAAGCCTTCTCTATAACCCATACAAATTCCAATGTGCCAGAATGTCCTGCGTGAGCCCATTCATAATGATTTCTATCTTTCAAAGACACAACAACCTTGTATATTCCAGCATCTCTTTGTTGATTGTTTTCCACTTTCATAATACTTTGGTCAAACATTCCGTCAAACTTAAATGTTTGCAGTTGACCATCATACACATAAGTTTGTTCCAGAGGTTCTGGCTCAATAACCACATTTTTTATATTTTCTTTTTCGTCAAAAAGGCTATAATATTTGGCGTTTGCATCAAGGCTCTCAAAACTTCCCAATTCGTTTTCTTTTAGGTCTGTCCAAGCATTCTTATACAAAAGCATTGTTCTTTCTGCCAAAACTTTGTCATCAGAAAAGTGCTTAATACTCAAAATTTCATCACTTGCATATTGATAATTCACTACAAAGTATTGTTTTTGAGCATCATTATCCAGCAAAAATTCTTCAGAATTGGCTTCACAATAATCTTTGTAGTTGGCTCTAGACGCAGAATATTCTTGCAAAACGGCAACAATTTGAGTTTTATTTTCTTTGTTATAGCACTCCACATCTTTCATTTGAGCGCTTGCAGAAGCATATCTTTGCTGTGCAGTCAAAGTCTCCGCAAACACTGGCACTCGACAAGTAAGCAAAACTCCAGACACAATGGCAACGACTGCCACGACGCAAAAAAATAAACTTTTTCTTATGTGTTTCATTGTTTACCTCCAATTTTGGGCAAAAACGCAACATTTTATCCACATTTTTTATTTTTTATGTGGATAACTTACAAAAATACAATTTTATTATATAAAAGATACTTCATTTTTGTCAAACAAATCAAAGTATAAATTATCATAATATCCAAGTATAAAATTCCCTAATAATCAATCTAACTATTACGGCTTAAAGGACAGCAAGCCCACACTAGCAATATTTTCAAAACTTAAACATAATATTTATGTAATATTTAACAAAAAAATAATTTTCCTCATACAATCTTGTGGTGAGGTATAAAATGTGTATTTTTAATGATGACTTTTGCTGTGCAGGAAGAAATCAATGTTGTATAGAAACTTGCCCTCAAAGAAGACGTGGTCCAACAGGGCCAACCGGCCCTACCGGCCCTACTGGGCCTTCAGGGGGTCCTACTGGGCCTACTGGACCTACCGGTCCTACTGGACCAACAGGCTTAACTGGTCTAATTGGGCCTATAGGCCCTACTGGGCCAACAGGCGCTACCGGGGCTACCGGTGCTACAGGCGCAACGGGCGCAACGGGTCCAACAGGTCCTACTGGTGCAACGGGCGCTACAGGTGCAACGGGGCCAACAGGCGCTACCGGAGCTACAGGTGCAACTGGGCCAACCGGTCCTACGGGTCCTACTGGTGCTACGGGTGCAACTGGGCCAACCGGTCCTACGGGTCCTACTGGTGCTACGGGGCCAACTGGGCCTACTGGTGCTACGGGGGCTACTGGTGCGACGGGTGCAACGGGGCCTACAGGTCCTACTGGGGCAACCGGTCCTACAGGACCAACCGGGCCAACCGGTCCTACGGGTCCTACTGGCGCAACGGGAGCAACTGGGGCTACGGGGGCGACAGGGGCGACGGGTCCTACTGGCCCTACTGGAACAACAAGTGTTGCTAGTTTTGGCAGTTTTTACTCCCCTACCGAACAAAATGTAAACAATACAACATTCCCACTTACAATTACACTTCAATCGAGCGGAATGACCATAAACAATGCAACTGGTGTAGTAACACTGCCAAATATAGGCACTTATAGCGTGGAATATGGAACTTATGTTGGAAGCGGGGCTGCTGGAAGTGATAGTCTTGCCCTAAGGCTAAATGGTGTTGATGTAGCAGGGACTGCAAGAGGGCTGGAAAACAACACAATGATAAACGCAAGCGCCATAATAAAAACAACTGCAAGCAATGAAACATTGGCAATAAAGATAAACTCCAGTGGAAATGTAGATTTTGAAGACAACGCAGGAATAAGTGGTTATTTAACAATCGTTCAAATTCAATAAAGATTTCTTTCTCACATTAAAAACAAAAACCCCAATTTTCTGGGGTTTTTGTTGTATCCATAATATTTTTTATGTTTGTTATCCTTTCAAATGTTTCTCTTATTCTAAAAGTTTTTACTTTTTCAAATATTCTAATCTTTCAAAGAATTTAACTTTTCAAATTTTCTATACTTTCGAACCTTTTAACTTCTCGAATTTTTATCTTCTCAAATATTCTAACTTTTCAAATATTCTAACTCCCCGAATTTTCTAACTTTTCGAATTTTTATCTTTTCAAATCTTTTAATTTCTCGAACATCTCAAAAATTTTATGTTATTTCAAATCTTTTTTGTTAATTTCAATTCAATTTTTTTTGCTAGGATTTCATTCTTTCATTAAATTCTTCTATTCCCTTTTGGACATATTGCTTTTGAGATGGGTCAAGATGACTAATCAGTGCAAGCAATTCGCCCACATGTACCAGTTCTTCATTTTTAATATCCAACCATGTCATTTTTGCCATTTTATCTTGGCTGTTATGTATATGTTCATCATACTGAACCACAGCACTTATTTCGCCAATAAGGTCCTCTCTTGCCTTTTGAAGTGTTGCAAAATCACCTGCCGACACCTCCTCTATGTTGCTTTGTTTGTTGTAGTTGTTATAACAATTAAAAAAACTATTCATATCTTCCTCCACTAAAAATATAATATTCACTCAAACTGTCAAATTGTGAAAAACCATTCAAAACTCTATAAAAATTATTTTCAAAAAGCCTTTTTTGCATTTATAAATCGTTTGGTTGCTTTACAAAAATAAATATTGAGGATATACTAGTCTATCAATGAGAATATATTTGTAAAAGGAGATTATTATGAGTAAAATATGTCAAAGTTGTGGTATGCCAATAGAAAATAATGAGCAATTAGGAACAAACAAAGACGGAAGCATCAATCAAGATTATTGCAAATATTGTTTTGATAAGGGGGAGTTTGTCGACAAAGTTTGTATGGAAAAATATATTGATATGTGCTCACAATATGGCGAACAGGCAGGCATGACAAATGAACAAATGAAGGCGCATTGCCAAAAATTATTCCCTACACTCAAAAGATGGAAAAGCAAAAATAACTAATTCTTCTTGCCATTTGATTTAGTCAATTTGCTTGACTTTTGCCAAATTTTTGTGTTAGCATCAAATTGAAATTTAATTATGTGGAGTAAATATGTCAAAGGGATTTTGGAATTTCTTAAACAAAGTACACAAAATTAAGAAGGACACACAAGACGAAAACAGCGAAAATTACATAAACAACAATCCAACAGAAGAACAACTCAAAGACAATAAAAACGGCAATATTGCTATTGTTATTTCTGTTATTGCATGTCTATTGATGATTGGGATATTTGCAGTGATTGTTATGCTGTTTGCAAATAGTTTTGGCATTGGATTATTGTCCATTTGCTTGCTTTTTATCCCTGGTAGATTGCAATTTGTTGCTGTAAAAAAGGCAAAGAAGCAACTCAATATCAATGGCAAAGGAAAGGTAAAATTTCTTCTAGTAAAATATGTTTTCCCAATTATCGCTGTTGCTTTGTCTATGGTTGTTATCTTCTGCCTTGTTGGACTATCAATCGCATAATATAATTTGTAAACTTTAGGAATTATGCGGGATGTAGCAAATATCTTTATCCTTTTACTTTTATCAAAATATTAAGAAATTTGGTTGCAAAATAAAGTTTGTATTGCAATATAAATGCATTGTATAAAAACAACTTTTAACCTAAATTTTTTGAAAAAATTTCTAATAAAGATTCACCAGTGAACCTGGTGATTTTTCATATAAAAAATGCAAGTAAAAAGCCTTACTTGCATATCTACAACTCTATTTTGGCAAACAAAGAAATAGTCTGACAAAAATTATTTCTCCACAACAACATTAACCTTTGCATTGCTCAATTTTTGCATTAAAATAAATTTTCTCCTTATTTTTGGCCTTTGTAGGAACAACACGTTAACCGCCTCCCAAATAAACACCCAAGAAGCAATCTCCAATATCATTTGAAAATAGAAATTGTCAAAAACTCTATTCACCCACAGCAAGCACGCCAGCCCTATTACTCCCAATATCATAAGAATAATCACTGCAACATTTGACATTTTCAATTCCTCTTTTGCTTGCTTGCACTCTGCTCTAAAATGATTGCTTATTGTAGGCTGAATTTCGTCTGCATTTATCTCTTGCTTGCTATAAAAATTCAACTGAATATCTTGAGGAAAACGCACATCTTTACTTTTGCTCTCGATAAATTCTGCCAAATCTCTATTTATCTTGTCATTTTCGTCATAACTAAATTGCGAAACAACTTGTTCCTTGTTTTGCACCTTAATATTTATTGTTTTGCAATCATCAATTACTTTGTTTTTTTCTTTCATTTTTTCACCTTATCATAAGTTGTTTAGTTATTGCTTAAAAGCATTTCTTATCCCACTTGAACAAACTGACTGTTGTATAGTTCTGCATAGAAGCCATTTTTCTCTAGCAACTCTTTGTGCGAACCCTTTTCTATTATATCCCCATCTTTCATAACAAGGATAACATCTGCGTTTTTAATTGTGGACAATCTGTGAGCAATTACAAAACTTGTTCTGCCTTTGGTCAATTTATCCATAGCCTCTTGAATAACCAGTTCCGTCCTTGTATCCACATTGCTGGTTGCCTCGTCCAAAATAAGTAGTGGGCTGTCTTTAATCATTGCCCTTGCGATAGTCAACTGTTGCTTTTGACCTTCCGAAAGAGAGTCTATATTGTCTAGCACTGTGTCAAACCCTTTTGGAAGAGTGTTGATAAAATGAGTTAGGCCTACTGCATCGCAAACTTGTTGCAATCTCTCATCACTTACATCTTTGGCATTATAAATCAAGTTTTGCCTAACAGTGCCATGAAAAAGCCATGTATCTTGCAAAATCATATCAAACAATTCGTGGATATTCTCCCTAGTAAGCGATTTAGTTGGAACATTATCAATAAAAATATCCCCATAATATGCTATCCCCAGTTCAATGTCCTTAGGATTATCCAATCCGTTGCCTACAACAACAGGCAAATTGCCATCTATTATCTCGTCATTTTCACAGATGTCAAAATTTTGATTAAATTTTATCACCTTATCTTTTGGAATGGTATCACAAGATACCACATATTCTGTCTTTGAATCATTGACATACAACTCACCATCACTATCCACACAAAGCCTTATTGATTTACCATTGTCAAATATTTTGTAATCTGTAATTTTGCCTTTTACAATAAGCCTTGGCTCTCTCAATTCATAAAATCTCATAAGCAAGTTGACCATAGTTGTTTTGCCCGCACCCGTTGGGCCTACAATGGCAACCTTTTGCCCAGCAGAGAGATTGGCTGAAAAGTTTTTGATAATAGTTTTATCCTTTTGATAAGCAAATCTAACATTTCTAAATTCCACATCACCCTTAACACTAGCCTCATCAAGTTTTGCCTTCTTGCCACTTTCGTCTAGCAGTTGTTTTTCTTCCAACATTTCAAACACTCTGCCACCCGCTGCCGATGCTTGCTGAATGGAGTTTAGGCTTTGGGCAAAAGTTGTCAGTGGCTGAGAAAATTGCTTTGCGTAAATAATGAAAGACATCAATGTCCCCAGTGTTACACCTGTTCCGCCAGAAACTATAATAGATACACCAACAACAAATATCGCTACATACGAAAAATCGCCAACAAAATTCATAATAGGCCCCATCAGGCTGGACATAAATTGTGCTTTCCACGTTGTGTTGTATATATTGTTGTTTAGTTTTGCAAATTCCTTCTTCTCATTGTCATAAGCATTGTAAGACTTCACTGTTTCATGATTGGTATAAATTTCTTCAATATGCCCATTCAAATCTCCAATACATTTTTGCCTTCTGTTGAAATATTTTTGAGATTTTGACACAAGCAAAGATATAAACAAAAAACCAAATAGTGATGCCCCAATAGTAACCAATGCCAATATCCAGTTGGTCTTAAACATCATAATAACTACACCAACAAACAATACAAGACTGCTGATGAGGTTGGCAGTAGAAGAACCTAGTGATTGGGCAATTGTGTCCACGTCGTTGGTTACCCTACTTAATATATCTCCTTTGGTAGTTTTATCAAAATACGACAATGGGAGAATATTTATCTTTTTGTCGATATCACTTCTAAGTTTTTTAGAAACTTTTTGGGTAACAATAGCCATTATATATTGTTGTAGATAATTAAATATAGCGCCAACACAACACAAGACTATCAAGAATATAACAATGTCCATAAAACTTGACATATCTATCCCTGTAAATATTCCGCCTGTTATTTCGTTCATCAAATCACCAATCTTGCCTGGTGCAATAATTGATGCAACAGCTCCTATGATAGCACAAACAAAGGCTAAAATAACTGCCGCCATAAAGGGTTTGCAATATCTTATTATTTTCTTAAATGCTTTGACGTTAAATTTTTCTTTCCCACTATGTCGTGGGCCATGTCCAAAAGGTCCTGGCATATTACAACTCCTCCTTACTTAATTGTGACAATGCTATTTCTTTATAAACAGGGCAATTTTCTAGCAATTCTTCATGTTTCCCAGCGCCAACAATTTTGCCATTGTCCAGCACCAAAATTTTGTCCGCATGTTTTATTGTCCCTATCCTTTGTGCCACGATAATTACTGTTTTGTCCGCCAAATTTTCTTTAATTTTCTTTCTAACTGTCATATCCGTCTTGTAGTCCAAGGCAGAAAAACTGTCGTCAAATATTATTATCTCTGCATCTTTATACACCGCCCTTGCAATAGACAATCTCTGCTTTTGTCCACCAGAAAAATTAGTCCCGCCTTGTGCCACTTCCGACCTAACCCCGTCTTTTAGTTCGTTGACAAACAACGATTGAGATACTTCTATTGCTTGCTTTATCCTTGGGTCGTCATCAGCGACTTTCTCTTCGCTACCATATGTAATATTACTTTTTACATCTCCCTTGAACAAGCACGCCTTTTGGCTAACCACAGCAATCTTCCCTTGCAATTCCTCTTCATTGTAGTCCTTTACATTCATTCCATCTACCAATACTTCCCCACTGCTTACATCAGCAAACCTTGGGATAAGGTTGATAAGTGTTGTTTTTCCACATCCCGTTGCCCCTATAATTGCCAATGTTTCGCCATTATCTACTTCAAACGATACATCTTCGATAACATTGTTGTTGCCATCGTTATACTTAAAACTAACATTTCTAAATTCCACCTTGCCCTTTGTTTTGCTATTATTGCTCTTTTTGCCTGGTTGAATGGATATTGGCGCATCCAACACTTCGTTAATTCTCTTGGCAGAAACAATACACCTTGGGAGCAATATGAATATAGCAACCAGCATAATAAACGCCATAACAACCTGCAAGGCATATTGTGTAAATGCCGTCATATTGCCAATGATAGTTGCTCTTTCTACAATTTGTGCATTGTTGATAAGAATTGCCCCTATCCAATAGATTGCAAGAGTAAGCCCATTCATACAAAGCGACATAACAGGCATCAACAGCCCTGTTGCCTTGGATGTGAACAACTGGTTTTTGGTTAGTTCGTCATTGGCTTTTTCGAATTTCTTTTCTTGATAATCTTCTGCATTAAATGCCCTTACAACTCTCACACCAGCAACATTTTCGCGTGTTACATCGTTCACATTGTCTATCAACTTTTGGATTTTCTTGAACTTTGGCAAAACCAAACATGCAATAACAATGACCAATGTCATCATTATCACCACAGTAATCAGCGTTGCCATAGTCCATTCTACAGAGGTAGCAGAAATCTTTGTTATTGCCCATATTGCAAGAGTTGGGGCTTTGATAATAATTTGCAAACCCATAGCAATAAAATTTTGAATTTGCACGACGTCATTGGTCGTTCTGGTTATAAGACTTGGAGTAGAAAAAATTTTTATCTCTGCCCTAGAAAACTCGGCAATTTTATTGTACAAATCAAGCCTTAATGTTTTTGCAAATTTACTTGCCAATCTAGCGCAAAAGAAAGCACAGCAAAAAGACGCCAGCATGCTTCCAAAGGCACATAATAGCATCATTCCGCCATTATACCAAACTTCACTCATTTGCACCCCAGTTTGAGCAATCGAACTAGTCAATTTACTTGTAAACTCTGGCATGGTCAAATCCAACCAAACTTGCAAAACAATAAATCCAATAATAAAAAGCACCGAAAACCAATCTCGTTCGTCAAATTTCTTAAATAACTTAAACATTTTTCTCCTTCTTATGACCACTAAACAATATCCAATAATATATTTTATCGTTTTATAAACAATTTTTATAAACAATTTATAAGCAATTTTTATAAAATGTTATATATATAATCAAAAACACTACTTATTATCAATATTTTGGTGTATATCCTCAAAAAAAAAGTTTGCTTCAACAAAATTTTTTATTTTTTTGCACAGAGCAATAAAATGCAAAAATTCTTCTTCTCCAAGACTATCCACCACTGCCATAACCTTTTGCAATATACTGTTGTAAACTTGCTTAACAAAATCTTTCCCCTTAAAAGTGATTGTTAAGTGTTGAATGCGAGCATCTTCTGTAGAAATAGTCTTTTCAACCAAGCCTCGCTTGACCAGTTTTTCTACAATAACGCCTATCCTCGCACGAGAAATATTCATTTCGTCAGCAATAGAATTGGCATAAACATCTCCATTGTGCTCATCTAAATAGCAAAGCACACATTCAAGCCCCCTATCACTTTGCCCCAGTTTGTTTATAAAAGGCAATGGGGCACTTTCTCTGAGCATCTTAAAATATTCATAAGCCAACTCTTTAGAAATCATACTTCTCCTTTATTGCACACCAAGTATATGCCTTAAAAATTATTTTGTCAACTAGGTTGACAATATTTTTTTATAATTTTTCATTTGTATTTTATATAGTTTTGTTGTCTTTTGAATAATTTATCAAAAATAAATATACACCCTAATATTATTCTAATAAAAAGTCTAGTTTATTTGTAGTTGTGGAATTGTTAAAAATAAATCCAAAAATCTATCCAAAGTTTATTTATAATTGTGGTGTTATAATGCAACATAGCCAACAAAAACCACCACAATATATATGGTGGCTTTGTGAATAAAGTGAATAATCTACCCTGTTTTCTTTTATACTAGGTTATATTCAATTTTAATCATTTCTTATTTATCTTATGTTATATGCAACTTTAATTATTCTCAATTTATTATCTGTTATATTCATATTTGCTTATTGACTGTGTTGTATGCGGTTTTATTTTTATATGCATTTTTTTGCCTATGCAATTTTTGCTTGTTCTATGTTTGTTCCCTATTATATATCGTCAAGCAGACAAAGCGTAATTGCTGTCTTGAGTTGCGTGCGCTATTGCAACATTTCCAAGGCTATCTACAGATATAACATTGGCACCACGTTGTTCTGTCTTAAACTTCAGCAGTGGATAGGCAGAATAATCCATACTCATGCCATAGCAGAGAGTAATATTGGTAGATTTTTCGGTTATTGCATAGTTATTGGTGTGGTCATGGCCACAAAACACCCACTTTGTGCTGTCAAGTTCCCTAATTTTGCCATAAAGTCCATTTTGCTGACCAGGACATACTCTTTCTGCCTTTACACCCAGTTTCAGTTCATAATTTTCATCTCCAGCACTCCATCTGTCATAAAATGTATCATATTCTGGGATAGGAACGTGCATAAATAACAAATTTTTTATGTCGTTTTTTTCTGCTTTTAGTGCATTAACAGTTTGCCCATACCACTCCACTTGGTCTGCACTAACTCCTTCGTATCCAAATATCTTTTTCCCCCCACTATCCATAAATATCATAGAAGAAGTCAATGTGCCATTATCCAAAATCTTTACATAATAATTGCCCACTCCCGTAATATTTCTTTCGCCACGCAAAAAGAAGGAATGAGGTGCCGATTCCAATTTTTCTGCAATATATTCTTTTGAAGCAAGTCCGTCTCCGTCGTGATTGCCAAAACAAAAAGTATAAGGTCTGCCCAATTTTTCAAGAAGCATAATCAACGCATCTAGTTGAAGATAAGTGTTTTTTGTTCCACTCGTAACGTAAATGGCAGACAACGCATCTCCAGTTACAACAATAATATCTGGATCAACCGCCTCAACACATCTAAATACTTCGTTGACAACTTTTTTATCCAAAGTTATTGTAAACAATCCACAACCCAAGTGGATATCTGTCAACTGCAATATCTTTAGCGGTTCGCCAGTTTTGTTGTTTATCTCTGCATAATTTTGTTCTGGATACTTCACCACTTCAATATTTGCATTTTCCTCATAACTATAGTTGTATGCTTGTATGTATTTCAATGTAGTATCGCATCCACAAAACCATGTAACAAGAAAAAACGTCAATAATGTTACTATTGTTGCGCAAATAACTCCCAGCCAAATATAAAACTTTTTTGAATGGACTTTTTTAATTTTTTCTTTTTTATCAGCCATATAATTATCTTACATCAAAATAAAAAAACAATCAAATATTTATGACTAAATTTTATAATAAACTAACTTTGAGGGGTAAAACTAAACATTTTTCTGTGTATAACAATACTTTTTTCTCTATCACTATCTTTTGTAACAAAATAAAAATATGTGTCTTTAACAAAACTGTTTTATGACACATATTTAGTAAATTTATGTTTTCTAATTAAATGCACTCTGAAACAATACAAATTATCTTCTTTGAAGTTACATTAGCAACTTTCTATGAAAGGATATAACCCCAAACCCTTTGAAATAGATTATCTATCAAACTAGTAGAAATAACACCTTACCTCTTTTGTTCAATAGTAGCATTGCAATCTTGTTCCACTAATTCCTGCTCGCTATCACTTTCAATCTTTTGCAAATTACTTTGACCTACAACTTCTAAAACCCTTTCTTTGTCTAGCGTTGCAAATTTTGCATCTTTAATATGAACATTATTGTGTTTTAGCAGTTCATTCAACTTAACGATATTGTCTATGTTGTTTCTAAAATTATGTTCATCAATAAGCAAACAAGCACTATTCACTTGATTTTGGTCAACCAATTTCTTAAAATTTGCTTGGTCTAGTTCATCAGAAGTATACAAATATCTTGCAGCACGCAACAAACCATAGTCTTCGTCACTCTTTATTGTCAAATCTTTCTGAAAGTCTTCTGAAATCTTTTGCAAAGTATAACGAAAATTACTATACTGTGAAACATCTTCTGCAAACGATTGTTTGTTTTTCTTTTTATCTTTTATTATTGTATCCAACAATTTTTTTAGATAAAATTTTTGAGTAAAAGATGCCTTATCCATTGCACTTTCCACAAGATGTATGTTTTCATCAAATGCCACTTCCCTTGCAATTTCTTCATGCTCACATTTATAATACATTCCATATAAAATATCACCTAGCAATATTTTATCATTAAAATGTTTAGATAAAAAGCTATACATATCCCTATATGGCATATCACTTATATATCTAGAATTTACATTCCCAAATTCATCTTTTTTTACATTTTGATTATTTAAGTCTGTTATGTAGTGATTGAATTTGTGAATTAGCATGTCAGTAAGTTGAGCGAAACGCTTCAAATTAAGATCGCTTAATCCCTTTGATGATAAAGCAATGCTATTCTCTATACAACCTGACTTATTGTTAGTAAAATCCAATATGACTTCATCGATATTATTCTTGGCAAGCTGCCAAGCTACGACATCTTCCACCCATTGCATAGAAAAATTCTCATCCTTAAGATTTTCATTAAGGTTAAGCAAATGTGAAACACACTTATCAAAAGCGTCTTTCTCCCCCATAACATTATTGATAATGATTAAATTTTGTTGATTTTCCATATTACTCTTTTCCATAACCCTATTATGCCACAAATTGCAAAAATGTCAAGACTCAAATAAAAAAAATTTATGTGATAGAATTTCAGGAGATTTTCTTATATACTTAAGACCAGTTGTTTTACATTTAAGGTATTTATATAACAAAATCTTCAAAAACATAGCCCAAAAAGTATGAAATTTTATCGTTATATGTTATTATAAACATAATCATCAACAAGGGGTAATATTATGTCTATTTTTTACGGAGTTACTTGCCTATTCTCTCTCATGTTGCTTATGGCATATTTTTTTGTGGATAAAAAGCAAAACAAATGGATAATGTGTTTATTTATTTCAGTTTTTGTTTGTAGTGCTGGATACTTTATAATCTCCCTTTCAAGAAGTTTAACCTTGGCTCTTATCGGCAACGATATTGCCTATCTTGGCAATGTATTTTTACCTTTCTTTATGTTTATACTAATTTTGGATGTATGTAATATAAAATATGGAAATATTCTAAAATATATTTTGCTTGGTGTTGGTATTGTGATGTTGTTTATTGCGACAACTGGTGGATATCTGCCTATATATTACAAAGATGTATCTCTCGAAGTCATAGAAGGCGGTGCAATGCTAATCAAGGAATATGGCATATTGCACAATTTGTATTTTATATATTTGTTTGGATATATGGCCACAATGATTGCAATAATTATCTACTCCATTGCAAAAAAGAAAGTAACATCCAAAATGCAAGCCGTATTTTTGTTGGTAATTGTCATTGGCAATATGCTAGTATGGCTGATTGAACAATTTATAGACCATCAATTTGAATTTTTATGCCTTTCATATATTATCAATGAAATGTTGTTATTGCTTCTCTATGGCATTTTGCGAGAATATGAAAAGAAGATAAGCGCTCACAAACAAGATGTCAGCCCATCTGCTGATTTGTCCATAATAGATTTTGACGACAAATTCAGCGCAGAGCAAATTGCAGTAGTTTTCGAAAAATGGGAAAAAATAAACAACCTAACCAAAAGAGAAAAAGAAGTATTGAAACATATGCTTCTTGGCGAAAAACGAAAGGACATCGCAGTAAACCTATACATCTCCGACAGCACCGTCAAAAACACCATAACAAATATTCTCAGTAAACTTGCAGTCGCTAACAGAGAAGAATTGTGCCGAACAGTTAAAAAATTTATTTGACCTAATTTCCTCATACAATACACTCCAACAGTTTTATACTATTGGAGTTTTTTTATAAAAATACAACAAAAATGCAATTTTTAGGACAATTTAGGACTAAAACTCCTCAAAAAAAAGGACTTTTTAGGACTGATTTGGTGAAACTAGTCGGTAATCTATATGATAGAATATTTAGGTAGAAAAAATAAGGGAGGTGAAATTTTTTTTGTAGATTTCGAAAAATCTATCATTCATTTACAAAACAAAATATAAGGAGAAAAATTATGAAAAAGAAACAATCAATTTTGGCTATTGTCCTAGCATTTTGCTTGATTATCCCAGCAATGCTCATGCTAACTGCATGTGGACACACTCACAATGCATCAGCAAAATGGACTAGCGACGACAGCTATCACTGGCATATTTGCGAAGACAAAAATTGCACTGAACAACTAGACAAGGCAGAACACACCTGGAATGATGGAGTGGTCACAGCGGAAGCAACCCTTCAAAACGATGGTGTAAAAACTTACACCTGCACCATTTGTCAAAAGACAAAAACAGAAACAGTTGCTATGAATTATATTGACGTAAACTTTGTTAAATCTGATGCTGAAACACAAACCAAAGTCAAATTTACTATAGCCGAGGCTGGTACATATTACTTCCGCTACGAAGTAAAGGACTGTGATTTCGCAAACAGCTACTACTGGATAAATATGAATAAAGTTGGCGGTGGTTTGCAACAAACAGATACAAATCATTCACAAGCAAAGATTTATGATGCAAACAAGCAACTTATCAAAACTGGTATGGAAACTCGTGCAGCTGGTCAATTTGGGGCGGTAGAAACCTCAAGCGATTCTCCAGAAATCGTCAAAAAATTGTTGGAAAATGGTGTCAAATATCTTGAAATGCCTTTTGTTACTCCAGGAGAATATGAAATGATAGTCACACACTATTCAAACAACATCAAAACTCTTGAATATAGTGAAGGGGTTTTCTCAAAAACAAATGTAGCATTGTGGAACAACAATTATAACTATTTCAAACTTACTATTACAGAAGATATACTACTTGACGTTCAAGCTAATAGTTATGATAACGATTTGCAATTAGATGCATCTCCTACAACCGGTCTAACTTGGTATTTTCTAGATGCAAATGGCAATCCAGTTGAAAAACAAGATGGAGATAGCGACACCTATTACACCGCACCTGTAGCAGGAACGTATTATATCGTCATCTATACCGAAACAAAACAAACGGGTGTAACTGTCAGTGCAAGTTTTTGCTAATAGAATAGCATAAATTTGCAATCATTGCACATCCCCACAATGCAAGATATGCAAAATAAAAGTTGGCGCTAGATATCAAATTGGACATAAATTGCATGGCATGATATTGTAAAAGGTTGAAGAAGTGATTTACTTCTCCAGCCTTTTGTATTTTAAGAGAAGATTTGATATAATATGGGTATATTTGATAATTTGATTCAAATTGGAGAAAATGGAGAGATTGTTTATAATCAATGGATTGAATGGGATCATTTTCTTATTTCAAACAAACCAGAATGGCTTAGGGAAATTTTAAGAAATATAATGGCATTATTTGGCCATTGTATGAATTGCACGGCATTAGATGGTTGTTATTTGGTAACAAGAAACATGCCAGAGCAACCTTTACACGAACGCAGCGATTGCAAAAAGAAAACATTTCTCAATCCATTGTAAAAAGTAATGCTAACGCCGAATGCGATATTAGAAAATTTACAGAATATGTTTTTAAAAACACACAAAAGTCTAAAGGGAAAAATCAAATATTTTATGATCTAGGATTTAATATTGACGATTCTGGTTATTTGCAAACAGAGTATAACAAACAAGCGCTTAACCATTATCAAAATGGAAACTATGTTTTAAAAAATTTAGATAGACGTGGACAGCGATTGGCAATTCCTGTATCATTTAATGGAACCAGCTTTTATTCGGGTTGGTTATTGTGCCCAGAAGGAAAGATAAAAAATACTACACCATTTGGAGGTTGGATAAAATGAAAAAATTAGATTTAGTAAAGTTAAAAAATGATAAGCCTTATAAAAAATTTGGTTTAGTAAAAGATATGCACGGAATAGTTTCCGGTACAAATTTTGATGATGTTGACGTATTATTTTTTAACCCACAAAATGTTGGTGATTTTGCAATTGTTAATGTAAAATTTGTAGACTTAGAATTAGAAAAAGAAAAACTTCCAGCAGAATTAGAAAAAGAATTACTTTCAAAACTAGATGATATAATTGCAAAAACAAAAAAATGAAATTCAACCTATTAAAATTAAAGAATATGATATGATAGAATTGATTGTTGAAGAAGATAGATATGCGAAATTTGGAATACATAAAGGAGATATAAGTTGCGTTATGGATAATAATGCAGTCCAAAATTATATCGAGGTGGATTTTTCTGGCATAGATGAAAATGGCAAGTTTTATGGAGATTGCATTTCTGTTAAACTTGATGATTTAAAAGTAATAAAATAATTTTGACACCAATTGACACCATTTACACCAAATGTTAATAGTTTTAGAACGAATTAGATCGAAAGTTGAGTTTATCAATTTTCGATCTTTTTTGTTGAATTTTTTGACACCAAATATATGAAAAAGGGTGTCAAATTTTGTTTTGATAAAAAAGATATAACACAAAAATTGAAAAAGAAAAATCGCTAAATGCCTTATAAATAAAGGGTTTTAGCGACTTTTATGTTATGGATCTACTGACGGGAATCGGACCCGTGACCCCTGCCTTACCAACTTTCGAATTATTGCCAAATAAGACTCGAACTCAATTCGCAGGAAACCCTTATATTTCCTGTGTTTTTTTATTTGCCCACAAATCTCACAATTGTTGTCAATTTTCAAAAATCTGACAACAGTTGACAACAAAAGCCCCATTTTAACCCACCAAAAAACTTACTTTTTCCACCTAAAATCATCTAAACTCGCCTAAAACCGAACATCAAGTGTTGTCAAAAAATTAGGGAACAAATTAGAGTTTAACATTTCAAAAAGTTTCATTATTAAGTTGCAGAATCTTCCAACTTTCTTTGTTCTGTTACATACTTATAATTATTTATAAAAATCTCTCTATGATTTATATTTTCAAAAACAAAATCAAAACCGTTAAGATTGTGAAATAGACAAAGTAAATGATCGTATAGCAATGCAGATATATAGATGAAGTTTTTTACATAGTAATTGATTCCTCTATCATTTAGTTGTGTAAATGACAAAGAATTATGAACGAAGTTATTACAATAAGTTCTCCAAACCGGCAAAGAACCTATATGTGCTTTTTTTACAATAGTGTCAATAGAAAAATTTGTTTCTCCTAATTTCTCTAACCACCCGAAATCGCAAAAATTTATAAAACTACATTTAACTTTACATGAATTTTTTAAATTAAGTATATCTTGTCTTGCTTTTTCTTTATTCATAATTAAATTTAGTTTTAATTTAGAGAATTTATTATATTCATTTAGTATTGAAGGATTTTCTAATAAAACTTGTAATGTTGAAGTTTGCTCGATTAAAGACCTCAACAATGTTCCAGCCTGGGTATAGGCCTTAATATCTATTGCATGACAAATTAATTCGATGTTTTTGAAACAGTCGAAAAATAATCGATAATATGTATTGTTTTCTTTATTTTCATCATTATCTATAAAATAGAATATGGCATATGGCATTTTTTTGCAGCCTTCATTTAAAATATCTTTTAATCTTAAGTACATAAGTTGATAACCTCAGAATAAGTATAGCATAAAAAACAAAGAAATACACCAACCTAAATAATTTTGTGCGAATTATGTAGAAGTTATGGAAAATTGACAAATATATGTTATAATTAACATAAGGTACATATGAGAAATTTAAGTGATGTTTTAAATAAAATGAATGCTGAAATAGATGAAGATCTTTCTAAATTTACAAGAGAAAACCGTGCCGAAGTGTCAAAAAATGTGTTAGAGCCGCTAAGACATTTCGTAGAGGCAATATCTTTATATTTACTAATGAAAGATAAAGGCGAACCATTAAATTACAACTATGATAGAATTCAAGAGGCTTTAAGATTTATAAGAAACAATCCGGAAACTTTTTTCTTATATAAATTTCATTATATGTTGCAAGGTTCAATTTCACACTATTATGAAGATGAAGAGATTTCCGAACGTTTAATGTTAAAATATTATGAATATCTTATAGAATTAAAGAAGTATTTAAGAAAATATCATGGTGTGAATATATTAAAAAATATCTATAAATTTCAGGTTTATCAAGATCCAAAATTTTTGGAGTATTATGAGGCGATTACAAATGTGGTAGATAGAATTCCAATAGAGTCGGGTTCGTTGTTTTATGGTAATAGATATTATGTACAGAAAGTCAATCAAATTTTAATTAAGAATGATATTTATTATGAAATAACTTTATCTACAGTAAATGATTTTGCAACTAAATATGATAGAATGATTGTCTATTCAAAAGTTAAGCTTTTTGAAAATTATGCTGTTAATATTAAGTATGTTAGAAAAAAGGCAACGATATTTGGCAAAGCTATGCCAATCAATATATTGACTAGTTGGATGGTCTCTGTTAGACCTTGTGAATTTGAGAATTTTATGAAACTTTTTGGAATTAGTGAGGAAATTAGAACAGATAGTAAAGAATATTCAAACTTAATGAGTTTCATAACAAAGCACAGAATAAGCTTAGTTGATTTAGTTAAGCTAGACAAAGAGGTTTACGATTATAATAAAACAAAAATATTAGAAGATGTTAAGAAGGTTAAGATTTTTAATTGTTTAGACAAATGTAGAGATTTAATTGTAAGCAAAGCGCCGGGCGCAAATATTTTAAGTTGTTTATTGCTTAGATTAAATAATAATATTATTAAGGATCAAAGAGATTATAGACAAAATAGCAAACTTTCAAATTTATACATACATTATGGCGCGATTTCTTTTGATGAGATGCCTTATAACACATCTTTGTTGGGACATCCTATAAGAATTACTGATTTATTTCAATGCATAGATATTGAAGGTCATGAACATGAGTTTTTAGCAAGAAGATTAGTTTCAAATGTAGAAAATGAATCAACATTATACACTCCTATAGAAACTTTGGAGAATTTTGAGAATATCGATGACTTAATTGAAAAATATAATCGAACAGTTTATTTTGGACATCCAGGAAGAAAGATATATAAGTTACATGATAATTTATATATTCAACAATATGAAAATGACATTTTAACTGTTATAAATAAATTTAAAGATTTTAGTTCCTCTGGGGTTAATAATTATTGTGAAGATTTTAAAAGTTGGTATGAACAAGAAGGAAAAACAAAGATAGATAGTGAAGAAAAACTAAATAAATTAAAAACATTGTTTGAAAAAACAAAATTGGCATTAGTTTATGGTCCTGCAGGAACAGGAAAAACATATTTTGTTAACCATATTGCCGATTTTTATAAGGAAAAAAGCATTTTGTTCTTATCACAAACAAATACTGCGGTAAATAACTTAAAAAATAGAATCGATGATAACAATAATTTTAAATTTGAAACAATTTATCAATTTATAAACAATGAAATTCGTATTAATTACGATATATTGGTGATTGATGAATGTAGTATAGTAAGCAATGAAGATATGAGTGGTATTTTAACAAAAATAGAATGCGATCAAATTATCGCTGTTGGAGATGTTTATCAGATTGAGGCAATTTCATTTGGGAATTGGTTTAACTTAGCTCGTTACTTTGTTCCAAATTATTGTATTACCGACTTATCTGACACACATAGAACAAATGATGAAGAACTTTTAAGACTATGGAAAAATGTGCGAACTTTGCAATGTGATATTCAAGAAGCAATTGATAGAAATGGATTCTCAAGTGATCTTAATGATAGTATTTTTGAGCCCGAATCAAAAGATGAAATTATTTTGTGTTTGAATTATGATGGTTTGTATGGAATTAATAATGTAAATAGATTTTTACAAGAAAATAATCCAAATAAACCAATATATTGGGATGTTTGGACATTTAAAATTGATGACCCAATATTGTTCAATAAAACAGAAAGGTTTGATGGCTTAGTTTACAACAATATGAAAGGAACAATTGTTGGAATCGAAAAGGATGATTTATGGATTGATTTTCAAGTAAAAATAAATGTAGATTTGATATCGGAACTGGAATTTTATCATAGAAATTTTGAGATATTAAGTGTCAAAGATGGAGAATCTATAATAAAATTTAGAGTTACAAAAATAAAAACTACTGATTATGATGACGAAGATGCAGATAATATTATACCTTTTCAGATTGCTTATGCAACTTCTATACATAAATCTCAAGGATTAGAATATGACTCTGTTAAAATCGTAATTACTCACGATGTTGAGGAAAAGATTTCTCATAATGTATTCTATACGGCTATAACAAGAACAAAGAGACTTTTAAAAATCTATTGGACACCTGAAACAGAAAAGGCAACAATATCAAGATTTAAATCAAGTTTTAATGTTAGAGATGCAAAATTACTAGCAAACAAATATAACTTAAAATTTTATACCGGAAATGATATTCATTAAACTAGCAAAATTAAATTTGCTAGTTTTTTCTTACATTTTCATACAAAATCAGAAAAAGTATGCTATAATGTATGGTGAAAAGATATTTTGGAGATAAAATATGCAAATTAAAAGTTTTAGTTTCTCTCAAGAAGGACGAAATTTAGTTCTTAACGAAGCAAAAGGCAGAGATTGGCCAGTTGTTTATTTAATTAACAACAAAAGTTTTTTGTACATAGGAGAGACAAGTAATTTCTATAATAGATTTGGTCAGCATTTAGATAATAAGCAAAAGCGTGGATTGAAGGATATTCATGTTATTTTTGATGATGAATTTAATAAATCTGCAGTATTAGATATTGAACAATCGTTAATCAGGATGTACAGTGCCGACCAAAAGTTTACTTTGTTAAACGGAAATGCGGGACAATCTTCAAAACACAACTATTATCAAAGAGAAAAATACTTAAATAAAATTGAAGGGTCTGAAGAAAACAAAGGAATTTGGGATTCTTTAAGAGATTTAGATCTTGCAAAATCTACTTACGAAGCAATCGTTAATAGCGACTTGTTTACCTATTCCCCTTACACATCTTTAACAGTTGAACAAGAAGAAGTTTGTTACAATGTTATTAAAGATATGCTAGATGGACTTAAAAAGGATTCTAAAAACGGAACAACTTGTATAATCAATGGTTCTGCAGGGACTGGAAAAACAATTTTAGCAATCTATATTATGAGTTTATTAACGAATGCAAACTCTCAAACAATCGATTCTTTTAAAGATGAGGAATCTTTTGAATATGCAACTTTTAAAAATAAAATTTTACATAGGCTTAAAAAGTATGTTGAAGACAATGGCGAATTAAAAATTGGTTATGTTTTACCAATGACATCAATAAGAGCGACTCTTAAAGCTGTTTTTAACAAGAGTCACAACGGTTTAAAAAGCAAAATGGTTATTGGTCCAACAGATGTTGTTGGTGAACAATTTGATATATTATTAGTCGATGAAACTCACAGACTTCCAAAAAGAAAAAATATTAGTTGGATGGGAGAATTTGATAAGTGTTGCAGAAAACTCAACATGAAACCTGAAACAACTAATACATTAGATTGGATTATCAAAAGCAGTAAACACAGAATTCTATTCTATGATAAAGAACAATCAATCAAAGCTTCAGATATTTCGCCTGAAGAGTTTGAAAACTCATTAAGTAAAACTAAAATAAAAGAATATACTTTAACTTCTCAAATGAGATGTGAAGGCGGAAAACTTTATATTGATTATTTAGATAAAATACTAAAATGCACAGTTAATAGTAAGGAACAAATAAAAAATTACGACATTAAGGTTTTTGATGATCCAAATGAAATGATTAATAGCATTAAAGAACTTAATGAAAAGTTTGGTTTGTGTAGAAATGTTGCAGGATATGCCTGGGAGTGGAAAACCAAAGGAAAATCTTTAGAGGAAATAAAATCTCAAGGATTATACGATATTAAACTTGGGTATAAAACTTATCCATGGAATATGACCAACAAAGAATGGATTTTAAGAAAAGAATCAATAAATGAAATTGGTTGTATACACACCACTCAAGGATATGATTTGAATTATGTTGGTGTCATTTTAGGAAAAGAAATAGATTATGATCCTATAAATAATCAAATATTAATATATCCTGATAACTTTTATGATACTAATGTTAAAAAAGGAAGTTCTCCGGAAGAACTAAAGAGATACATTATTAACTCTTACAAAGTAATGATGGAAAGAGGTATCAAGGGCTGTTATGTTTATGCTTGTAACAAAAATATGAATGAATATTTAAAGAAATATTTTAATTAAATACGAGGACAAAGGATGAAAGAGTTTAAAAGCTTTTATAAAACTGTTGAAGGTAATGAAGGACAAAAATGCCATTATTCCACAAGACTAGATACTTATGGTTGTGGTTGTTTTCACGACTGCAAGTATTGTTATGCTAAATCTCTTTTAGGTTTTAGAGACTTGTGGCACCCTGATGATCCTAGTGTGGCAGACATTAATAAGATTGAAAAAAAGATTAAAACTCTTGAAAAAGGAACGGTTTTAAGACTTGGAGGCATGACAGATTGCTTTCAACCTTGTGAAGTAAAACATAAAGTTACATATAAAACTATTCAACTTTTAAATAAATATGGAATTCATTATTTAATCGTTACTAAATCTAATTTGATTGCTAGTGATGAATATATGAAAATTCTAGATAAAAATTTAGCACACATTCAAATAACCGTTACTAGCACAGATGATAAAACTGCTTTAACCTACGAACAGGCAACTATTTCTTCAGAAAGGATTAAAGCAATTGAAAAACTTTCAGCCAATGGTTTTGATGTTGCAATCAGAGTAAGTCCGTTTATTCCTGAATATATTGATTTTGATATTTTAAATAAGGTTAAATGTAAGAAAGTAATTGTGGAATTCCTTAGAGTAAATGGCTTTATTAAGCGAACTTTTGATTTAGATTACTCTCAATATACTCATAAAGAAGGTGGATATTATCATCTTCCATTAGAAACAAAGAAAAAACTTATTAGTAAGATTAAAGGGTTTGAACAAATTAGTGTTTGTGAAGACTGTACCGAAGCATATAACCATTGGAAAACTCATGTTAACTATAATCCAAGTGACTGTTGTAACCTTTCATTTAATAGTGAAAAAGAAAATTATATAGGAAATTTAAAACTTTTAAATAATCACAAGATGGGATTTTTGAGTTCGCAGAAGAGTCATCCAAATACAATAAGTAAAATTACTGAGTGGTTAGAAACCGTTGATGAAGATATTTGCATTGTTTCTGGTTTTCAAAGTAAAAATGAAAGTAAACTATTAGATTTATTGTTAAAGAATAACAAAAAGATTATTATGGTATTGTCTAGAGAAATTTACAACAAGTGCCCGACAAAGTTTGAAAAAGCTGTTAATAGTGGACAAATGTTAATTATATCACCTTTCGATAATATGCTTAAAGTAACAACTAGAGATAATGCAAAAATAAGGAATCAGTTTGTGCTTGACACATCTGATGAAATAGTTGTTGGAGACTTATCTGTTGGTGGAATGTTAGATGGTATATTAAATGGTAAAGCTTTTAAGTTATTAGGAGAAAAATTATGATAAACGATAAAGTAGTAACATTAGAAGAATTAAAGAATAAAGTTAAAGAATTTTGTGAGAGAAGAGATTGGGATCAATTCCATAATCCTAAAGAACTTGCAATTGGAATATCAACCGAAGCAAATGAACTTTTACAAATCTTTAGATTTAAATCTGAAGAAGATATGAAAAAAGTTATGAGTTCAGATAAGAGAATTGAAGTTGAAGAAGAACTTGCTGATGTTTTATATTTTGTTCTTCGTTTTGCTCAAATGAACAATATAGATTTAAGTTCTGCAGTTTCAAACAAAATAGAAAAAAATGATAAAAAGTACCCCGCTGAAAAAGTTAAGGGTTGTAATAAAAAGTATAATGAGTATTAAGAATAGGATTGGGAGGTTTTCATGCCAAAGGTTAAATTAACAAGTGAAGGATTAAAAAACTCACTTAAACATTATGACATTAAAGAGGCTGTAATTGAATATGTTTGGAATGGTTTTGATGCAAAAGCAACAAGAATAGATATAACTACAGAAAAAAACGAATTAGATGCGATAACAAAACTTATTATAAAAGACAATGGTATAGGTATAGAATTTTCTGAGCTTGATAATAAGTTTGGACCTGCCTATGAGTCTGAAAAAAAGAATAAAACAGATATAGAGGCTCTTAATGTAAAAGGTAAAAAAGGTGTTGGAAGATATAGTTTTTATGAAGTTGCTAGTTCAGCTTCTTGGGAAACCATATTTAAATCAGAATCTGGAAATAAAACTTATATAATAAACATAAGAGAAGATGACCTAATTAATTACATGCCAACCGAACCAAAAGAAACAACAAGTGATACAGGAACGACTGTTTCTTTAAATCTTAACAACAATATTAATATTGATGAAATAATTCAAGAATTAAAAATTGTTTTTGCTTGGTATCTTCAGTTATATAAAGATAAATCAATACATATTAATGGAATCCCACTTGATTGTTCTGATATTTTATATTCTGAAGAAACCAGAAGTTTTGAAATCGAGGATTTTAAAGCGGAAATTACAGTATGTGTTTGGACACGTAAATTAAATGAGGAATATTCTAAATACTATTATATTGATGGATATGAAGTTGTAAGGCATAAAGAAAATACAACACTCAACAACAAAGGAGATAATTTTTATCATAGTGTCTTTATAAAGTCAAACTTATTTAATATAGATAAATTTAGCTTTACTTCACAGTTAGATGATGGGAATTTAGTAGATTTAAAAACAAAAAAATCTAAAGAGTTCAAACAATTAAAGTTGGAATGCGATAAGTTTTTAGTGGAAATAAGAAGACCATTTATTAAAGCTTATGCTAAATCTTTTATCGAAAAATTAAAAGAGAAAAAGGTTTATCCTCAATATAATACGAATAATGTTATAGATAGATTTAAAGAAGAACAATTAGATGATTTGATAGCAAATGTATATTATTTTGTTCCAAAAGTTTTTACTAGTTTAAATAAAATACAACAAAAGACATTAATACGATTATTTGAATTAATACAGGATTCGGGAGAGACTGATAATTTATTTAAGATATTGGGTGACGTTACAGAATTAACCAGTCAAGAGCGTCAAGATATGGCAGAATTGCTAGACAAGGTGGAATTAAACAACGTTCTTTCTATGCTACAACTTATTACAGATAGACTTCAAGCAATAAAAGATTTTAAAGAATTAATA
Source organism: Christensenellales bacterium (assembly GCA_051883495.1). GTDB lineage: Bacteria > Bacillota > Clostridia > Christensenellales > UBA1242 > UBA7862. The sequence goes on from JBJETV010000024.1 coordinate 83,339, forward strand.
AAAAAAGAAAGGGTCGCAAATGAAGTAGACCATATTCAAAAGTTTATTGAAAAACACTACTGGTTTTTTGGTGAAGAATATCATTTGGTGACAGCGGAAGAACCCGATTTCGAAGAAGCCTTAAGAATGTATTTAAACTATGCTTCTGATAATTATTATGAAAAAGGATCTGTCGTTATTGAAGATGAGGACAAATATAAACAAATGGATATTTTTGCTATTCAATCACTACCTTGTGGCGATGTGAAAAAATGCATAGTTGTTGAATTAAAAAGACCAAGTGTTACTTTAGGTAGAACTGAATTAGACCAATTAAAAAAGTATTTTGGTGTAATAACGAGAGAAGATAGATTTAATGCCGCAAACATAAATTGGGAGTTCTATCTTGTAGGAAATAAATATAATGATGAAATAAAATGGGAATTGCAAAGTAATAAAGAACATGGTGAAAAAAGTTTGGCATTTAATATTGATAAATGTAAAATATATGTTAAAACTTGGAGTGAGATATTCACTGAATTAGAACTAAATTTCAACTATTTACAAGAAAAATTAAAGTTTGATTATTCTAAATTGACTGACAATAAAAACTTAACATCAAATGAAATAGTTCTTTCTCAAGAAGTCAACTCTGCTACACGTACTATTGCTATGTCAGATAAAGAAAATTAATAATCACTTAAACACTCAATCATAACGATTGGGTGTTTTTGTATTAGACAAACAAAGACAAAAATCTACAATATGATAATTTTGGCTATTTGAGATTTTGAAATGTTGTGTTATAATGGCAACGAACAACAAGAAAATAATTAATAGAATCATAGAGAAAGAGCTACCAATATTGATAGTTCTTTTTCTTATTTTTGAGAGATGAATTTAATCCATCTTTATTTGTTAACCAGAAAAGAAATTAATAATAAAGAAAAGACAACCTTAAAATTTTATCGAGTTGGCAAATGGTGTCAATTCGGTTGTATTATAATTAAAAAAAGTTTTAGCGCTGTGACAAATGGTGTCACAGCGGACCTTGTATAATAAAATAAATTTTACAGATACGACAAATGGTGTCGTATCACTTGCTTTATAATAAAAATTATTTGCCGCTGTAAAAGATGTTTTTACAGTGTGTGTAATAAAATAATTTAGTTCGCGGTATCAGATGGTGATACCATGGTATGTTAGAATATTGTTATAAAATTTAGTCCGTTGTAACATACGGTGTTACAGCGAGAGTAGTAAAATATATGAGAAAGTTACATCGCTTTACCAAACGGTGGTGAAGCGGCTATGTAATAATGTTAGAGAAATTGAATAAAAAATTTTAGTGATAGGACAGATGGTGTCCGAGCGGTAGTGATAAAATAAATCCATAAAATATAACCGATGTATCAGATGGTGATATATCGCTTGTGTTATATTTACAAAAAATATTTCCCATTGGGAACAATGTGGTTAAACGAGTGTTGTAAAATGTTTAATAAATTTAGAGTGATTGACCAGACGGTGGTAAAGCACTAGTGTTACAATGTGTAAAATATCTCTCGAATGTTCAGATGGTGAACATGTGGATATGTAATAATAAAAAAGGAGGTGTAAGAGAATGTAAAACTATTTTGAGAAAGTCCTGTTGCTATGGGAAGTCCATAAAGGTCGATAATATTAGATTATTTTTAGTAAGCAGGATAAGGATTGTATGCATTTGAACAAATTTTAGTGCCATAAATGCCCTAAAATAAAGGGGTTTTCGCGTATACACTTTTTAAAACCCCATGTTTGCAAATTTGCATACACTCCCCGTATTTCGGCAAGTGGGAATCCCACTTCCGTTTATGGCTAAATTAAGCCACTTTTACATTGCTCGATGCAAGTAAATTTTAGAAATTATAGAAAGGAGATTTTAAATATGAAGGAGAAATAATTTTAATGTTTAAGCAAGAAGATTTGCAAGCAGAGATGTTGATTTCTGCAGAGGCTAAAAGACTTGCAGATAGATATAATAAAGATTATTTAGACTGTGAGGATTTAATGAAAATTACAGGTCTTGGCAAAGGCAATGTAAGAACACTTATGAATAGATATGATTTTCCAACCACCAATGTTGGCAAGCGCAAAGTTATTAGTGTAATGGCATTTGCAAGATGGGCTTACTTTCAAGACAACAGGAGGAAAAACTAATGGCTAAGAAAAGAAAAAATTCTAGACGAGCAAATGGCGAAGGAAGCATTGTTCAAAGAAAAGATGGTCGTTGGTGTGGAGTTGTAACTCTTGGATATAAACCCGATGGCAAGATAAATAGAAAGTCGGTTTATGGTCATTCACAAGCAGAAGTTCTAGAGAAAATGAGTGCGCTAAAACACAGGTTGGTAACTGGTCCACAAGTATCTTCAACAACTGCATTGGTTGGCGAAACAATGAAGAATTGGTTGCGAATTTTCAAAAAGACAATGGTATCATCTCGCACATTTGAAAGCAATATTAGAACATTCAAAAATCACATTCTTCCAGCGATTGGAAATATGAAAATAAATGAAGTTAACACAAACATCGTTCAAGCGATTTTGACAAAATCCTTACAAGACCACAAAGGAAGGTCTAACACTCCAAAGAGAATAAAGTTTTTGTTAAATCAATTTTATGAACATTTAATTGAACAAGGACTTGCCTTTGATAATCCTACCTTAAAATGTAAAGTGAGCAATAGATATAAAAAGACCTATATTGATAGTAAAGGTCAACACAAAAACAATGAAAACTACAAAGCGATTCCTGTTGCTGAAAGAGCAAGATTTATTCGTGCGCTTGATGATGGACCAGACATTATTAAACCACTTTCCTTAGTCATGATGTTGGCTTCACTTCGTATTGGAGAAGCACTTGCTTTAAAATGGGAAAACATAGATTTTGAAAAAGGTGCTTTATTCGTTGAGCAAGGACTAACCGAAGATGTTGAGTTTGATAACGACCTTAATATCGTTGGTAGAAAGAATATTATCTCAAGCACTAAAACAACTTGTAGTAAACGAGCAATAAAAATGCCACAACTTGTAATTGACGCTTTGCTACAATGGCGAAAAATACAATGGTGCAAAGAACAAGTTAAAGGTAAATCTCTAACAAAACCTACAAACCTTGTGTTTTGCAACGATGACGGCTCAATACGCAGTTATGATGCAACCCGTCGAGTATTTGATAGGTTTGCAAAGAAACACGGTTTTAGGCAAGAATTTGGACTTCATTGCCACATGTTAAGACAAACATTCTCAAATATGCAAATTGAGAATAAAAGGAATATTAAAGATGTTCAGCATTTGCTTGGACATAAAGACGCAAAGACTACCCAATTGCACTACAATTCAGTAATCGACCAAGAACTCGACTACGAAGGTGCAGAACTGTTGGATAGTCTTTTTAATGACACAACACTATATGATGGCGAAGAACATATTAAAAAAGATGTCCCTGCCTACCATATAGACGGCAACACCTTTAATAACGAAAAAACCGAACCAAAACCAATAACCTACGAAGAAATGACAGATGACGAACTTGACCGACAATACGAAGAACTAAAACGCCAACGAGAAGAACGAAGAAAACGCAGAAAAGAAAAAGATTTTGAGATGTAATATTTTGTCGAATGTATGGAAATTTAAAAAAAATATGCTATAATATGTTAAATGAAAATTATGAAAAATTTACTTAGGAAATTAACTCAAAAAAATTTTGTGGAATCCATTCTTTCTAATAATGGTTATTTTTGCGAGCATTTTCCTAGCTGCTTTAACACAAATAGTTTAGCGAAAAAATGGGATTATCTTAAATATGAATTAATGCAGTTAGTAGAGGGTTCTTCAAAAGGGACCTATCCTCTTTCCATTTCTATGAGTAAAGAAGGGTTGCTAAGAAGGCAAATGTATATTCCAAATATAATTTCGTTTTTAGAGTTAGCGAATTATATGGGAATAAATTATGATTTTATATTATCAACATGTAATTCAAGATGTAGTGAATCTAAAATAACATACATAAGACCTTTTGAGTATCCTTCAAATTATAGAAAATCAATATATTCTCGTAATGCTCATTTTGTGGGATATAAGTATAAACTAAAGTTGGATATCGCAAACTGCTTTAATAGTATATATACGCATTCTTTATCGTGGGCTTGTGTTGGAAAAGAAAATGCAAAAAAGATGTATAATAATAAAAACTTACAATCTAATGAATATAAGATTGGAGATAAGATAGACACATTAAATTCAAACATGAATGGAACACAAACTAATGGCTTATTAACAGGTCCGTTTACTTCAAGAGTTTCATCTGAAATCATTTTAAGTGAATTAGATAGAATATTAAAAAAAGAATATGATTTTGTTAGATATGTAGATGATTATAATTTTTATTTTTCAACACAGGAAGAAGCAAATAATGCAATTCCTAAAATAGCATCAATATTAAGTGAATATAATTTATTAATTAACAAAGAAAAAATACAACTTATAAAATTCCCTTTTGATGTGCTTGAAAATTTTGATGATTTATTTCCGTTGGCTGAAGACGGAGAAAATGTTTATATTCTTTTACAAAAAGCTTATTCATTGGCTTCGGAAGGGAATGTTGGAGCTTTAAAATACTTGCTAAAAATATTAAACGATAAAAATTTACCAAACAAATATTTGCCACAAATATATGGTCTATTAATTAACACAATGATAACTTTTCCTTTATTATCTCCTTATGTTGTGAATGTTATAGAATTATATTTACCATATTTAAAACCTGAAAGGTTTCACAAGCAAATGAATAAAATATTAAGCAAAGAGTTGTCTTCAAATCATGATCATGAAGTTTTGTGGCTACTTTACATAATTCTAAAGGCGGGAGTAATTATTAATCATGAAAATATTATAGAGATATTAAAAAGTGATAACGACTTGGCAATTATTATGTGTTTAGATTATTTAAACCATAATTATAGAAATGCTGGTTTTAAAAATTTAAAAGAAGTTTCTGAAACATATAATGAAGAATTATCAATAATAACAGAAAAAATCAAAGATTCTTCAATGCTTTCTAAAAATTGGTTGTTAATATACACTATCTGCAAATTAGATTTGAGAATAAATAAGAAGATTAAATTAAATAAAATGAAACAAACAAAACTATATCAAATATTTGCTCAAAATAATATAAATTTTTATGATAGTTTTTATCTAGATACTGTCGAAGATGATATATTATTTTAATCCGCCAATATGTATTTGAACTGACAATTTAAGAGAACACGACCGACTTTTGAGAAATCAAAGGTCGGTTTTTTCTTGTAAAAGTTAATGATTTTTGTGAAATAAATGTAGTACTACAAATTTGACAACAAACAGGGTGATTTTAGGTGGTTTTTGAAGGGTTTAGATGAATAATTTTTTGAGTTGGAAATTTGAGTTGATTTTAAGAGTGATTTTTATGTAAAACTGTTGTCAATTGTTGTCAAAATTACAAAATAGTTCGAATCTATCCCAGGATTTGAACATTGAAAAAACCCTTATAAAATAAGGGTTTTCTATGGAGCTGGTGACGGGAATCGGACCCGTGACCCCCACCTTACCAAGGTGGTGCTCTACCGCTGAGCCACACCAGCATAGTGTGTCTTTGATTGATTTTTGCGGTGAATTTGAGTGGTTAAAAAGTGCTTTTTATGTTTTACCAAGGCAGTGCTCTACCGCTGAGCCACAGTAGCATATTAAGGTTTTATAGGATATTTTTTTGGGGTGCTATTTTTATTATGTTTTGGGAAACTTCTGGTTCTATGTTTTGGAAAATTTTGATACTGGAAATTTTTTATAATATAATAAATGTGCAAGTATTTACTATTTGTCCTAAAATTTAATTGTCATAAAATATTTAGGCACTTAAATTATATTCATAAACAGACTTTATGTCAATAATTTTATAAAAAGTTTTTTGTATTATTTATAATAACTAGATGTAATAAAACAAGTGATGTGCAAAAAAATGTCTTATATTTAGTCTTGGCAATTTGGAACTTACGAAATAATAGAAATGTTTTAATCCTCTTTATTTTGGGAAAAGTGCTTTATAATAAAAAAATATAAACATAGCATCAAAAGACAGAGAAGGATAATAAAAGAGAACTATATTTTCAAAAGTATAATTCCCTTTTCACTCGTTTCAAAACTCCTTGAACTAGTTTTATTTATTTGTCAATGTAATATTATAATCTATGTGATGTTAAATTTTGCTTTCATCAAAATTTAAGTTTTGTTTAGACAAAACCAAGTAAAAACTAAAGTTTTTCCTTCATCACGGTTTGAATAAGGGTCAGTTTTGCTTGAATATACACTTGCTTTGCCTCGTGTGCATTCAGACAAAACTTCCGATAATATTGCATATATACTCTTTATCAAAACAATATTATTGAAGTTCTTCAATCAGTTTAGATATATTTTAAGTTCTTTGAAAGTAATATTATTTTGTTTTTGTATTACATTTGAGGCTGTTTATTTATAAAAATCATCTACTCTACGGTAACGCTTTTTGCAAGGTTTCTTGGCTGGTCGGGGTTAAGCCCTTTGCTAATGCTCGTAGAATATGCTAGTTTTTGAAAGAAAGTAATAGTGGATATTGGCATTAGTTCTTCTTTCTGGGCTTTTAATTTGATACATTTGAAGAATTTTCTTTTTGTGCCTTCTGGCAAGTCAAATTGAGTTAGGAGTATCACTTTTGCACCCCTTGATTGCGCTTCAAAAGACCCGTTTAATGTTTTATCCAAAAGTTTGCGATTAGTAGCCACTGCAAACAATATTGAGGTGGAATCTATTAATGCCAAAAAACCATGTTTCAATTCGCCAGCAGGGTGCTCCACCGAAAAGATATATGTAATCTCTTTTAATTTTAGGCTGGCTTCTAATGCGGTAACATAATCGAGATTTCTGCCGATAAAGAACACATGCTTTATATTTTGTATGTCATTATTTTTTAATGGTTTGTTGACAGATATCAATTCATTTATTATGGGAGTAATTTCTTCTTTTGTAGGAGTAGAAATATCTTTGCTAAGATTTTGTATGTCTGCCATGTAGTCATTGTTTTGGTTAAACAACTCATTTTGGATATGTTTTGCAAACATATACAAAATTGAAATTTGAGCAGAGTAGGCTTTGGTTGAGGCAACGGCGATTTCTGTCCCAGCACAAACTGGCAAGACATATTTTGCTTTGCTGGCTAGTGTGCTGTATGGCACATTGGTGAGGGCTACAGTTGTCGCTTCACAATCTTTTGCCATATCACACACTGCCAATGTGTCTGCGGTTTCGCCACTTTGACTTACCAAAATGCAAAGAGTCTTTTGGTTTATTAGTGGGTTGGAGTATCTATATTCGCTAGCAACATAAGCATTTGCGTTGACTCTAGCAAATTCTGTTAGATAAATTTCTCCCACTTTGCAAGCATGATATGCTGTTCCGCAACCAATCAACACAATCTTGTTGAATTTTGAAATAAAATCCCTGTTATACATACCAAAAATGTTACATTTTTTATATTCTTTTACAATTTTCCTAAGCACTTTTGGTATTTCCATAATTTCTTTTAGCATAAAGTGTTTGTATTTACCCTTTGAATTGGATATTTCAAAGCTTTTTAATTTTTGTGGTTTTTTATCTATTATTCTCCCAGTTTTATCGTAAAATGTTAACTTATTCTTTTCTGCTTTGCAAAATTCATAATCCTCAAGAGAGTAGTATTCTTTTGCCTTATCCAAAAAACATATGACATCGCTTGCTACAAAAACTTGTGAACTATTTTTTGCAATAAACAATGGGCTCTTGTATTTTGCCAAGAAGATTGTGTTTTTATAAAGTTCATTTAGACAAGCAATCGCATAAGAACCTTTTAACTTTTTTGTTGTTTCAATCAATGTTTCAACTGGGTTTTGACTGTTGTTAACTTGCAATAAATTGCAAATAACTTCTGTATCTGTTTGGCTTTTGAACAAAAATCCATGTTGTTTTAGGTCTTGTTTTAAGATTTCATAATTTTCTATTATCCCATTGTGAACCACCGCCCACTGACCATTATTGGACAAGTGTGGGTGTGCATTTTCGTCTGTAGGGGCTCCGTGTGTTGCCCAGCGAGTGTGAGCAATGCCACAATTTGAACACAAATCGAACTTCACTATCTTTTCTAGTTCTGCTATCTTCCCTGCACTCTTTGTTACATTGATTTTGTCTTTCAAAACAGCAATGCCAGCAGAATCATAGCCTCTATACTCCAAATGTTTCAGCCCATCAATCAGTTCTCTTTCTGCGTTTGCACCCAAATAGGCGGTTATCCCACACATAGACTAAATCTCCTTATGGTCAATATTCAGCACGACATCGGCAATTCTTTTTGCACTTTCATTTGCCAACTTTTCATCTTCACATTCCACCATAATTCTTATTTTTGCCTCAGTTCCAGACACTCTTACCATAATTCGAGAATCTTTGGGCAAAAATTTCTCTTCTTTGCTTATTGTTTCAGTCAATTTTTCGCTGTTGATTACCCTCATCTTATCTTTTACTTTGCAATCAATATTACATTGTGGGCATAGTTTTACTTTCGTTAGTTCAGAAAGAGGTTTGCCCAATTCCACCGACATATTTGCAATCTGCAAAGCACTTAACACCCCATCACCAGTTGTGGCATAATCCAGCATAATTATATGCCCAGACTTTTCTCCACCTAGATTTAGGCCTTTTTGCTCCATTCTCTCCAAGACATATTTATCCCCTATATCCGTTCTCTCCAGTTTTATCCTCAAGCGGTTCAGTTCCCTCTCTATGCCAATATTGGTGTGTCTTGTGCCAACAACAGTGCTATCTTTCAAATTATTATGCCCTTTTAGATATTTTGCAAGAGCGAATACCAACATATCTCCGTCTAGAATATTGCCCAGTTCATCACAAGCAATTATTCTATCCGAATCTCCATCAAATGCAAATCCAAAATCCGCCTTGCTTTCTACAACTTTTTTTGCCATTTCCTCAGGATACAAAGAGCCACAGTTGTTGTTTATATTTGCGCCATCTCTTTTGCAAGAAAGTTTTATTACTTCTGCTCCCAATTTCTCAAACACTGCAGGCGCAATTTTGTAAGATGCACCATTGCTGGCATCTATAACCACCTTTTTGCCCGTTAACATCTTGCAACTGGACATAAGATGTTTTTTGTATTTATTGACCAAATGAAAGCATTGCTTGTAACTTCCTATTTGGCTAGGTGGGACTGTTGTGGAATGGGCAAATTTGCGTTCCAATGAGTTTTCTCTTTCATCTCCCAGTTTGAAACCATTGCTATCAAAAATCTTAATGCCGTTGTATTCTGCTGGATTGTGCGAAGCACTGACTATAACCCCAAAATCCGCCCCAGTTACCCTTGTCAAGAAAGCAACTCCTGCAGTGGGACAAACGCCAACATCTATTATGTTTGCTCCGGCATTCATTGCTCCACCTGCGAAACCGACAGTTAAAAAACTGCTTGACACTCTTGTATCTTGTCCAATTAAAATTGTAGGTTTTGACTTGCTAGACCCCAACGCATTGCCACACTTATACGCCAAGTCAAAGGTTAACTCGGAGTTTACCTTTCCCCTTATTCCATCTGTTCCAAAAAATATCCCCATTCAATCCCCTTTTAACTTTTTTGATGTTTTAGACTTAAATTTTTTATTTACAAAATATATTATGCCCTCAGATAAACACTTTTTCTATGTAAAAATCTATTTTCAAGCAATCTAAACAGCACTTCTTAATATTTCTACTCTTAGTCATTATATTAAAAATAACATAAAAGTGTGAATACAATCCAACTATTCACCTCTCTATAGATACATAAAATATCTTTCAATGTTAATGATACAAGTTTATACAAATGATTTCTGTTGCCACTTTGCATGTAGCAATGGCACAAAAAATCTTTTTATTTTATATTATGAATTGGAGAAATGTATATGATATATGCCTTTGTTTTTTCGATGTTATGTTTTTTATTATCCAGTTTAGGTGCATCAACAATTTTTTTTGTTAAAAATTTAAGCACAAAATTGGAATCTTTTTTGCATGCTTTTGCGGGTGGTGTGATGATTGCTTCCAGCATTTTTTCATTGCTTATACCCGCCATTGAATATTGTGATGAACTATCTCTTAAAGCCTACATTATTCTTCCCATTTGCTTTTTGCTAGCATATGTTGCAATACTAATATTGGATTTGTCTTGTCGCAACAAGCAGGGCTCCAACATCAATACTTTTACACTCAACCTTGGCATTGCCCTACATAATATCCCTGAAGGAATGTGCGTAGGCTTTGCATTCGCATCAGCCAGTCTGCTTGGCACAGAGGCATCTTTCTTGCAAGCGGTTATGGTGTCTGTTGGGATAGGTATCCAAAACTTTCCCGAAGGGAGTTCTGTTGCCTTTCCACTTTTCTCCCTTGGTTACAAAAAATCTAAAGCATTCCTAATATCCACCCTTGTAGGATTTGTTGAAGTGCCAGCAGGTATAATTGCCTATCTTATCGGCTTAAATTACGTGTTCTTATTGCCATATATGCTGACATTTTCTGCGGGAATAATGATTTGTGTTTCCGTTTGCGACTTATTGCCAGAATCTATTTCAAAGAACAAACGCCTAGCCCAAATAAGTTTCTTCATTGGCTTTGTATTTATGATGTTGCTAGATTTGGCGCTGGGATAAAATACTTGACTTGACAATCAAGCTTAAATACTATTTTCAGTTGTTATATTATGCTCTTTTATACTGAACACTATTTTTTGAAAGAAATGTTGACAAGTCATTTAATGTTTTGAAAGAGGAAAATTCCTCATCTGGTATTGTGCAACCAAACCTTTCTTCTAGCTCGCAAACTAGCGAAACCATTCCAAAGGAATCAATGCCAATATCCCCCACAAGACTGGTATTTTCATTCAATTTGTCAGCAGGTACTCCAACATATTCACTGATAATTTTTTTAAGTTCTTTCATAATCCTCTCCTTGTTATTTCTTTTAGTTTATTATTACTTAATTTTTATTTATTTTTAATTAAGATTCTATTTGTTTTATTTTATTTGCTTTTAATCTAATTTTTAATTGCTTTTCATTTGTTTTTTATTGCTTTTCATTTGTTTTTTATTGCTTTTCAATTACTTTTTTTGTTTCCGAATTGTCGCTAATCGTTTTTTAATTCTTTCAATCATTTATTATTTTTACTAAATGTATTTATCAATTTCAATCATTTTCTTTATCTTATTGGCTGTCAACAATCCTTAACTTTCTACACTTCAATTTCCTTAAGACAAGGGTCTTGGTCATCTAACATTATGCCGATAATCTTTTGAAGAGTGGTGTGGAATTTCTCTATATCCTCTGCCCTTGTCAACTTGCGTTGCACGTCATAAACAAGTTGCATTTGGTGAGTGTTTGTGTCGAACAAAACCGCAAAATAGCAAGGCAAAGCGCATTTGTGATTGCTGTAAAGTTGAAAAGACACTCCCTTTGGCGTTGATACAGGAACAAATGAATATGTCAGAGCATAATAGGTGCGAAGATTGGAACTTTTCCATATCTTGTGTGTAAGAATTTGAAAGGCAAAATCTGAAAACCCAAGATGACGATAAAAAAGTCTTTGATTTTTGCAAAACATATCCAAACTCTCTGACAACTTATCCTCTGGCTCCAATGTTACATAGCAACCCAAACTCTGTGTTTTTGTGCCAGCAACACCTTTTTCTAGAGCCGTCGCTCTACAATTTGACAGTTCCAGTTGAAGTAAATTTTTTGCATTCTTATTCAGTTTAGATTGCGTCAATGAAACTGCATAAAACAAAAAGTTTGCTGGAGTAATCTTATTCGCTACACAATATTCCACAATCTTTGCAGAAAGGCCACTGTCCATTGGTTTCAAATAACTTTCTGTTTGGTTGTTCACAAAAAACATTTTCATAGATTTTTTTTCAAAATTTTTTATTGCAAGTTGGTTCGTTTGACCATGAACTCCCGCATAATATGGCTCCTCTCTTTCGCCCAAATAACTCTTAAAAAATTCGTAATTCTTTTGTTTTATATCCTCGTTGTGCTTGTATTGCAAATCTTTTTTCACCACTTCCTCAAACTTTGGTGGCTCAGGTGGAAGAGGTTGATTGTTGCTCATGGCATTATAAATTTCGAATAAATCTTTATAAAAAACATTCAACCCATAGAGGTCGGCAATAAGGTGGCATATCTTTACAAATAACATAATTTTGCCCTCGTATGTTTTGCAAATATAAAACTCCACAACCTTACCTTTTTTGTAAGCAATAGCCTTTTTCGATTGTTGTTTTATAAACTTCTCTTGTTCCTCCTTTGTTTCAAACTGCAAATATGGCACTTCTGGACAAGTAGCTTGATTGTCAAAATATTGCATAAGTTTTTTCTTCCTTACAAACTTAATATGCATACTGTCATTTCTCATAAAAGCCAATGCAATCGCTTGCCTAAACTTATCTATGTCCATATCATTTTCGCTGGTGACAGAAGATAAAATATTTATCACCCTCTTATCCAAAGAAAACATAAGTTGCATCTTAATAACTTCTTGTGAGGGTGTCAATTCATAATAGGTTCGCTGTATTCTCATTTCTCCTCCTTTTCTGCAATGAGTTCAACTCATTTACATCAAAAGGATAACACAACAGTATTTTTTTCAAAAGAGAATTAAAAAAAAACTATTCCCAATATTTTTCCATGGGAATAGAATTCTTTTTTCCAAACTCTCCTTTTCCGAGAGTTAGTGTTTTTGAAAATAATTCAATAATATCACTAAAAAATATAATACCCTAAAACTGTTTTTGATTAAAATATCAAACTTTTATAAATAATTTTTACAACAAAAAAAAGCCCAAAAGGACTTTTTTTGGTGCGGATTGAGGTAATAAGCACGAACTTTGAGTATTATTAAGAGCAGAGGTTATCTGCTCGGCTGTTTGGATATTTTCTTCTAGGGTTAGTTTTGGTTTGTCTGGTGGTGTAGTGAAATTGAAAAGAATAACTATTTTATCTTCATATAAGTAAATTTGTCTAACGAGAGTATTTATTACAAGTTTGCGTATTTTTATATCGCTCATATCTTCAAAAACGTGTTTTTTTAAAAAATGTTCTATTTCTTCTTTTGTGAGTAAGGAATAGTCTTTTAGTTTTTCTTTGTTTATTTCAATATCTATTTCGGCAAGTTCGGTTTCAAGTTGTTGAAGTCTTGTTTTTGTCATATCAGTTATAATACCTTGTTCAATGGCTTTTAACATATTTTGAATTGATTTGTAAATATCTTTTCTTTGCTTTTCAAGTAGTTTTAGGTTTGTGTTGTCTTTCATTTGGTTTTGATGGCATTCAAAGATTTTAGTAGTTAAATACTCAATATTTTGTTCCGTTCCTAATAATTTTGAAATGGCATTTATAACTATATCTTCTAAAAGTTGTTTTTGTATAGATTTTTTATCGCAATTACATCTCTTTTTGCGTTTTGATGCACAAGAGTAGTAATAATGTATATCTTTTGTATGATTTGTTCCACTTTCACCAAACATTTTGTGATTGCATTTGCCACAAATAAGTTTGCCAGAAAGTATATAGTCATATATTTCTTTTTTGCGACTTGGTGCAAGTTTGTTTTCTTCGTTTATAGTGTTTACTTTGTTCCATAAAACATCATCGACTATTCTTGGAAAGATTTTGTCATAAACAATTCCGTGATGTTCGACAACACCTGTATACCTTGAATTATGCAAAATGAATAAAACATATTTTTCATCAAATTTTTTACCATTTATTCTGTGATAACCTTGTTCATTTAAAGTTTCTGCAATAACTCTTGCTCGGTATCCATTTGAATACATATTAAAGCATTTTAGCACAATATCTTTCTCGTATTCATTTACAACATATTTTTTGTTTACTATATCATATCCAAAAACATGAGCACCACCAGTTGCATTTCCTTTAAGCCAACTTTCTCTAAGTCCACGATTGACTTTTTGCGTAAGTTCTTCGCTGAAATATTGATTAAAACCTTCAAGCAAGGCTTCCATTAAAGTTCCTTCGGGTGTATCAGGTATATTTTCCATGCAAGATACAATTCTAACTCCGTTATCTTTTAGTGTTTTCTTATGTATAACACTTTCGTATTTGTTTCTGCTAAATCTATCTAGTTTGTAAACAAGAACAATTGAAAATTGATGATTACTACTATCTTTAATCATTTTTTGAAAAGCAACTCGGTTGTCATTTGTTCCACTCATTGCTCTATCAATATATGTATCAACAATAACTATATCATTCTTTTCGGCATATTCTTTGCAAACTCTAAGTTGACCTTCAATGCTTTGTTCAGTTTGACTGTCACTAGAATATCTAGCATATATTACTGCTGTTTTCATATTTGATTTCTCCTTTTAATTTATTTTTTTATTTGTCTTTCGACACAAGCGAAACAAACGAAAAGGGTTAATAATATTTAATCTTTAAGTTTTCATTTTCTTGTCAAGGGTTGTGAAACAATACATTTTACCCTTGACAAGAAAGAGTTTTCGTTTAAACTTCGCTTGAGAAAGACATTTAATATGATTTTGGCAAAGTGTTTATGAGTTCTTTATCTTTACTAGGTTGTCCTAATACTTCGCCAGTTTCAAAATCTAAGCATTTGAAATCATCAAAAAGCAAAATTTTTCTATCCTCTTGACCAATAGTGCAAACTACATCGTTTTCTTCAATATCTGTTACAAAATATGTTTGTAGGTGTTTTGAGTAAATCACTTTTTCTCCAGTTTTACGAATGTATTTCATCATATACATGACTGCTTCATTTATTCCAATATTATTTTCAATCGGCTTAAAATCGTTTCTTCCAAACCTTTCTAAAAAGAATGTGTTTTGATGTGTAATTTGCATTTGATGAGTTTTTGTTGAATAGTCTTTTGTTTCAGTAATTTCTCCAACCATTTCAGTTATCACAAAAATTCCATGAAAATGTAATCTCTGATTTACTGGACTTCTTTCAAATACTCCGATATATTTCCAACCTTTTCTAGTTGCTAAATGTCTTAAACAATTTAAGAATTTAACTCTAAATTCTTCTTCGCTAAGTTTTTGGCTATCATAAGTAAAAGTGCAAAAGTGAGTCCATTGTTGCAAACCAATTTTTCTACTTAATCTCGTTTGTCTAACAATTTTATTTCGTTTTTCTTTTTCAAGTGTTTCATTTACAAGTTTTGTAGATTTTTCAATATCTTGTATTTCTTCATTGACTTTTTCTATTGTATTCTTAATTTTTTCTTTCTTCGTTTCTCCACTTAAATTTTTATATATTTCTTTAATCTTTTTAGTTTTTTCAATATTTGTTTGTTTAGTAATCACTTTTTTCTTTTTCCATTTTTGAGTTATATGAGGTATTCCAATATAATGACTACCATCAAAATACACTTTAATTTTTGGATAATTCATTGTTAACCTCCTTTTTATTTGAGGCTAAAATGTTATTTAATATTGCCACAAAAAAGTCATTGTCTAAAACTGATAAATTTATTTCGTTTATGTATTCAATTTTTAAGTTTTGCATTTTAACCTCCTTTGTTTTTTATTGTAAAGGCATCATAAAATTTCAAAATTTAGAATGATATCATTTGCTAGCTTAATGACATCTTATTGACTAATTTTTGATTTCACTTGATACTTTACGTAAAAAAGTATACATAAAATTTTTTAGCATTACCAGAAACTAATACCAACTTTTCCCCAACAAAAAGCAACTTTAGACAAACTTTACCCAAACTTTACCCAAACAAATAACAACTTTTTACAACTAATGTACAGTCCAAATTTTGTGAATTTTTGAAATTGGCAATAAGTAAAAAGTCTTGGTATCTATCTCGTGTTGTAAAATTTTCAGTATCAAATCAGAAAATACCTCCACACTATATAGCCACGAAAACAAATAAAAGTTAAGGATATTTTTTCATATCTACAAAAAAACCATATCTTTTTTGTGAGATATGGACTTTGAAGTTAAGCAATTTGAAATGTTAAACGAAATTTTTCTTGTATCTTTTTCTTTCTTCTTGAAATAGTTTTTCTGTCTATATGTAAAAGTTCGGCAATATTTGTGTAAGTCATTTGATTGTATAAACAATTCAAAACTTCTAATTCTTGTTTTGTTAAACTCAATTTTTGAATTATCTTTTTAACTCTTATATAGTCTTCTGGCTCTTTTAAGC